>JAFVPA010000029.1 GCA_017505505.1 Oscillospiraceae bacterium | reverse complement strand
TATTGATGATTGCCAGTGGCAATCATACCACAATTTCTGTCTTTTCGAAGCGCCCCTTAAGTCGCCTTCTTTTGGTACTTTTCTTGGCGACCAAGAAAAGTACATTACGCCCTGTATTTGTTGGATATTGCCACATTTGCACTTGTATTCTCTCCATACGTGCGTTATAATGAACAAGGAACAATAAAAAATGTAAGGAGAGATGCCCCATGAAATTAGCAGTTTATACCGTCAGCCTGCCTGAGTACGATCTGGCCGAGTCCGTTGCCGTCCTGAAGGAAATGGGCTATGAAGGTGTCGAGTGGCGTGTTGACAAGACCGAAGGCGAGTCCCCCCTGAAGGCCATGTTCGCCAACTATCCCAAGGAGGCTCAGTACGCTTTCCGCTACTGGACCGACAACCACTCCACTCTGAATGTTGACGACATTATGAACGAGTGTAAGAAGGTCAAGGCCCTGTGTGATGAAGCAGGTCTGACCATCTGCAACCTGGCCACCACCCTGAAGGGCGCTCCCGAGGAGATTGAGAATACCATCGCCGCCGCTGCCGCTATTGGCTGCAAGACCGTCCGCGGCCCCATGGCTACCTACGACCCCAACCGTCCTTACTGGGATCAGTTCAACGAGTACCGGGCTTATCTGCGCGAGTGCGAGCCCCTGCTGAAGAAGTACGGTGTCAAGTTCCTGATCGAGACCCATCACGGCATGATGATTTCCTCCGCTTCCTCTGCCCTGCGTGTTCTGGACGGCTTCGATCCTGAATACTTCGGTCTGATCTACGATCCCGGCAACATGGTCTACGAAGGCTATGAGGCTTACCAGCTGGGCTTCGAGATGCTGGGCAAGTACCTGGCTCACGTCCATGTGAAGAACGCCGCTCTGACCCCCGCCGGTGAGGACGAGTTCGGTGCCACCAAGTACAATCAGTCCTGGATGCCCATGAAGAAGGGCTCCGCCAACCTGGCTGCCCTGATCAAGGCCCTGAAGAAGGTCGGCTACGACGGCTGGCTGTCCGTGGAAGACTTCTCCAACGAGAAGCCCACCCGGGAAAAGCTGGAAGAGAACATCGCTTACCTGAAGGAACTGCTGGAAAAGGCTTAATCCTCTACATACGCAAAGGAGACCGTCATTTGACGGTCTCCTGTTTTTTGGATACGAACTGTTTTTCCAGCAGAATATACAGCAAACTGCACATAGTGATGGTACTCAGCCAGAGAGACAGTGGTGTTAGAGGCAGATAATGAGTGATCAGCATCGCCACCAATGGATGCAAGATATATATGTACTCAGACAATTTCCGCAACAGCTTGGCAAACTGCTCTGGAATAGGGATCTGAAATTTAATGGACAGAAGGAACAGGAACACCGCAGGCCAGCAGCCAAAGAAGGTTATATCATTGGTAATCTCCGGTCCTAACGCCCCATACAAGTAGCCGCATTCCCAAAATGCCGCACCCCGAAACAGGAACCACCCCAGCACCAGCAACACTGTGGAAACTTTGCGAAGCTTCTTTTCATACCGCGCCAGACTTCCACCCAAATACAAAAGAGGAAAACCCATGAACACTACATTCCGGGGACCACCAAAAATCAGCACAAAATCTCCCACGCTTTGAAGCACATTGCTATCCAGCAATCGATAATGTTCATCCAGCAGTGCGCCAATCAAAAATAAACATATGCAAAGTGGGATTCCTATCTTGCGGAACAGATCAGAAATCACCGGAATCTTTTCCAGCACGTACCAAACCAGAAGGCCTTCCAGAGTTGCACTCAAATACCACAAGTGTTCATATCCGATAATCAGGTTCCAACGTAGCTTAGATATTACGCCAGAAACATCTGTTGCCCCCTCCAGAATAGCTGGCAAGTAGAGCATATAGCTCAAAGCAAATAGCCATGCGATTCTCTTCAAAGATTTCCGCTTGTCTAATGCCTTCTGAAAAAAATAGCCGGTAGACAGAAAAAAGAACGGGACGAAAAATCGTGAAAACCATTGGGTAAAATAGATTTCCGTAGCCTCCGTTGGTAAGAATGAAGGCAAATGGGTAGCTGCGATAAAGATACTGGCAATAAATTTGCATAGATCCAGTGTCTTATTTTCTTGGACTGTTGTTATCTCCGTCTTCATAATGAACATCCCATATCATTATTTCATAGCTTCCAGGGCCAAGGCGTTCTGGGTTTTGTAGAGCTGGGAATAGACACCGCCGGTCCCCACCAGCTCCGCATGAGTGCCGCATTCGGTGATGACACCGTCGGCAATAGACACGATCCGGCTGGCATTGCGGATGGTGCTTAAGCGGTGGGCAATGATCAGCGTGGTACGGCCCACAGCCAGGTTGTCGAAGGCCCGCTGGATCTTGGCTTCGGTGACGGAGTCCAGAGCAGAAGTGGCTTCGTCCAGGATCAGAATAGGCGGATTCTTCAGGAAGATCCGGGCAATTGCCACACGCTGCTTCTGTCCGCCGGAAAGCAGGGTACCCCTTTCGCCCACATAGGTATCGAAACCCTGGGGCATGGCCAGGATATCCTCGTAGATCTCCGCCTTCTTAGCTGCCTCGATGACCTCCTCCATAGTGGCCTCGGGCTTTCCGTAGCGGATATTCTCGAAAATGGTATCCGCAAACAGGAACACATCCTGCTGGACGATGCCCAGATTCTCGTGTATGCTTCGCTGGGTCACATCCCGGATATCCAGCCCATCGATGCGGATAGCGCCGCTGGACACATCATAGAACCGGGGGATCAGCTGGCACAAGGTGGTCTTGCCGCCGCCGGAGGGCCCCACGATAGCAATGGTCTCGCCGGGTTTTACTTCCAGAGACACATCGTGGAGCACATCCAGGTCTCCGTCATAGGCGAAGGACACATTCTGAACGGTGATCTCACCGCGGACATTTTCCAAGGTCTTTGCATTGGGCTTATCCTGCACGGTAGGCTCCATCCGCATGACCTCCACGAAACGGTTCAGTCCCGCGAAACCGTTGGCAAACATCTCAGAAAAACTGCTGAGCTTGCGCATGGGGCTGACAAAGGAGGCGATGTACAGGTTAAAGGTCACCAGATCCCGGTAGTCCATTTCCCCACGCATCACGTAATAGCCGCCAACACCGATGACGATGACATTCAGACTGCAAAGGAAAAACTCAACGGAGCTGTGAAACATACCCATGGCCTTGTGGAATTCCCGCTTGGCAGTCTTGAACTGCTCATTAGCGGCGTTAAAACGGGCGCTTTCCGTGGCTTCGTTGGCAAAGGCCTTGGCGGTGCGGACACCGGAGAGGCTGCTTTCAATTTCCTGATTGATATGGGCGATCTTTTCTTTGGAAGCTTTGGAAGCCCGGCCCATACGCTTGCGCATGGCCATGACCACGATCAGGAATACCGGAATGGTCAGCGCCACGATGACTGCCAGCTGCCAGCGGATGGAGGCCATTACCGTCAAGGCGCCCACGATGGTCAGTACCGAGGTCAGTAAGTCCTCCGGGCCGTGGTGGGCCAGCTCCGTCAGTTCGAACAGGTCCGATGTCAGCCGGGACATGAGCTTGCCCGTCCGGTTCCGGTCATAGAAATCAAAGCTCAGCTCCTGCATATGGGCGAACAGGTCCTTGCGGATATCCGCCTCCACCCGGATGCCAAAGGTATGGCCCAGGTAGGCTACCGTAAAGTTCAGCAGCGACCGCAGCACATAGCTGCACACCACCGCCGCCATGATGACAAAGAATGTCCGGTACAGCTGGTTGGGCAGCAGGTCATACAGGGCAGACCTCGTCACCAGAGGGAAGGCCAGATCAATGGCCGCAATGCCTACAGCACAGCTTACATCAATGGCGAAGAGCTTTTTATGGTTTTTGAAGTAGCTTAAGAAGATCATCAGTGGGGATTTACGCTGGAATTCTTTCGTGGTCATGGTTCCATCCTCCATTTCTTACCTATATTATACAGGATGTTGTCAAGGAATCAATGGTCACTCTTTCCTATGTGAGAAGTTTGTGGTATAATACGGAAAATCCTATTCTGTAGGGGAGGTCTCTCATGGAAATTCTCTATTCTGATAAACATATCGCCGTTCTCGTCAAACCTGTGGGGCTGGATTCGGAAGCAGAGGTCCCGGCGGCGTTGAAAGAACAGCTGGGCGGGGAAGTTTTCCCCATCCACCGGCTGGATAAAAACGTGGGCGGTGTCATGATCTTCGCCCGGACCAAGCAGGCCGCGGCAGAACTGTCCAAAGCAGCGCAGGAGGGCACCATGTTGAAGGAATACATGGCCATGGTCCACGGAACGCCCCCGGAAAGCGGCGACTGGGAGGATTTTCTCTGGAAGGACAGCAAAAAGAATAAGGTCTTCGTGGTGAAGCGCCAGCGCGGCGGCGTGAAAAAGGCCCGGCTGGAATTCAAACGAATCTCCGCCGGGGAAGAAAGCCTGGTCCGCATCCGGCTCTATACCGGGCGAAGCCATCAGATAAGAGTACAGTTTTCCAGCCGTGGCTTCCCCTTGGTGGGCGACCACAAATACGGCTCCCGCAGCGAAAAAAACGAGCCTATGCTCTTCTCCTGCCGCATCAGCTTCCCCTGGAAGGGCGAAACGAAGGTGTTTGAAAAGATCCCGGAATGGGCAAAATAGTATAACGATCTGTAGGGCGGGGGCCTGCCCCCGCCGGGCCGTACCGATAACTGAGCCGTAACATCCATGTGCTCAAAATCGTGAAGTACCCGGCGGAGGCAGGCCTCCGCCCTACATTGTATTTTATTCCGGTTTATACTTGGTCTTCCACTTGCCCCTTACCATTCTCGGTACGAAGAAGCTGGTACGGCAGACCCAGTCGGTGGTCATGGCGATCCAGACACCCACGGCACCCATACCGAAGTGGACACACAGCAGCCAGGAGCCGAAGATCCGGCAGGCCATCATGGAGCCGATGCCCACCCACATGGTAAATTTCACGTCATTGGCCGCCCGCAAAGCGTTGGGCAGAACAAAGGACACAGGCCAGAAAATAATTGCCAGACTTGCATGGATGGTGGAAAGCTTCATAGCCAATGCCCGGGTCTCGGGAGCCAGGGTGGAATAGAAATCCACCAGATTGCCCACGAACAGGACGATCAGCACATTGGTGATACCCTGAACCAGATAAGTCCAGCCCAGCAGCTTTTTGGTATAGTAAGTGACCTGCTCCGTGTCCCGGGCACCCACACACTGGCCCACCACCGTCACCATAGCAAGGCCCATGGCCTGTCCGATGATGATGCCCAGACGGTCAATGTTGCCCGCCACGGCGTTTGCGGAAACCTGGCTGGTTCCAAACAGTGTGATCATACTGGCAACGATCAGCCGTCCCAGAGAGAAGAAGCAGTTTTCGCAGGCAGAGGGGATACCGATTCGCAGGATATTGCCCATCATCCGCTGATCGATGGAGGTCAGCCCCTGCTTTGTGGGCCGCAGGGACAGCTTGGGGCTGGCAGCCTTCACCATCATGTAGATACCCGCCGCCATTCGGGAGATCAGGGTGGGCACCGCTACACCGTAGACGCCCCATTTCAGCACAAAAATGCAGAAGGCATTGCCCGCCACGTTGATCACGTTCATCAGCATGCTTGCCTGCATGGACACCTTGCTGTTGCCCACGCTGCGGTAAATGGCCGCTCCGGCATTATACAGCGCCAGGAAAGGGAAAGAAAAAGCGGTAACCCTCAGGTAAATAAGGCCCGCGGCCTTCACATCTTCCTCAATGGCACCGAAGCACAGCATCAGCAGCTGCTCAGAAAAGAGCAAACAGGGTACCATGATCAGCACACCCAGAGAAACCGCCATCAAGATCAGCTGCCCAGCACTGCGCCGGGCCTTTTCCATCTGCCGGGCCCCCAGAAACTGGCTTGTGACCACCGCACCGCCGGTAGCCAGAGCCGCGAACAGCACCAAAATCACCGCCGCGATCATATCCACCAGGGAAACACCGGAAATAGCCGCCTCGCCTACGGATGCCACCATGACACCGTCCGCCATGCCAACCAATATGGTCAGTCCCTGTTCGATCACCAGGGGGATAATCAACCGTACAAGCTGTCTATCGGAAAAAAGTCTCTGTTTTTCCATTTCAACACACCTCAAAAACCACGATAGGGCAGTTTGCCCTGCCATGCAACTCTTTTTCCAGTATAGCATTGCCATAAAAATTTTTCAATGCTAAAATATGTCACAAAGAAGCGTTTCATCCGTTTATAAAGTGAAAGGGGGTGGAAATCCATGGACGCGGACCTGTTGGAAGAACTGTACCATAAATACTACGGCATGGCGCTGCTGTACTGCACCGCTTTGTCCGGTGACAGCCATCTGGCCCAGGATATCGCTTCCGATGCCTTCGTCAAAGCCTATCTGAGCCTTCCGAACAATGTGCCCTCTTTCCGCTACTGGCTGCTGCGGGTCTGCAAAAATCTGTGGATCGACCACCTGCGAAAGCGGAAATGGGAAGTTTCTTCGGAACCGCTGCAGTCCATGGCATCCACTGTCACACCGGAGACAGTCTATCTGCAAAAGGAGCGCAGCCGCTGCCTGTGGAAAGCCATCTCGGAACTGCCGCCCCTGGACCGGGAGCTGCTGACGCTCCACTACTTTTCCGGCCTGTCCCTGCAGGAGGCCGCTGTGATCTTAGAAAAAAGCTACGATGCCACCCGCCAGCGCATGGTGCGCCTACGGCAGACCTTAAAACAACGAATGGAGGAATTTGGATATGGAGCAGAACTTTGAAAATTGGGAAGATATCCCCTCCTTTCCCGATGCGGAAGCGGAGCTGAAGCAGATCAAAAGACGTCTGAACAAACAAAATCTGAAAACCATCCTGATCAGTCTGGTTTCCGCTGCGGTTCTGGTATTGGTGGGCCTATATGGCATTTTGCCGGCGGTGGAAAAATGCTATCCAACGCCCTACGGGGATCATCTCAGAGAAATGCTGATCGCCTATTATGAGCTGACAAACCCCGGAAAAACCATTTCCATCTCCTATGGAAAAACCGGATTTGCAGCCTATGACCTTTTCCTCACCCGAAAAGATACCACCAGCGGGGAGAAAGATATCCTGCACGGCACTCTGACACGGGGAACGCTGGAATTGGATATTCCCTTCTATGACCGGGAGCTGGCCGAGGTCTATTTATGGAGCGGATTCGACCATCCGGATGATGTCTGGGAACATTTCCGGGAGGATACAGTGACAAAGCTTCAGGAGCTCCCGGAATATATTACCGTGGAAGCCGTGGTCCTGTTCCCGGAGGATCTTACCATGAGCCAGGTCATGGAACTGGACTATAAATACGGGCTCCACCGGGTCAACGTGAACCTCCACTGGCTGGCCGTCCGCTGCTGTGACAAGGACGCAGAAAACCCGCTGCCCACCTTTGGCTTCTCCATGAGTCCGAATGGCTCTCTGGATCTGAACGAACACTATCCGGATCTGTGCAGCTATAACACCAAAATTGACGGCTCCCATATGGCGCAGCATTTTAAGAGCCTGCTGCAATTCTCCATGGACCAGGTAGAGAAGGGGCTGGGGATCATTTCCAGACGGGGGGACGAAAGCCTTTATCAGACAGCCCTTACCTATGTGGAGGAAAACGGGGTCAACACTTACGGCGGTCTTGCCACCGGGACCCCCTCCGGCCTGCTGAAGCTGCTGGAAGATGGCATCATTGAAAATCTCATCCTCACCGATGCCTGGATCGATGTAAATTGAGCAAATTGCTGTAGGGCGGGGGCCTGCCCCCGCCGGGCACTTGACACTTCTGAGCGTGGAAATATTACAGCCCAGTTATCGATACTGCCCGGCGGAGGCTGGCCTCCGCCCTACATCTCTATGTTTGAAGGACACCTCATTTGTGAGGTGTCCTTCCTTATTGAATGCCTTTAGGCTTAACATAAACCCCTGGTTCTACCAGGGGTGGGTAGAAAAAGCCTTGGCATATAAAAACCTCCATGTTACGTTAGTGATGGTTTGGCGACCGCATCACAAAGACGAAACATGGAGGTTTTTTCAATGAAGAACGAGGTAAAGCATACAGCACATTCCAGTTATCGGTGTGAGTATCACATCGTATTCGCACCGAAGTACCGCAGAAAAGTGATCTACAAGCAGATACGGAAAGATATAGGGGAAATCTTTCGGAAGCTATGCAACGAGATGAAGGTAGAAATTATCGAAGCAGAAGCCTGCGTAGATCACATTCATATGCTCGTAAGTATACCACCGTATATGAGTGTAGCACAGTTCGTGGGAACTCTCAAGAGCAAAAGTGCACTAATGATCTTCGATCGTCACGCGAATCTTAAATATCGTTATGGCAGCAGAAATTTTTGGGCAAGAGGATATTTCGTAGATACGGTGGGAAAGAATGAGAAGATGATCGCAAATTATATTAAGAATCAGCTCGAAGAAGATTATGCAAAGGATCAGATTTCCCTTAAGGAGTTCGCAGACCCGTTTACGGGTGAACGAAATAAGTAAGGCAAAAACAAGCAGCCACTTTTAGTGGCTGCCTGTGATAGTGATGCGATAGTCGCCTTCAAGACCCCTTTAGGGGTCAGCAAGTGTTGACCCTTATAGGGGCTGAGCAAACCACTAGTTTACTAGTGGTTATGATTATAATATATCAGGCAAACACAAGTTCTCCGCCTACGGCATCCACCCTTACGGTCTGGCCCGGCAGGACTTCGCCCCGGAGCAGCCGCTTCGACAGCATGGTCTCCACCGTGTGCTGGACATACCGGCGCAGAGGACGGGCACCATACTGGGGATCGTAGCTTTCTTCCACAATGGCAAGCTTTGCCGCCTCCGTCAGTTCGATGCGGATCTGCTGGTTTTCCAACCGCTGGTTCAGCTTGGCGATCTGCAGGTCGATGATCTTGGTCACATTCTCCTTGGTCAGAGGTTTGTAGAACACGATCTCGTCCAGACGGTTCAGGAATTCCGGACGGAAGGACTGGCGCAGCAGCGCTTCCACCTGGGCCTTGGCCCCATCGTCAATGGTGCCGTCCTCCCGGACGCCCCCCAGCAGATATTCACTGCCCAAATTGGAGGTAAGGATCAGGATGGTGTTCTTAAAGTCCACCGTCCGTCCCTGGGAGTCGGTGATGCGGCCATCGTCCAGAACTTGCAGCAATACGTTAAACACATCCTTGTGGGCCTTCTCCACTTCATCGAACAGAACCACAGAGTAGGGCTTGCGGCGCACTGCCTCCGTCAGCTGGCCGCCCTCCTCATAGCCCACATAGCCGGGAGGCGCGCCGATGAGGCGGGACACGGAGAATTTCTCCATATACTCCGACATATCGATGCGGACCAGATTGTTTTCATCGTCAAACAGAGCCTGCGCCAACGTTTTCGCCAGTTCCGTTTTACCCACACCGGTGGGACCCAGGAACAGGAAGGAGCCGATGGGACGGTTGGGGTCCTGAATGCCCGCCCGGCTGCGCTGGATGGCTTCGGTAACCGCCTGCACCGCTTCGTCCTGGCCAACCACCCGCTTGTGGAGGGTCTCGTCCAGAGTCAGCAGCTTCTCCCGCTCTCCCTGGACCAGCCGGGATACGGGGATTCCCGTCCACCGTTCCACGATTCTGGCGATCTCCTCTTCCGTGACCCGGTCCCGGAGGATGGTGGTTTCCTTCTGAGCTTGGGCACGGCGTTCTTCCTCCTCCAGCTGACGCTGGGCCTCGGGCAGGCGGCCGTACTTCAACTCGCTGGCCTTGGCCAGATCACCCTGCCGTTCGGCATCTTCGATGCCCCGTTTCAGTTCCTCGATATGCTCCCGAAGCTGCTGCAGCTTGCCGATTGCATTTTTCTCGTTTTCCCACTGGGCCTTCTTGGCGTTGAAGGTATCCCGTTCCTCCGCCAGCTCCTTACGCAGCTCGGCAAGCCTGGCCTTGGACAGCTCGTCTGTCTCCTTTTCCAGAGAAATTTCTTCAACCGGCCTCTTTTTTTTTGCCGTTAAGCGCAGGTGCTTTTCGGAGCGTTAAAAACAAAAAGCTGTTTGAGCTGAAAGCGAGTTCTTTTTGTTTAGTGTAGAAAAGTGCCGGAGTAGGTATAAAAATGCCAGCCGGCGAATTTCTTTTGCATCGTTTTCTTTGTTCGTGCAAAGAAAATGATGAGCCAAGCGGCTTGCGTGTTCTTATTCCCCTT
>JAFVPA010000028.1 GCA_017505505.1 Oscillospiraceae bacterium | reverse complement strand
TCGTCCACCATCTTCAGGAAGCGGTCGATGTTCTCCTCGTTGACCAGCAGGCGGGGCAGGCCGAAGATATCCCATGGGGGATCGTCCATGTGGATAGCCATCTTGATGCCGCACTCCTCGCAGGTGGGCATGATAGCTTCCAGGAAGTACTTCAGGTTGGCCCACAGCTTCTCGTGGTCAACATCAGCATACTCCTTGAACAGGCGGTCCAGCTGAGCCATACGCTCAGGCTCCCAGCCGGGGAAGGACATGTTGTACTTCTCGGTGAAGTCCAGGATGTACTTAGCCATGGCGTTGTAGTCGTCCTGGATCATGCCCTTTTCATAGAACAGAGCGGTGGAACCGTCGCCCACGGGGTGGAACAGATCGGAACGGGTCCAGTCGAAGATGGGCATGAAGTTGTAGCAGATGACCTTGACACCGAACTTGGACAGGTTGCGGATGCAGACCTTGTAGTTCTCGATCAGAGCGTCACGGGTGGGCTTGCCGATCTTGATGTCGTCATGAACGTTGACGGACTCGACGACATCACCGTTGAAGCCGTACTTGTGCAGCTGGTCCATGACCTCTGCGATCTCGTGCTCTTCCCAGATCTCACCGGGCATCTTGTGGTGCAGGGCCCAAACGATGGTGCTGACACCAGGAATCTGCTTGATATAGTCCAGGCTGATCTGATCGTTGCCCTCGCCATACCAACGGAAACCCATTTGCATAGGCATAGTAAATTCCTCCATTATTTCAATTTCCGCGCCCTTTGAGGCGCAGTTTATGGCTAGATAGATTATAGCACAAAACACCCCGTTCTGACAACGAAGTGTTGAGTGAAATATTAGACAAAAAATCACCCGAAAATTTAGGTAAGAAAACCATTGACGGATGTTTTTCTGAGATTCGGGAACACTGTTATCGGAGGGATCTATCATGACGGAAAAGCAATATGATGCCCTGGTGCGGGAAATGAGCCCCCGGTCTCCCATGGGAAAGGACTGTTTCAACGCCTTCTGGATCGGCGGCGTTATCTGCGCTATTGGACAGGTATTTTTGAACCTTTACACAAGTATGGACCTGGATAAGGATGCAGCGGGCACAGCCACATCCATGACGCTGGTGACGCTGTCTGCCCTGCTGACAGGGCTGAGCCTGTACGACAACATCGCAAAACACGCCGGGGCCGGCACCCTGGTTCCCATCACCGGCTTCGCCAACTCCATTGCGGCCCCTGCAATAGAATTCAAGACTGAGGGTTTCATCCTGGGCGTGGGCGCGAAGATGTTCACCATCGCGGGACCGGTGATCGTATATGGGCTTTCTGCAAGCGTGGTTTATGGCTTGATTTATTGGCTGAGCATTACTTTTTTCTAAAAATGTGATAGTTGCAACATGTCTCTCTTTGGTGTACAATCAGGCCAAGGAGGCGATGGATATGAAAGACATTCTGCTGGAGGTCAACTCACCATTGTTCGATGGCGTGAATCCCGAGGATCGCAAAACCATGCTGGGCTGCATCGGGTATCATATTGGCACTTTCAAGAAGGGCGATATTGTTGCCTTCGAGGAAGAAAACATCAAACACATCGGCATCATCATTTCCGGTGCCGTTGACATGGTAAAGGAAGATCTTTGGGGCAACAAGACCATGCTGGTGCGGATGCGCAAGGATGAACTGTTTGGCGAGACCTTTGCCTGTGGAAGTGACAACTTATCTGTTGTGACCTTCCTGGTTTCCGAGGACGCAAGGATTCTCTTTATGCCCTTCGACCGGGTGATGCACAGCTGCACCATGGCCTGCGTGTTCCACCACCGGCTCATTGAAAATATGGTGCATATCATCGCCAATAAGAACCGGGACCTGATGCGAAAGGTAGAAGTGGTATCCAAGCGCACCATCCGGGAAAAGCTGCTTGCCTACCTTTCTATCCAGGCACAGGCCCAGAATTCCCGCTACTTTGAGATCCCCCTTGGTAGAGTGGAACTGGCGGAATACCTCTGTGTGGACCGCAGTGCCCTGACAAGAGAGCTTGTAAAAATGAAGGATGACGGACTTATCGACTACGACAGGAACTGTTTCCGAATCCTATGATAATGGCCTCGCTGCTGACCGCAGCGAGGCTTATTTTTTTGGTGTATTCATTGTGCCGTATATTAGTACTTCTGCTACACCGCATCTGGAAAGGACGGTGCAGATCAGCAGCAATGCAAGCATTCGTTTCATATCACAACCTCGTTTCTGTTTGGTAGTTTCCTCTTAATAGGGAAAATCCCGGTTGATGTGATAGTTGCAACATCAACCGGGATTCCGCCTTTTTATAATCGATACAGATGAACCGAAACAAACCAAGCAAAACAGGAGGAATAAACTATGGGATTCCATGTTAATGAATCGCAATTCGACGCATGGCTCACCGAACAGAAGAAACATTATGACATCTATGCCCCCAAGTGCTTTGCCGGAAGCAACACCTTCTCCGATGTGGACTGCATCCGTTACGGCAAGGTACGCCTCCACGACTTTGGTATCATGGGTATGACGGAACCCCTACTTGACCCCAACCGCTGCGTCAGCTGCGGTGCTTGTGTGAAGAAGTGTGAAAAGAAGTCTGTAGGCGCTCTGGCCATGCAGAACTATCACCCCATCCGGGATGCTCAGAAGTGCATCGGCTGCGGCGAGTGTGTTATTAACTGCCCCAACCGGGCCTGGACGCGCAGCGAACAGAAATACTACCGGCTCACCCTGCTGGGAAGAACCGGCAAGAAGAATCCCCGCATGGGCGAGGACTTCATCAAGTGGGCCGACGAAGAAAGCATCATCAGGATCATTCCGAACACCTATGACTATGTGAAGGAATACATCGATCCCAATGCTCCCGGTGGAAAGGAACACATCGGCTACATCGTAGACCGCACCGGTTTTGAGGAATTCAAGCGCTGGGCGCTGAAAGATGTGGTACTGCCCGAAAAGGCAGAGGTAGTAACCCCCGTGTATTGGAAGGGCATCAAATATTAAGGAGGGATTTCTGTGCTGGACGGATGCCAGGGAAAACCCCGGACTCCTACCATTATTGAGAAAATCTGCCCACAATGTGGGGCGGAGATCGAGATGTTCTCCATCGATACCCAGACGGTCTGCGAAAAATGCGGCTTCATTGCCTACAATGACACGCTAAGCTGTGTGCAGTGGTGCCAGTATGCCAGAAAATGCGTGGGCGATGAAATGTATGAAATCATGATGAAGATCGCCGCAACACAGAAGGCAAGGAAATAATGATAGCCGGTAATGGGAGAAATCCTGTTACCGGCTATTCGTATGTGACTTTTGCAACATCATTTCATCCTGTTGACTGGTATTATTACAGTAGAAAACTACGAATGGAGGTATTACCATGATCCGAAGAATCATTACCATCGACGAAGAAAAATGCAACGGCTGCGGTCTGTGCGCCGATGCCTGTCACGAGGGTGCCATTGGCATTGTAGCTGGCAAGGCAAAGCTGCTCCGGGAGGATTACTGCGACGGTTTGGGCGATTGTCTGCCTGCCTGTCCCATGAATGCCATTTCCTTTGAAGAGCGGGAAGCACCTGCCTACAACGAAGCTGCTGTGCTGGCTGCGAAGAAAGCAAAGGAAGCACCGCTGCCCTGCGGTTGCCCCGGTTCTGCCTGCCAGAGCATTCCCCATTCCGCTCCTGCCAAGGATGTATATGTCCCCAGTGAACTGACCAACTTCCCGGTGCAGATCAAACTGCTGCCGCCCAATGCCCCCTATTTTGATGGCGCTGACCTGCTGATCGCTGCGGACTGCACAGCCTATTCCTACGGCAATTTCCACCACGATTTCATGCAGGATAAGGTGACCATGATCGGTTGCCCCAAGCTGGATGCTGTGGACTATGCAGAGAAGCTGACACAGATTTTCAAATATAACGATATCCGTTCTATCACCGTCACCCGGATGACCGTGCCTTGCTGCGGCGGCCTGAGCTATGCAGTTAAGACAGCAATCGAAAACAGCGGCAAGAACATTCCGCTGCACATCGTTACTATTTCCCCTGACGGAAGAATTATCAAATAACCCATGTCATTGCGAACCTGTCCGCAGACTGGTGTGGCAATCTCCTTCGATTTCGGGGATTCCCACGTCAGTGTGAGCACTGGCTCGGAATGACAGCAGAAAGGAGAAAAATATGTTTTGTTTTCAATGTGAGCAGACCGCCGGCTACAAGGCCTGCGAAGGTATGCTGGGTGTCTGTGGTAAAAAGGCTGATACAGCGGAACTTCAAGACAAGCTGACAGGTAGCCTGATCGGTTTGGCCTGCGCTACTGAGGGCAACGAGCATGTTGTCAGTGATTCCACTGCCGCTGTGATCGTGGAAGGCTTGTTTGCCACTCTTACCAATGTGAACTTTGATAACGATTCGCTGCTGGCCATTATGGAACGGGTGGACATCGAAAAGCGGAAGCTGGTTCCGGAGTGCTACAAGTGCGCATCTGCCTGCGGTCGGAACAATGACTTCGATATGAGCAAGCTGTGGAATGCTGAGGAGGATATCCGAAGCCTTAAGTCCCTGATCCTGTTCGGTATCCGTGGCGTTGCTGCCTATACCTATCACGCAGCGGTGTTGGGCTACAAGGATGAAACGATCCATAAATTCCTGTACAAGGCCCTCTTTGCTATCGGCATGGATGACTGGGGTATGGAGGAACTGCTGCCCATCGTGCTGGAAGTTGGCGAAGTGAATTATCGCTGCATGGCTATGCTGGACAAAGCCAATACGGAGACTTTCGGTCATCCCGAACCCACTTCCGTCAGTCTGACCGTGGAGAAAGGTCCTTTCATCGTCATCACCGGCCACGATCTTTACGATCTGAAGCTGCTGCTTCAGCAGACAGAGGGTAAGGGTATCAACATCTACACCCACGGTGAAATGCTGCCTGCCCATGCCTATCCTGAACTGAAAAAGTTCTCTCATCTGAAAGGTAACTTCGGCACCGCATGGCAGAATCAGCAGAAGGAATTTGCCGTTCTTCCCGCACCCATTCTGTTTACCACCAACTGCCTGATGCCGCCGAAAGAAGCTTACTCTGACCGTGTGTTCACCACCGAAGTTGTCGGCTATCCCGGAATGAAGCACATCGGTCCAGATAAAGACTTTACGCCTATCATCGAAAAGGCACTGGAACTGGGCGGCTTCGACAAGGATACCACCTTCCCCGGTATCAACGGCGGCGAGACCGTCATGACCGGCTTTGCGAGAAATACTGTAATGAGCGTTGCCGGTACTGTCATTGACGCAGTGAAGTCCGGTGCTATCAAGCACTTCTTCCTGGTAGGCGGTTGCGATGGCGCAAGACCCGGACGGAACTATTACACCGAGTTCGTCAAGCAGACACCCAAGGATACCGTGGTGCTGACCCTGGCCTGCGGCAAGTACCGTTTCAACGACCTGGATCTGGGCACCATCGGTGGTCTGCCAAGGCTCATGGACATCGGACAATGCAACGATGCCTACTCTGCCATTCAGATTGCTGTGGCCCTTGCTGATGCCTTTGGCTGCGGTGTCAATGACCTGCCTCTTTCCATGGTGCTTAGCTGGTATGAGCAGAAGGCGGTCTGCATCCTGCTGACCCTGCTGCACTTAGGGATCAAGAACATACGCCTCGGCCCCACACTGCCTGCTTTCATATCTCCCAATGTGCTGAATTTCCTGGTAGAGAAATTCAATATCGCACCTATTACCACTCCTGAAGAGGATATTAAAGCAATTCTTGGGTAACTTAACAGAAGGCACCGATGGCTTCGGTGCCTTCTTCGCAGTTAGGATAAAATGGGTTGCTGTTTCGACTTGGCTCAAAAGAATTTGATCCGATTCGACAAAAACACAAGGAAACGGCGGGAGAATGCTCCCGCCGTTTCTTATGATTTCCGTGTTTTTCGGATCGCTGCAATGATGAAGTCGATGCCGAAGGTCTTGATCAGCAGGCCGATCACAGAGGCCACCGCGATCAAAGGTTCTGAAATACATGCCCCCACCACAACGATGGCCACATCGGCGGCCAGAAGGGCCCGGCCAATGTGGATGTCGGAATATTTTCGGATGATCAGCGCGATGATGTCTGTGCCGCCGGAGCTGGAATCTACATAAAACAGCAGTGCACTTCCTGCCGCTACAATGCCGGCTCCAATCACTGCGGACAATACCGGATTGGCAATCAGCGGCCCGGTGCCGGAGAAGATCTTGTCCAGCATCCCAATAAAAACCGTGGTAAAGGTGGATCCTAAGAAGGTCTTCACCGCCATCCCTTTTCCCAGCAGGATCACTGCCAGAAGCATCAGGCCGATGTTGATCCCCATCAGAAATTCACCGGAGGAGATTCCCGGCAGAAAATGGTTCAGGATTACAGAAACGCCGCTGGTACCACCCAGAAACAGCGAATTGGAGAAGATAAACAGCTGTGTGGCCACAGCATAGACCAAGCTGCCCAAAATGATCAGCAGCAGGGTCTTCCCTTCCTTTTTAATAGATACCATTTATTCCGCGGCCTTCAGCTGCTTTGCCATGGTCCGGGTGACCTCTGCGCAGCGGTGGGCCGCGATCCGCTCGAAGGTGGGATAGTCCATCTCCGCACTGTCATCAGCCTTGTCGGAAATGGCCCGGAGGATCACGAAAGGAATCTGATTGCGGTAAGCTGTCTGGGCAATGGCCGCACCCTCCATCTCAGTGCACAGGCCCTGGGTATTGGCAATGATCTTCTCCTTCAGCTCCTTCACCGCCACAAACTGGTCACCGCTGGCAATGCGTCCCTTCTTCGTATGGCCGGGGTTGACGCTTTCTGCTGCAGCGAAGGCATAGCCCATCATAGTCTCATCTGCGGGGAAGGAGATCACATCCATACCGGGGACCTTGCCATAAGGGTAACCAAAGTTCACGCAGTCGAAGTCGTGGTACATGGCATCGGTGCTGACCACCAGGTCACCGATATCCAAGTCTGCGCAGAGGGAGCCCGCAATGCCGGTGTTCACCAGATGGGTCACGCCGAAGCAGTCGCAGAGAATCTGCGCGCACAGGGCCGCGTTGACCTTGCCCACGCCGCACTGAACCACCACCACAGGAAGGCCTTCCAGAGTACCTTCATAGAAGGTGCTGCCAGCCTTTTCTGTACTTTTCTTATCTTCCATGGCACCCAGCAGGATCTCCACTTCCACCTGCATGGCGCCGATAATGCCAAGTTTTGTCATGTTGTTTCCTCCTTATTCCGGATAAACCAGCCGGCTTTCGTCAATATTTTCCAGCAAATCGGCATACCTTGCGCCCCAGTAATTTGCCATGGGCAGGTTCATGTCCAGATAGTTGCCGCAATCTTTGGCAGAAGCGCCGGGTACTACGTCCCGGAAATCCCGGATGAAACGGAAGCAGTCCCGTACCAACGACACTACTTCTTTGGACGTATAGTCCCCGGCCAGCAGCAGATAGAAGCCGGTCCGGCAGCCCATGGGGCCGAAATACAGAACCTTCTCCTTCCAGCTCGGCTCGTTGCGCAGATAGGTGGCTGCCAGATGCTCTATGGTGTGCATCTCGGCCGTATTCATCACCGGCTCTTCGTTGGGGCTGGTGAGCCGCAGGTCAAAGGTGGTGACAGTCTCGCTGCCCACCTTGTCCTTGCGGGAAACATACAGACCCGGCTGCAGCTTAATATGGTCAATGGTAAAGCTTGTGATTTTTTCCATAAACATACCCTCGTATTTGTCCTTTTCAGGTTCTTAACTTTTTTAGTATAGCATAGTACAGCTCTTTTGGCAAGAAAAAGGCTCCACAACCAGCAGTTGACCGCCGTTCAACCGCTGGTTAACTCCAAAATTTCCTCGTCTTAACGAACACTCTATAGCTTTTTTCTCCATTTTATGGCATGATAGACCCAACAGATATCTGCTTTGACCACAACATTATATCATTATATAAGGAAGGTGTTCTTTATGGAAGAGACCCTGGGAAAGCGTATTTCCGCCCACCGCAAAAGGCTGGGCCTGACCCAGGACGCACTGGCGGAGAAGCTGGGCGTTACGGCCCAGGCTGTCAGTAAGTGGGAAAATGATTTAAGCTGCCCCGATATCACCATGCTGCCAAAATTGGCAGACATTTTTTCCGTCACCACCGACGAGCTGCTGGGTGTTCCCCGGAAGGAAATTCCCTGGCCGGAAGCAGGCTCCGATGACCCTCCCGGTGGGACCCTAACGTTGGAATCCGAAGCCCCGGCCCCCGTCAAACGGACAGCACTTGCCTCCCCCGGTGTGGCTTTCGGTTTCTGGCTGTTTCTGACAGGGCTGGTGGCTCTGATCGACGCGGTCCGTTTGCCGCCCTACGATCTGGCCGATATCAACCTGATACACATTGCCCTCTGCTGCGGTATTTTCACATTCGGCCTGTCCGGACTGCTGCGCCGTTTTTCCGTGCTGCGTCTGGGCTGCGCCATGGCAGGCTTCGTTTTCATTTTCAATCTGATCGCCGAACCGGGGATCGCGGATATGGACTGGCATTTACCCCTGCTGGCAGGACTGGCTCTCTTTGGCCTGGATCTGTTGGTAGACAGCATCCGTAACCCCCGGGGAAGCTGGAAGATCATGCCCCCTGGGCATCATCCTGCAGAGGCTGTAAAAAACCATTTTGAATACGATGCCGAACATTTCCGCTGCGGCACCACCTTTGGCCAGGGTGACCGAATCATCCAGCTGCCCAGGCTTTCCGGCGGACGCGGAGAAGTGATTTTCGGAGAACTGACCATTGATCTCAGCGGCTGCCCGGAAATTGCGGAGAACTGCCGCATCGACCTGCAGTGTACCTTTGGTGTGCTGAAACTGCTGGTTCCCCGCAGATACCGGGTGGAAACGGCTGTCAGCGACGCTTTCGGAACGGTAAAGGAAAAAGGTGTCACCGATCCCGGGGCTGAACTTACAGTTTATGTAAACTGCACAGTTTCCTTCGGTGAGATCGAGATTCGTCACATTTGAGCGCAAAACCCGCCATTTCCCACAAGGGAGGGGGCCTTCCCCTCCCCGGTTTTTTTTGCAATTGTGCCAAATGTTCTTGCTTTTTTCGGTCTGTGATGATAGAATACTATTGACTATACCATAAAAGGTAGGGATGTATAAATGGGTAAGAACGATTTCGATATCGATTTCGACTTTGAAGAAGAATACGGCTTCGATCCCAAAACTTTCCTGGGATCTGAAGAATATAATGATAACGTTGACCTGGAAGCATTCTCCGACGAAGAGCTGGGGCTGACCTCCCGGAAGCAGGCCAAGGAAGAAGAGGAGGATTTTGATCTGGACGAAGAGCTGGATTCCGATGACTTCCTGAATATGGGCCGCGAAGAAGAAGCCGAGGAAGAGGACTGGGAAGATCCCGAGGATGACTCCGAGATCGATGTTCCTGAATTTATGGATAAGGAATTCGAGGATGAGGTTCTGGAAGAGGATGTCTTCGAAGAAACGGAAGAGCCTGAGGAAGCCGATCCTGAGGAAGCCGTTATGAACGAATACGAAGAAGAGGAAGTCACAGAAGCCGCCGAAGAGGAAACCTTCGCCTTTGATGACGAGGATGACGAGGAAGAGGAGTCTAAGCCGCGCCGAAAGAAGGAACGCAAGCCTGTCCAGATGCCGAAGATCACCCTTCCCAAGATCACGCTGCCCAAGCTGAAGACTCCCAACATCTTCACCAAGTTCTATGATCTGTACTTCGCTCCCGTGCTGGACAAGAACTGGCAGAACCCCGAGGATCCCCCTCAGGATCCCAATTCTCCCAAGCGCCGCCGCAGAAAGACCAAGCAGCAGATCTTCAAGGAGGTCTATCTGCCTCCCATCATCGCCTGCGTGTGTCTGATCCTAGTGATGTCTTTCCTGATGGGTTCCCTGTCCAATGTCATCGCCCAGCGTCGGCTGGATAAGGAAGCTGAGAAGAGCCGTCTGGACGAGTCCATCAGCGCTGCCGAGCAGCAGCAGCTGGCCAACCAGCGCATTCTGGCCCAGGCCGAGGAGCTGGCTGCCGGTTACGATTACCAGTCCGCCATTGATCTGCTGGACTCCCTGGGTGATCTGAGCCAGAATGAGGAACTGCTGGCCAAGCGCAGCGATTTCGTCACCAAGCGGGACTCCCTTGTGCCTTACAATGATCCTACGATGATCCCCAACCTGAGCTTCCATGTCCTGATCCACGATATGGCCCGGGCCCTGCAGGATACCGATGGCTATAAGGGTAACTACAACCGTAACTTCGTTTCCACCTCTGAGTTCTCCAAGATCCTGGAGAACCTGTATAACAACGGCTATGTTCTGGTGGACTTCAACAGCTTTGTCGGCACCTCCACCGATGTCAATGGCAACGAGCAGTACCAGGTCATCCCCATGTATCTGCCTGCTGACAAGAAGCCCGTCATGATCACCGAGACCATGGTCAACTACTTCGACTACATGATCGGTGAGGCCGGTGACGGTGTGGCCAACGCCAAGGGTGACGGCTTTGCAAACAAGCTGGTGGTAGACGCTAATGGTGATATCAAGGCTCAGTACATGGATGCCGCCGGTCAGACCAGCGTGGGCAACTACGACCTGGTCCCCATCCTGGAGGACTTCATTGAGAAGCATCCCGATTTCTCCTACCGCGGTGCCCGTGCCATCCTGGCCGTCACCGGTCATGAGGGTGTCTTCGGCTACCGTATCAACACCTCCACCATCGCCTCCAAGGGCCAGAGCGTCTACGACAGTGAAGTAGCCGGAGCCAAGGAGATCGTGCAGGCCCTGCGCAATAAGGGTTACACCATCGCCTGCTATACCTATGAAAACAAGGATTACCGCCAGATGAACTCCACCACCATCACCGCCGAGCTGAACTCCTGGACCACCCAGATCACCAGCGTCATCGGCGAGGTGGATACCTTCGTCTTCGCAAAGATGGGCAACATCAGCGAATACGGCACCGGTTCCTCCTTCAAGGTCATGCATCAGAGCGGCTTCCGTTACTTCATCTCCAACGCCGATTCCCCCATGACCGAGGTCAATCCCACTTATGTCCGTCAGAACCGTCTGATGGTCACCGGTGAAACCATGCAGCATTACTCTTCCCGGTTTACCGGCCTGTTCGACTGTGCCGCCATCCTGGATGTGAACATCCGCGGTGACGTACCCAAGGGTTAATTCAAACACTTGTGCCCCGGGAATTTCCCGGGGCACGTTCTTTGGGAGGAATATTTATGGAAATCATGCCCGGAAAATACCGTCATTTCAAAGGCAATCTCTACGAAGTCATCGGCACGGCCTGCCACTCTGAGACCATGGAACCTATGGTTGTCTATCGGGCTCTCTACGGTGAACAGGGCCTGTGGGTCCGCCCCGCCGCCATGCGGAACGAGATTGTGGACAAAGATAACTATCACGGCCCCCGCTTCCAGTATATCGAAGAATAACCGCTGAAAAAGGACGTACCGCAAATACGGTACGTCCTTCCTGTTTATCCGAAAATTACAGCACGATGAAGGTACAGCCGCCGGGGGCCACTTCGATCTTGCCTGCGGGAACCTTTTCTCCGCACAGGCAGGGCAGCTCATCATTCTCACCCAGGACCAGCTCCCGGCCGTTCAGCAGCATGGTGCGGGAACGCATCTTGCCGTTGCCGGTGAGGGCATAGACGGTAGCATCCTTGGGCAGCTCCACTGTGGTGGGCGCATCCCAGGAGGTATTGATCACCAGATAGGCATAACCAGGCTGACCGTCCTTGCGGGAATGGGCATAGACATGGGCGCCGGGACGGATCTCCTCACCGGAGGCGTAGCAGGTGTCACCCATGATCCGCTTCCACAGCAGCACGGAGAAATAGCTGGGACGGGGCACGAAGGTGCCGTGCTTCAGCCAGCCGTAATCGGAAGAGGCCAGGGTGTTGTGGAAAATAACGCCATTGGTCACCGTAGCGAAGGAGCCGATCTCATTCAGGGTACGGACGACTTCGGCGTAGGTGGAAGCCCAGGTGTGGCCGCCTGCACCGGCATCGCCGGATTCAGTGACCCACATCTCGCCATTGGGCTCGGCATACTTATCCCGGTAGGAAGCAAAGCAGCGGCCGGTATGGGCTGCGGCACCCAGGTACTCCTCGCTCATGCAGCCCTCAAAGGGGGTGAAGGCAGAGGGCATCATGGCAGCCATGCGCTCGGAAACGCCGTTGTAATAGTGGTAAGAGAAGATATCCAGCTTCTCGGTGCAGCCATCCATCAGGTCTGCGGTGGAGCAGTAAGGCAGTGCGGCCGCGATACCTGCGGTATCGGCACCGGCCTCTTCCGCCTTGATCCAGGGATGGGGATTTCCATCGGCATCCATGGTCATGGCATTGGGATCGGTATCGGAAGGTCCGATGATGGTACACTCGGGATAGTTCTCCCGGACCCACTTGTGGAAGATATCCTGGTCCCGGCGGAAATCCGCAGCGGTGTAGCCCTTGGGGAAGCCGGTGTTCTGGAGCATATTGGGCTCGTTGACAAATTCCACAGCCTCGATGGGGCAGCCATACTCTTTGGACAGTGCGAAGATCTTCTCTGTCTGGCTGGGATTCCAGGGTTCGTTGGCAGCATGCAGGCCGTCACAGTTGGCAACGGAGATTTTCAGCTTGCCGTTCACGGCCTTAACAAAGTTCAGCAGGTTGATCCACTGTTCCTTACGCAGATGGTTGTTGTAGCCCTCGGGCATACCGGTGCCGTCGAAATCATAGTAGGTCCGGGTGGCCCAGGTGCCGGAAACACGGACCCAGCAGCTGCCCAATTCTTTCGCCAGCTTGATCAGGCGGGGATTGGTGGTATCGATGGGATCGTACCACTGGTGCATGGCACCCATGCCCTTGGAAAAATCAGGGACCGGAACTGCCTCCGTACCATCGATCTGGGCATCGGTATATGCCTTCCAGAAGGTACCGCCGGTAACTTCCGTCATCTCCACATTGTAGGAGATCAGACGGGGATTCATTTCACGGATCTTCTCCAGGCCCTCTGCCTGGAGCTTCACAAATTCAGCCATTGGAATCAAACTCCTTATGTACATAGTCGGGACATTTCCCTGCATGATAATTATACTCCATTTGATTCCCGCCACGGAAGTTCCAGAATGCCGCAGTTGTGACACCTTAAAAACAAAAAAACAGCACCTTTTTTTGTAGGTTCTGCCCAAGAAGGTGCTGTTTTTAAATATCTTCCACATTTCCGCTGAACAGAGGGTTCGTCAGCAGCTGCATGGCCAGCTGAGCCATTTCCTCAGCGCTTTTGGAAAAACCGTCGTGATGCCACTGGACGATCATGGTCATCAGGCCGCATACCATAAACATGGTGCCGTATTCCCGCAGACGCCTGTCTGAGATCTGCATAAATCGGGGAAGGGTATCCATATCCTTGGTAAATTTCATAGCCCGCTGAATCAAAACACCACTTAGGCCACTCTTTTTCAGAGCATCCAGCAGGGATCTATGCTGGATCCAGTAAACAAAAACCTGCTCCATATAATACAGCGGTGCATCCTTTCCATCCTGAACCGTATGGGTATTGAAGATATCATAATCCATCAGTGCATGGTCGATCAGGGCCAGCAACGCCCCCTCTTTGCTGGAAAAATAGCGGTAAAAGGATTTTCTGGGGATCTGCAGCTCCGCACACAGATCGCTGACCGAGATCTCATCATACTGCCGTTTCTGCATAACCTCCAGAAGCCCCTGTTCCAGCCGACGCTGACGGGATGAAGACTTGTCCGTCTGGCACTGCTTATACATACCTGCTCCCCCTTCCGGTTCTTTGGATATACTATAGCACAAAACCAGGAATCTGCAACCTTTTTGTCCATACTGCTGGAAAGATTGCACACAATATTGTAATACAGTGTCACAGATGGAACATTCTGTGTCTTGTTAATAGTTTATTCATATTGTATAATAGCTCATAGATATCGGCATCTGCTGCCATGCAGGCCGTATAGAAAAAGTAAGGAGGAACTACAACAATGGCAAAGAAACTCGATGCCAAAGGCTACCGTAAGTTCGGCATGCTGGACAAGCTTGCTTACGGTGCAGGCGACTTCGCCTGTAACATGTCCTTCGCTCTGAAGGGCTATCTGATGGTCTTCTGGACCCAGTACATGGGTATTACCGAAGCCACCTACGCAACTCTGCTGGTCCTGGTTCAGATCTGGGACGCTGTGAACGATCCCCTGATCGGCGCAATGATCGACTCCGACCGCAGAAAGTATAAGCGCGGTAAGTTCAAGGCTTACATCTTCGCAGGCTCCCTGGGTCTGATCGTGGCCGGTGCCCTGTGCTTCATTCCCCTGCCCAACGCTCCCGCAATGGTCAAGAACATCCTGTACGTGGCCGGCTACGTCTTCTGGGATGCCTTCTACACCGTGGCCAACGTTCCCTACGGCTCCATGCTGTGTCTGATCACCGAAGATGCCGGTGAGCGTGCCCAGCTGTCCTCCTGGCGTACTGCCGGTGCCATGATCGCCAGCCTGCCTCTGAGCATTCTGATGCCCATGGTCATCTATGATGCCAACAACCGCGTCAACGGCTCTTCCCTGTGGCTCATTGCTCTGGTCATGGGTGTTCTGGGCTTCGCCGCATTCCAGTTCCTGATCCGTGCTACCGAGATCCGTGTGGATATTGATGCCCGCTGCAACGACGACGCTCCCAAGTTCAATATCTTTGTCGCCGTCAAGAACTTCTGCAAGAACACCCCTGCCATCGGTGCCACCATGGCTGCCTGTGCCATGTTCGTGTCCCAGCTGGGCGCTTCCGCCGCTGTCTCCGTCATGTTCCAGGCTTACTTTAAGAATGCCCGGATCTCCGGTATGATGGCTCTGGTGTCCATGATTCCCATGTTCCTGTTCATGCCCTTCATCGCCAAGATCGTCCGCAAGTTTGGCAAGAAGGAAGCAGCCTCCTGCGGCGCCATTGTTTCCATGGTCGCCTGCGGTCTGATGCTGGTCCTGCCCATCACCCCCGATGCAAAGGGCATGCTGCTGTATGTCTGCTGCCAGCTGCTGAACGGCCTGGGTATGGGTATCTACATGTGCGTCAGCAACTCCATGATGGCCGATGCCATCGACTACAACGAGTGGAAGTTCGGTGTCCGTGACGAGGGTACCATCTACGCCATCCACTCCTTCTTCCGCAAGCTGGCTCAGGGTGTATTCCCCTCCATTGGCCTGCTGGTGGCTGCCGCTCTGGGCTATGTGGCCGCACTGGGCCCCGATCAGACCATGGAAGTCGCTACCAGAATGCGCTATCTGGTTGCCGTTATGTACCTGATCGCCGCTGTCTGCCAGTTCATCGGCATCCAGCTGACCATGAACAAGAAGAAGCTGGCTCAGATGTTCACCGAACTGAACGCAAAGAATGCCTGATTCTCTTTTCTCTAAATTTTCTCCCCTCCGGCCCGCTCCGGAGGGGAGTTTCCTCTGTACATGCACAGTTCCCTGTGCTATACTGGTATCATTCTCAATAACAAATGGTGATATGATGAAAAATTTCTTCTCCGGCATTTCCAGACGGGATTTCCTGTTTATTTCTCTTATTTTGATCGCCCTGCTGGCGATGATTTTCCTGGATACTTCTGTGGATATTCTGGTGGACATCGAGGACACGGTGCTCCAAATCACCTCTCCCCGGCTGAATGTGGATATCGAGCATTCCCATGTGGTTTCCGTAGAACTAATTGATATGCCCGTCTTTGGAACAAAGGTAGGCGACAGCTATGAACACGAGCGTTACTGCGCCGGCACCTGGAATAACAACGACTGGGGTGCTTATACCCTGTGCGTAATTCCAACCAACAGCAAATGCGTCCTTGTGGAGGTAGAAAACGACGGATTTGTCGTCTTTTCCTGTACCACCGACGAAAAGACCGAAAAGCTGTTTGATGATTACTGTGCTTATTTCGAAAATCTGGCTGCATAGGCCTGAAAAACCGGGACGGAGAAAAATCTCCGTCCCGGTTTCCATTTTCACCTATCGGCTGCAAAATTCTGTGTGTAAGATCACTTCCCTGCCCTTTTCCCGGGCATAGGCGATCTCCCGCCGGACGGAATCCCCAATATACCCGCCGAGATCCACCACATAGACGGCATCGGACAGATCGATCTTCCGGCAGTGGGCCGCGGCCAGGGTCTCCAGCTCCTTCCGGGAAAGCTCCGTCCCCGGAAGGTCATAGATGCACTGCAGTACATTCATCCCGTGCCGCAGTTCCAGTTCTGCCGCAATTTTCATCATTTCCCGGGAAAACCGCATGCTTCCGCAAAGGGTCACTGTTTTCATGCTGACACCTGCTTTACTTCAAGCCGTTGCCGCGAAGCTCGATGATCTGATCCCGGAGCACAGCGGCATATTCGTATTCCATCATCCGGGCAGCTTCCTTCATCTGCTTCTCCAGACGGGCGATCTCCTTTTCCTTCTCCGCCCTGGTCATCTTCACGCCGGTACGGCCCTTCCGTTCCGCCGTCGGAGAAGAAATTTCGATCAGGTCCCGGACAGACTTGATGACCGTCTTGGGCACAATGCCGTGGGCCTCATTATAGGCGTTTTGGATCTCCCGGCGGCGGGCCGTCTCGTCCATGGCCGAACGCATGGATGGGGTCACATGGTCGGCATACATGATGACCTTGCCCTCCGCGTTTCGGGCAGCACGGCCGATGGTCTGGATCAGGCTGGTCTCCGAGCGAAGGAAGCCTTCCTTGTCCGCATCCAGAATCGCCACCAAGCTGACTTCCGGAAGATCCAGGCCCTCTCTCAGCAGATTGATGCCTACAAGAACGTCGAATTTTGCCATCCGCAGATCCCGGATGATTTCCATACGCTCCATAGCACCGATGTCGGAGTGCATATACCGGACCTTGATCCCCGCCTTTTGCAGGTAGACCGTCAGATCCTCCGCCATTTTCTTGGTCAGCGTGGTCACCAGCACCCGCTCATTTTTCGCCGTTCGGGCGTTGATCTCTCCGATCAGGTCGTCGATCTGACCATCGATGGGACGGACCTCAACGATTGGATCCAGCAGGCCCGTGGGGCGGATCACCTGTTCCACCGTCTGACCGGAGCGGGTCCGTTCATACTCTGCCGGGGTTGCGGAGACATAGATCACCTGGTTGATCTTACTGTCGAATTCCGGGAAGTTCAGGGGACGGTTGTCATAGGCCGAGGGCAGGCGGAAGCCGTAATTCACCAGGGCATCCTTTCGGCTCCGGTCACCTGCGTACATGGCCCGGCACTGGGGCAGGGTCACATGGCTTTCATCAATAAACAATAAAAAGTCATCGGGGAAGTAATCCAACAGGGTGGTAGGCGGTGTACCGGGAGCACGGCCCTGGATCACCCGGGAATAGTTCTCGATGCCGTTGCAGAAGCCGATCTCCGTCAGCATTTCCAGATCGTAGGCCGTCCGCTGAGCGATGCGCTGGGCCTCGATGAGCTTGTTATTCTCCCGGAAGAAATTTACCTGTTCGTCACACTCCCGCTGGATCTCCAGCATAGCCCGGTGAAGCTTCTCCTTGGATGCTACATAGTGGCTGGCCGGATAGATGGCCACATGATCCAGAAACCGTTCCGCAATACCGGATACGGCGTTGATCTCACTGATCCGGTCCACCTCGTCCCCAAAGAACTCCACCCGGATGGCCTTACCGGACCAGTAGGCGGGGTAAATTTCCAACGTGTCGCCCCGAAGGCGGAATTTGTTACGGGAGAAATCCAGATCGTTGCGCTCATAGCGGATCTCCGCCAGCTTCCGCAGCACATCGTCCAGAGGATACTCCTGCCCTACCCGCAGGGAAATGACCATGCTCTTATAGTCAATGGGGTCACCCAGACCGTACAGGCAGCTGACAGAAGATACCACGATCACATCCCGCCGCTCAAACAGGGCCGAAGTGGCCGAGTGGCGCAGGCGGTCGATCTCCTCGTTGACGGAGGCATCCTTTTCGATATAGGTATCCGTATGGGCAATGTAGGCCTCGGGTTGGTAGTAATCGTAATAAGAAATGAAATACTCCACCGCATTGTCCGGGAAGAACTCCCGGAACTCGCTGCAAAGCTGGGCCGCCAAGGTCTTATTATGGGCCAGCACCAGGGTAGGCCGGTTCAATTTCGCAATGACGGAGGCCATAGTGAAAGTTTTACCGGAGCCGGTAACACCCAGCAGTGTCTGCTCCCGCAGTCCCCAGTTGACACCGTTGACCAGGCCTTCGATAGCCTCCGGCTGGTCACCGGAGGGACGGTATTCGGAAACGAGCTTGAATTTGTCCATAGCAGGTCCTCCTCATTCCAAAATAAACTGTTCCAATGCCGCTGCTGCATATATATTGGCTTCCCGGACTTCCCGCAGCAGTGCGTTATAAAAATCCACCGCAGCAGACCGCCGGGCCAGCGCCAATTCCCGGCCACGGTTGGTATAGAAACGGTCATAGAGATTTTCCAACTTAAATTTATACTCCTGAAAGAAGGACGGGGCTGTGTCTTCACTTCCATCCAGGATACTGCCATCCGGAGTACGGGAATACAGTGGTGTTGTTACATGCCCCTGATAAAGCAGCGTCCGGGCGATTCCCATGGCCCCTGCCACATCCAATTTGTCCGCATCAAAGAGTATTTTCGCTTCCATGCTCTGGGGCTGGTTATTCTCCCGAAACCGGTGCGTTGTAATGCATTCCCGCACCTTCTCCGCAAAGTCCACGGTAAATCCATGATCCAATAAAAACCGAAAGGCTTTTTCTCCCCCAACCTGCGCATGGCACAGGCTTGGGTCCGCAAACTGCTCCGCCCGTCCGATATCATGGAGCAGGCAGGCACAGATCAGTACATCCCTGTCAACATCTGTTTCTGTCTCTGCGATCAGCAGCCCATTGTGCAGAACACGGTAGACGTGCTCCTGATCGTGTGCACTGTCCCCCATGCATTGCTGCATATAGGCTTCGATTTGTTCATATTTCGGTCTTTCCATAAGGTCCTCCTTATGGCAGCAGGTATTCGTCCAGACGGTAACCGGACTGGACCATGGACACATAGTCCCCCTCCGCCACTACGATGTGGTCCACCAGATGGACCTCCACAGCGCTTAAGGCCGCGGCCACCCGGCGGGTGGTCTGGATGTCTTCGGCTGAAGGCACTGCCACGCCGCTGGGATGGTTATGGGCCAGGACCACAGTGGTGGCCTTGGCCGCCAGTGCTGTTTCTACAACCTTCCGAACGGAGATGCTGGCAGCATTCACGCTCCCCTCTCCGATCTCCTTGCAGCACAGGACCTTGCATTTGGCATCCAGGCACAGCAGGAACACAGTTTCGTTGGTCCTTCCGAAGAACCGGGGCACCAGATAAGCCCCGCAGGCATCCAGCGTCGTCAGCACCTCCACCCGCTGGGCGCAGTCCACCTGATAGAACCTCGCCAACTGGGTCACCAGCGCCAAAAGTGTCGCCGCATGGTCACCGATCCCGGGAACCTGCTTCAGCTCCTCCACATCTGCTTCCAGAACTCTGGAAAGGCTGCCAAAGTGCTTTTTCAGTTCATGGGCCAGAGGGTTGGTATCCTTTTGGGGGATGGCATAAAACAGCAGCAGCTCCAGCGCCTGAACATCCGTAAAATTGTCCAGACCTTCCTTCAGGAACCGCTCTTTCAGCCGTTTCCGGTGGTCTTTATGAAGGGATTCCTTTGCCATAGGCGCACCTCTTAAAATTCATCCTTGCTATTTTGACGGTTTCCCGGTAGAATGGGGGTATACGTCGAAACCTGCCGGGA
Source organism: Oscillospiraceae bacterium (assembly GCA_017505505.1). The sequence continues at coordinate 28,282 of JAFVPA010000028.1, read as the reverse complement.
AAGTTTTCTCCCATTCTGCGCATCCTAGTCTCAACAGGAGGGACCCATGGAAGAAAAGAAAGAACAGCTGGGGCTGCTGGACATGATGGTCCGCCCCGCCTTTTGTGTAAAAGAAAATCGAATTGAAAAAGTCAACAGCGCCGCCCAGGCCCTGCTGATCCTTCCGGGAACGGATATCCGCACTCTGCTGCTCACCGGTCAGGAAGAATATGAAACCTTCGAAGACGGCTGCCTGTATCTGAAGCTGAACCTGTCCGCAAAAGGCTGCGGCGCTTCTGTGGTCAAAACCGATGGGTACGATGTGTTCGTACTGGATCAGGAATCCGATGACGCGGAGCTGCGTTGTCTGGCTCTGGCCGCCCGGGAGCTGCGGGATCCGCTGACCAGTGTGATGCTGTCCGCGGACCGTTTACTGGCCGCTGGGGAAACTTCCGAACATGCCGCCCGGCTGAACCGGGGGCTGCACCAGATGCTGCGCATTATCGGCAATATGTCTGACGCAGGCCGCAGCACCCTGTCTTCCCAGCAGGAGACCCGAAATTTCAGCGCCCTGTTCGAGGAAATCTTCGAAAAAGCCCAGCATTTTGTGGCCCAGACCGGTATCCGGCTGACCTATCAGGGGCTTTCCGAGGAGATACTTGGCCTTGCTGATGGAGAGCAGCTGGAACGGGCGGTGCTGAATATCCTGTCCAATGCGGTAAAATTCACGCCCAAAGGCGGACAAATCGACGCCCGGCTTACACGGAGGGGAAAGATGCTTCGTCTGAGCATCACCGACAGCGGCTCCGGTATTGCGGAGAATGTCCGCAGCACCCTGTTCCGCCGCTATCTGCGGCAGCCCGGTATCGAGGACGGCCGCTGGGGCATTGGGCTTGGCATGGTCATGATCCGTTCCGCTGCCGCCAACCATGGCGGTGCCGTGCTGATCGACCAGCCAGAGGGCAAAGGCACCCGAATCACCCTGACTATGGCCATTCGCCAGAATACTGACGGCCTGCTGCGCTCCCCCGTCCTCCGGGTGGATTACGCCGGCGAACGGGCGCACGGCCTTATCGAACTGTCTGACTGTCTGCCTGTCAGCGTCTACAAAAAAGAAACATAATTTTTCCTCCCGGCCTGAACATCAGGCCGGGTTTTTATCTGTTTTCATAGTAGGGCGGGCTGCCCTCAGCCCGCCGCAAAGCGGCATCTCTGCCTGCAAAAGCGGCGGCTTGAGGGCAAGCCGCCCTACCAAACTACTGTTAAATTTGAAAAAGCAGTCTTAAATTAAAGATAGTTCTTCAAATACTGCCCCGTATAGCTGGCTGCTACCTGAGCCACTTCTTCCGGCGTACCGGAGGCTACCACGTAGCCGCCGCCATCGCCGCCTTCGGGGCCAAGATCAATGATGTGGTCCGCCGTCTTGATGACATCCAGATTATGCTCGATAACCAGCACTGTATTGCCCGCATCCACCAGACGTTGCAGCACTTCGATCAGCTTGTGGACATCGGCAGCATGCAATCCGGTAGTAGGTTCGTCCAGAATATAGATGGTCTTTCCGGTGGAGATCCGGGCCAGCTCCGTTGCCAGTTTCACACGCTGGGCTTCGCCGCCGGAGAGGGTGGTGCTGGACTGGCCCAGCTTCACATAGCCCAGTCCCACTTCCACCAACGTCTGGGCTTTCCTACGGATCTTGGGCAGATTCTCGAAGAAATCCACCGCCTCCTCCGCCGTCATGTCCAGAACCTGGGCAATGTTCTTGCCCTTGTACTGGACCTCCAGGGTTTCCCGGTTGTACCGGGCACCCTTGCAGACCTCGCAAGGGACATATACATCCGCCAGGAAGTGCATCTCGATCTTCACCAGACCATCACCGGAACAGGCCTCGCAGCGGCCGCCCTTCACATTGAAGGAGAACCGGCCAGGACCATAGCCCCGGATCTTTGCGTCGTTGGTGGAGGCAAACAGGTCCCGGATATCGTTGAACAGGCTGGTATAAGTGGCCGGGTTACTGCGGGGAGTACGTCCGATGGGGCTCTGGTCAATGTCGATGACTTTGTCCAGCTGTTCGATGCCCTCGATGCACTTGCAGGCACCGGGACGGGTCCGGGCGTGGTTCAGCTTGCCAAGCAGGGTCTTATTCAAAACTTCATTCACCAGGCTTGACTTACCGGAACCGGACACGCCGGTGACGCAGGTCAAAGTACCCAGAGGGATGTCCACATCCACATACTTCAGATTGTTCTCCGAGGCTCCCTGAATGCGCAGAACCTTGCCGTTTCCGGCCCGGCGGGCAGAGGGAACGGGGATCTTTTTGAAACCGGAAAGATATTGTCCCGTAACGCTTCGCTCGCAGGCAATGATGTCTTCCAGAGAACCGCTGGCCACGATCTCGCCGCCCCGGCTGCCGGCACCGGGGCCAACATCCACGATAAAGTCGGCGGCCCGCATGGTGTCCTCGTCATGTTCCACCACGATGAGGGTATTACCCAGATCCCGGAGCTGCTTCAAGGTACCCAGCAGCTTGTCATTGTCCCGCTGGTGCAGGCCGATGGAAGGCTCGTCCAGAATATACAGCACGCCCATCAGGGAAGAACCGATCTGGGTAGCCAGACGGATCCGCTGGCTCTCACCGCCGGACAGGGTTCCGGAAGCCCGGGACAGGGTCAGATAACCCAGTCCTACATCCATCAGGAATTGGAGCCGGGACTTGATCTCTTTCACGATCTGCTCTGCCACCGTAGCCATATTGCCCTCCAAATGGAGGTTCTGCATAAAGTCCAGCTCGTCCCGGATGCTCATGCGGCAGAAATCCATAATACCGATGCCGCCCACGGTGACGGCCCGGGCAATGTCCGACAGACGTTCGCCGCCGCACTGGGGACAGGGAGCAGAAGCCATGCACTCCTCCAGCTCCTTCCGGGCCGCATCAGACTGGGTCTCCCGATAGCGCCGGGAGATGTTGTTCAGAATGCCCTCGAAGGGCTGTTCCAGCACGCCCATTCCGTTGCCCCGGTTGTAGGACATCCGAAGCTTTTCTCCCTTAGTGCCGTAGAGGATCACATCCATGGCTTCGGGAGAAAGGTCCTTCACAGGCGTGGTCAGGGAGAAATGATACTTCTGGGCCAGCGCCTCGAAATACATCCGGAAGATAGAATCCGTCCGGGCACTCTGCCAGCCGGATGCCTGGATAGCCCCATCGAAGATCGATTTATTTTTATCGGGGATCACCAGGTCCGCATCCGCTACCAGCCGGAAGCCCAGGCCGGTACAGCTGGGGCAGGCACCGCTGGGATTGTTGAAGGAAAACATCCGGGGCTCCAGCTCTGTCATGGAAATGCCGCAATCATCGCAGGCATAATTCTGAGAAAAGCTTAGTTCTTCCTTCGTGGTGGGAAGTTCAATGGTCACCAGGCCATCGGAATGGGCACAGGCTGTCTCGATGGAGTCCGTCAGACGGCGGCGCAGGCCCTCCTTCAGTACCAGACGGTCTACCACCAGGTCAATGTGGTGCTTCTTATTCTTCTCACATTTAATTTCTTCCGTCAGGTCGTAGAGGATCCCGTCCACCCGGACACGGGCAAAACCGGACTTCTTCGCGTCCTCAAAAACCTTCTTGTGTTCACCCTTTTTCCCCCGGATAATAGGGGACAGGACGATAAACCGGGTACCCTCTCCCAGCGCTTCCACCCGGTCCACGATCTGGTCTATGGTCTGGCGCCGGATCTCTTTGCCGCACTTGGGACAGTGAGGGATGCCGACTCTGGCCCACAGCAGACGGAGGTAGTCATAAATCTCCGTCACCGTGCCTACGGTAGAACGGGGATTCTTGGAGGTGGTCTTCTGGTCAATGGAAATGGCAGGAGACAGGCCGTCAATGGAATCCACATCAGGCTTGTCCATCTGGCCCAGAAACTGGCGGGCATAAGAGCTTAAACTCTCCACATACCGCCGCTGTCCCTCGGCATAGATCGTATCGAAGGCCAGACTGGACTTACCGGAACCGGACAGGCCGGTAAAGACCACCAATTTGTCTCTGGGGATGGTAAGATCCACATTTTTCAGGTTATTTTCCCGGGCACCCTGGACCCTGATTTTGTCGTTCATAGGCTACTCCTAAAGGTAAAATTCTTTATCTGTTAGTATACCACATATTTAAAATCCACACAATACCTATTTCAAACAAAATTTCGTTTTCCTGTCAGAATCCGCCCAGGTTTTTCCCCTCTTTTTTGGCCCATCTGGATATTGCATTTCCTCAGAAGAAAATGCTATAATATTATAAAATGAGATATTATGGCCTGTAGGAGGTCGACTATGTTTAAAAAATCAACAAATGATAACTGGCTCATTGTGGGCCTTGGCAATCCCGGCCGGGAATATGAAAAGACCCGCCACAACTGTGGTTTCCGGGCACTGGATATTCTGGCTGACCAGCTGGGCGCAAAGGTAGATAAGCTGAAATTCCAGGGCCTGTATGGGCAGGTCAACTACAATGGCACCAAGGTGTTCCTGCTGAAGCCCCAGACCTATATGAACCTGTCCGGACGCAGTGTCCTGCAGCTTTCCGCCTATTTCAACATCCCACCTCAGAATATCATCGTTATGTTCGATGACATTTCTCTGGAACCCGGGCGGTTGCGGATCCGGCCCAATGGCTCCGCCGGCGGACACAACGGAATCAAGTCCATCATCCAGGAGGTAGGTTCTCAGGAGTTCCCCCGGGTGAAGATCGGCGTGGGGGCTAAGCCCAATCCCAATTACGACCTGGCGGACTGGGTGCTGTCCACCTTTACCGCAAATGAGGAAAAAGCCCTGGCTGTAGCGTTGGACAATGCCGCCAAGGCAGCCCTGGCCATCATCGACCACGGCGTTCCGGAAGCCGCCAACCGCTTCAACGGAAGCCATCCCTAACAAAATAGACGAAAACACGGAAAGGGGGGAAAATTCCCACTTTCCGCGTTGCCACGTGCGGGCAATGCCCGCGGATAATGCGTGTTCGGTGCAATGCGAATCGTTACTGCCCAAACCCGCTCGGTATCGTTTTCCCTTCCGTTATCATGCAAGAGGTAATTTATGGAACAACTCCTTTCGTTACTCAGAACCATCCCCGAATATTCCCTGACCGTTTCCGCATTGCGTGATGGGCAAAGTGTTGCCGTCACCGGTATCGGCCAGATCAACCGTAGCCATATGCTTTCCGGCCTGCACCGGGAGGTTTCCCGTCCCATGGTGCTGCTATGTCAGGATGACATGGCGGCCCGGCGGCTCCAGGAAGAATTAAAGGCCTTCCTGGGGGAGGTTGCTCCCATTCTGCCCAGCCGGGACCTGACCATGTATGATGCCGCTGTCGTCTCCCGCTCCTGGGAGCAGAAGCGCCTGCGGCAGCTTTACGACCTGGCCACGGGAAAAACGCCCCTGCAGATCATGACCTGGGAATCCCTCAGCCAGCGTACCATGCCCCGTTCTGTGCTGATGGAGGCCGCCTTTACTCTGGAAGTGGGGCAGGAATATCCCATCGACGATCTGACCGCCAAGCTCACTGCCGCAGGCTACAGCCGCTGCGGCATGGTGGAGGGAAGTGGACAGTTCGCCATTCGCGGCGGTATCATCGACATCTTCTCCCCTGCTGCTGATCAGCCCATCCGTGCGGAGTTCTTTGGCGACGAGCTGGACACCATGGGCTATTTTGACCCTCAGACCCAGCGGCGCAGTGAGAACAGCGATTCCGTCACCGTTCTGCCTGTAGGCGAGACCCAGCCCAGCCTCCATCCCAAGGGAATCTCCGGCCTGTGCAAGGATATCAGCAATCTGATTTCCCGGCAGAAGCGGCGGAAAAATGTCAACGAGCTGCTGGTCACTACCCTGACCAAGGATCTGGAAAAATACGAAAACGGCCTGAGCAATCCCGCTTCCGACCGGTATATGGCTCTGATTTATCCCGAAATGGCTACCGCCATGGACTATGTCCCGGCGGATGTCCTTATTGTTATCTGTGATCACGCCAGCCTCCGCCGCAGTGCGAATGCCCGTTCCGACGAAATGGGCATGCAGCTGGACAGTATGCTCCAGGCCGGTCTGGTGGCCGGAGAGCTGTGCGACTATGTCTGCCAGTGGGAGGACTTCTGCTATGGCCTAAAAGGCCGCACCGCCCTGTATTTTGATGCCTTCGGCGGTACCTCCTACCCTGAAGACTGCCCGCCCAGGCATCTGTTCCCCTTGACTGCCAAGCAGCTGCCAGGTTACGGCGGCAATATGGATATTGCCGCTTCCGACCTGGCCCATTATCAGAAGCAGGAATTCGGCTCGCTGGTCCTCTGTGGCTCCCGGAGACGGGCCGAGCTTTTACAGGAAATGCTCCGGGCCAAGGGCTTGTCTGCTTTCCTGTGCATCCCCCTGACCACCCTACCCAAGCCGGGACAAATCCTGCTCAGTGAAGGCACTTTGCCCTTCGGTATGGAGTATCCCCTGTCCAGGCTTGCCATCCTCACCGAAGGCCAGCTCATCGCCCGGTCCGAGCCGAAGAAAAAGGCTCCCAAGAAGACCGGCTCCACCAACCGGCAGAAGCTGAATTCCTTCACTGACCTGACTCCCGGCGACCTGGTGGTCCATGAGAACTACGGTATCGGCCGTTTTGTTGCCATGGAGCAGATCAAGGTGGACAACGCCATCAAGGATTACATCAAGATCGCTTATCAGGGCAGCGATACCCTTTTTGTTCCCGCCACTCAGCTGGATATGGTCAGCAAGTATATTGGCGGCGGCAGTGAGGATAAGCCCGTAAAGCTGAATAAAATTGGCACCGATGCCTGGCAGAAGACCAAGGCCAAGGCCCGGAAGGCTGCCAAGGATATGGCCGGAGAGCTGATCCAGCTCTATGCCGCCCGGAAGCGGCAGCCCGGCTTCGCCTTTGCGGCTGATGCCCCCTGGCAGAAGGAATTTGAAGATAACTTCCCCTATCCGGAAACCGACGACCAGCTGCGTTGCATTGCGGATATCAAGCACGATATGGAATCCCCCACCCCCATGGACCGGCTGCTCTGCGGCGATGTGGGCTTCGGCAAAACGGAGGTAGCCCTCCGGGCTGTTATGAAGGCCGTTATGGACGGCAAACAGGTGGCCATTCTGGTGCCCACCACAGTCCTGGCCCAGCAGCATTACACCACTGCCGTGTCCCGGTTCCGGGGCTTCCCGGTGAACATCGATGTGCTGAGCCGCTTTCGTTCCGCTAAATTGCAGCAGCAGACCCTGCGTAATCTGGCAGCCGGCAACGTGGATCTGATCATTGGTACCCACAAGCTGCTGCAAAAAAGCGTTCAGTTTAAGGATCTGGGACTACTGATCATTGACGAGGAACAGCGCTTTGGTGTCAGCCACAAGGAGCGTCTGAAGGAGATGTCCAGGGGCATCGACGTGCTGACCCTTTCCGCTACCCCGATTCCCAGAACACTGAACATGGCCCTCTCCGGCCTGCGGGATATGTCCACCATCGAGGAGCCCCCGGCAGACCGGTATCCTGTTCAGACCTTCGTCATGGAGCACAACAACGCTGTCATCGACGATGCCATCCGCCGGGAGGTGGAGCGGGGCGGCCAGGTTTACTACCTGCACAACCGCACCGAGACCATCGACCAGTGTGCCTCCGCCCTGGTACGGCGGATCCCCGGCCTGCGGGTGGGCGTGGCCCATGGACAGATGGGCGAAGAAGCTCTGGGGGATGTAATGCAGGCCATGACCGAGGGCGAAATTCAGGTACTGGTGTGCACCACCATCATTGAGACTGGTCTGGACATTCCCAACGCCAATACTCTGATCATTGAAAACGCAGACCGCTTTGGCCTTTCCCAGCTGCACCAGCTCCGTGGCCGGGTGGGCCGTTCCACCCGCCACGCTTACGCCTACTTCACCTACCGTCCTGATAAGAACCTGACGGAGATCGCTGAAAAGCGCCTGTCCGCTATCCGGGACTTTGCGGAATTCGGCTCCGGCTTTAAAATCGCCATGCGCGATCTGGAGATCCGGGGTGCCGGCAACCTGCTGGGTGCGGAGCAGTCCGGTCACATGATGAGCGTGGGCTATGACATGTATCTGAAACTGCTGGACGAGGCCGTTCTGGAAGAACAGGGCCAGGCACCCAAGGCCCCCGACTGTACCGCCGACCTGAATGTCACTGCCAACGTAGACAAGAATTACGTTTCCCGTGGCGAGGAGCGTATGGACCTGTACCGCCGCATGGCCGCTGTCCGGACCCAGGAGGATGCCGACGATCTGCTGGATGAGATCGTGGACCGTTACGGCGAACCGCCCAAGGGCGTGCTGAACCTCATTGATATTGCCCTGCTCCGGGCCAAAGCCCGGGAGGTGGGCATTAAGGATATCCGCCAGCGCTCCGGCGATGTGCTGTTTACCCTGGCCAATCTGAATTTTGAAGCCGTCAGCGCCCTCTGCGCCGATGCCGATTACAAGGCCCGGGTGACCTTCGTCCCCAATGCCAAGGAACCGGTTCTGAAGCTGAAGCTTTCTACAGGTGTGGACAGCTTAAAGCAGAGTAAGGTCTTCATCGACCGCTACCGCGGCTTCTGCAATTCTTAAGATACCTTTACGGTTCTTGCATTTTCTAGGATATATGGTATAATACCTTAAACTTTTTTATCAACTACCCCAAAGATTGGAGGAAAACCGATGGCACAAGGAAAATTTTCCCAGCCCCGTCCCCACCGGGATGAAGAGCGGCAGATCGAGCAGGCTTTTCGCCAGGTGACCGGCAAGGAAACCGTCTATACCCCACAAGTCCCGCTGCAGGAAGATGCCCAAATCGAAGCGGCTATCCGCCAGATTCAGCAGGAGCAGCCCGTCACTCAACCCCCGGTACATTCTGCTGCACCCTCTTCCCAGCCCACCATCCCCAACCCCAATGAATTCGACCTTCTGCCGGAGGATATGGATGCCTTCTTCCGGGATGAGGCTCCTGTGAGGGAAACTCCGATTTACGAAGAGGAACCGGATTTTCTGGATAAGCTGATGGCATTCCTGAACCATGCCATGGAATATTGCCAGAAAAATCAAAAGGTAGTCCTGGTAGTCCTGTGTGCCATTGCCCTGGCCATGATCGTGGGCTTCATTGCGGTCTTCTTTGTCAGCACCGCAGATCCCCATGACAAGAAGATCCTGGACAATGTCTACGCTGCCGGCATCCATCTGGGCGGCATGTCCAAAAACGAGGCCATCAGTATTCTGGAGGACTCTGCCGCAGCAAACTATCTGTCCTCCGATATGGTCATAGACCTGTCCGGTACGGAGCTGAAGCTCAGCCCCAAGGATACCGGGGCCAAGCTGGACGTAAAAGCCGTTGTCAACGAAGCCTATGACTACGGCCGTGTCGGGACCAAAGAGGAAAAGGAACTGGCGCTGAAAGGCCTGGAGACCCAATCCCATATCATTGGCCTGCTCCCCTACCTGGATCTGGATACCCAGCATATTCAGGATCTGCTGTCCTCCTACGCCGGAGACAGCGGCAGTATGCTGACCCAAACCACCTATGGTCTTGAGGGTTCCGAGCCGGAACTGTCCGTAGATAAATTCGACGAGAACGCCCCCACCCAGACTCTGGTCATCACCATGGGTACCCCCGGCGTGGGTTTTGACGTAAAACAGGTATATAATCAGGTCCTGGATGCCTACAGCCTGGGTCTGTTCCGGGTGGAAGTGAAAACAGTCACCGATATCACAGAGCCGGATCCCATTGATCTGCAGGCCATTTATGACGAATATTACATTGAGCCTGTGGATGCCGCCGTGGATCTGCAGACCTTTGACACCACCCCCGGCTCCTATGGCTACGGCTTCGATCTGGAGGAGGCCCAGAAGCTGTTGGACAAAGCCGAATACGGTGACGAGATCCGTATCCCCATGGAATACATTGAGCCGGATGTGCTGGATGCCGATGCCTTCTTCCGGGATACGCTGGGTGAATACCAGACTCCCACCGGAAGCAACAGTGACCGGATGAACAATCTGGACCTGGCCTGCAAGGCCATTGACGGCACTGTCCTGAATCCCGGCGAGAGTTTGCTGTTCAGCAACGCCATCAACAATACCAAGGGCTTTAAGAACGCGCCCGATGACAAAGACCGGGATCCCGTTGCCAAGGGTGGTGTCAGCCAGGTATCCTCCACCCTTTACTATGCTGCACTGCTGGCAGATCTGGAGATCACCTCCCGTTCCAACCACGGCTTCCTGCCCACTTTTATTGACCATGGTCTGGATGCCACTGCCAGTCTGAGCATCAAAAACACCACAGCCTTCCCTGTCCGCATCGATGCGGCCCTTTCCGGCAGCAATGTAAAAGTCCGGATCATCGGCACAGAAGAACGGGATTACTTTGTATCCCTGAGCTATGCCATCGTCAGCACCAATATGCCTCAGATCGAGTACAAGGATTTTGATTTTAACAACAAGGAAGGCTACAAGGACGGAGATGTCATTGAAGAGGGCACCAACGGTTACACCGTAAAGTCCTACAAGGTCAAGTATGATTACCAGACCGCCAGAGAAATCTCCCGGGACTTTATCACCAACTCCCATTATCCCGCGGAAAAGAAGATCGTGGCCCGGGTGAAGGCCGAACCTACCACAGAGCCCACTACGGAACCGACCACTGTTCCCACCACCACCGCGCCTCCTACCTCTGCGCCTACTTCCGCACCGACCTCAGAACCTACCACAGCGCCCACCTCAGCCCCCACCAGTGAGCCCACCTCGGAGCCTACATCTGAGCCGACCACCGCACCGACCTCGGCCCCCACTTCGGAACCGACTTCCGAACCTACCACGGCACCGACCTCCGCGCCTACCTCGGCTCCCACGGATCCCCCGGCTCCCTCTGAACCTCAGCAGGACAATGTCAATCCCTCCGAAGAGCTCACCGTCCAGGGCGACAACGTGGAAATTATCCCCTGATAATTCTTAAAAAACAGCCTGTCAATTGACGGGCTGTTTTTTGTTCCCTATTGACATATTGAATCGTATGCCATATAATATCATTAAACGATATCAAGTAACGATATTATAAAGGAGGTGCCAACGATGCCGAAGAAGTCCATGGATATTCTGACAGAATCCATGTTTTACGTGCTGATGGCACTGCAATATGGGCCAAAGTGCGGCATTGATATTGCGGATTTCATTGAAAAGCGGACAAAAGGACGGCTGAAGGTAGGGCCTGCCACCTTGTATACCCTTTTGGGAAAATTCGAAAAAGAAAAATACATCCAGGAAGTCAGTGTGGAGGGCCGGAAACGGACCTATCAGGTCACAGAGTTGGGAAAAAAGGCTTATCAGGAAGAATTGGCACGGCTGAAGCAGTGCGTGCGGGATGCGGAAGGAGGCATGTAACATGGCAAGATTTCATTACCGCCGTCCCCCCTGCCCGGGATACGACTTTGTGGGGATCGAAGGATGGCTGGAACGGATGGCCCGGAAGGGGATGCTTCTGGACCGGGACGGATTCGTTTTCAATTTCTTCCAGTTCCAGGAAGGAACACCAGCCAATATCAAATTCCGCTTGGAAGCCAACCCGAAGCAGTCTCCTCTGGATATCAAATCGCTGGAAGACCCGGATCCGGAGGCCTTGGCCCTGTATGAGGACTTTGGCTGGGAATATTGGGGACAGTACCGGGAGTTTTACATCTACCGCTCGTTGGACCCCAATGCCCGGGAGCTGAACACGGACCCGGTGGTGCAGGCCATAGGACTGGACAATGTGCGTAAGCGGACTGGATTCTTCCTGGGGCTGTTTGCTGCCATGCTGGTGGGAATCCTGTTGGGCTTCGCTGGCAGCGCTGCCATCCAGGAACTTGGCAGAAATGCCACCGAACGGGCGCTGCGGTATGAACTGATGACTATGGTTCTCCTCTTCGGTGGTTTTTACCTGCTGAGTGACTGTAAGAACAACAAGATCGCAGAGTTTCTGTCCAAATGCTGCGTACTGCTCCTGTACGCAAGGATGGTGCTGACCCAGTACCGAATAGCGAACACCATAACGCCCCTGCTGGATATTCTGGATAAGGGCTGGCTGTGGTGGGTGGCCTTTGGCGGGGTGTATCTCAGCCTGCTGGCCGCTTCCCTGATCTCCTATGTCCATATCTGCCGCTTGCAGAAGCAGCTGCGCCAGGGGCAAATACCGGACCGTAAGAAAAAGCCCTCCCTGTGGCGTATGGTCCCGGAGGTGCTGCCCTTCCTCATGCTGATGTTTCTGGCATTGACTCCCATGCTGGGAGGCCGCCCCAGCGAAATCATCCCCAAAGAAGGATTCTCCGGGACGCTTCCCTTCCCCACCCTCACAGAAGTGGCCCCGGAGCGGGAATATATTCTCCGGGATGATGGCTACATCCAATATTGGGAAGACATCCTCAGCCCGGTGAACTACGACTGGCGGGAAGAGGCCTGGCTGGATGGCGAGGATGGCAGCCGCTACGGCGGTGTTCTGGCCGTCAGCTACCACGAAGCAGCCAACGAAGTCATTGCAAAACGGCTCATCGAAGAATATTCCTCCTGGGGGCAGCCGGACCCCGGGCTGATCCCCGGCACGGTGGACCCCGGAGACTTTGACCACCTGTCCGTTTACAAACAGATCCATCCCGTCATGCTCATTCGTAAGGGCAACATCGTGATCCAGGCCTACTGCTCTGTTCAGAGCTGGGGCGACCACGAAAACCTCTATCCCCAGTGGCTGGAGCAGCTGGCCCATACGCTTTCCGGAAAGGAGTGACCGAAATGGAAAAGAACAAGCTTCGTCAATTCCCGCCCTGTCCCATTTTTGACACCGCCAGAACAGAGCGCTGGCTGGAAGACATGGCTAAAGAAGGCTGGCAGCCGGAAGATTACAGCGACTTCTTCGGCTACTACATCTTCCACAAGGCCCCGCCCCAGCGCCTCCACTACCGGCTGGAAGTAGTGGTCAATCCCCAAAGCTTCTGGAGCGGAGACCCGAAGACACCCCGGGAGGAGGCCCTGGCCCTCCATGAGGAATTCGGCTGGAAGTTTCTGCGGCGCATCGGAGAGTTTTTCCTGTATAAAAGCGAGGAACCCGCGCCCCGGGAATTACATACCGATCCGAAGGTCCAGGCCATGACGCTGAAAATGCTGAACAGGCGAATCTGGAAGAGCATTTTCTCCGGTTCTCTGATCGCCGCCTTCAACATTTTCTTTGGAGCATTTGGCTATCCCCTGACCATTGTGGCTCTTCTGGGAACAGGTTTTTTGGTCTGTTTTCTGCTGGTGATGCTGGACCGGCTTCGTGAGCATTATGAAGCCGTCCACTACACCCGCCGCCACCGGAAGCAGCTTCTGGAAGCCACCGAATCCCTGTCCACAGACTGGCGCAGCGGTGCCCGGAAGTACCGCCGGCAGAAGATCACCGGGCTTGTCATCACCGGAGTATTTTTCCTGACCTTGTGTCCCCTGCTTCTGTTCCGGAATGCCGCGGATACCCCGCTGGCTGAAGTACAGGGGCCCATTCCCTTTGTCACTTTGGAGGACATGGACCCGGCTGGGAACCACGGCACTCTGAATAAGATCGACAATGCCACCTGCAACCAATGGCGCGACCTTCTGTTCCCGGTGGTGGTGGACTACCTGGACGGCGGCAATTTGGAAGAAAACGAAGAGCAGGTCTCCGGTGGATTGCTGGAAGTGCAGTATTTTGAAGCCCTGTCCCCCTCTCTGGCCCGGGGCATCGGCCGGGAACTCGCCCGGTTTTACAGCAAGCAAACCTTCGGCAGCAGCAGCGTGGAAGTACGGCCTCTGGAAGGTCTGGGGCTGGATTATGCCATGGGACTCTATACAGAGCGTTTCGGCCTGATGCGGGTGGTTCTGACGGAAGGAAACCGCGCCATCTGTGCCCGGTTCTCTCTGGATGATGAAACAGGCCCCTATACCATCGAAAACTGGACAGCGATGATGGCGCAGGACCTGCGTGAGGAGTAAGGAGGATATATGAAACGATTTCAGAAACCGCTTATCCTAATCCCTTTCCTGCTCCTGCTGGGACTGGGGATCTGGGCCGGGCTGTGGGCTGCGAAAACCATACCTCAGGGTGTCAGTGTTGGAGGGTTGGATATGGGCGGCTTAAGCCGCTGGGAGGCCCACAGCGTTCTCCGTGAGGCTTTGGAGGAAAAACTCTATGGCCGGGCACTGGAAGTACAGCTCCCGGAGGAAACGCTGACCCTAACACCGGAAGAAAGCGGTGTGAACGTTCAAATTTGGCGCATGCTTCAGGATGCGGGTTCCGGGAAAAGGGAAATTGCCTTGCTTCCCTACCTGGACGTAAAAGAAGAGGCCGTTCAGCAAAAGCTGACGGAGTATGCTGCCCGGTGGGATACGGAGCTATCCCAGCCCAAATGGGAACTGATGGGGACCCGCCCGGAGCTGTCCACCGATGGGTATGACCCGGATGCGGCGGGACAAACCCTGCACATCACCCGGGGCATTCCGAAGCAAAAGCTGGATGTAGCCCAGGTCTATGGAGAAATTCTGGCAGCTTACAACAAAGCGCTGACTCTGGAAGTGTTTTCCGTAACACCGGAGGTCCAACCGGAGGCCTTCCCGGATACGCTGGACCTGGATGCCATCTATCAGGAAATTTGTGCCGCGCCTGTGGACGATTCTCTGGATATACAAAGCTATTCCTTTGTCCCCGGTTCCTACGGTTACTACTTCGATATGGAAGATGCTCAACAGGCCCTGGAAGGAGCGGACTGGGGACAGACCCTTTCCATTCCCATGGTGGCCCTGGAACCGGAGATCCTTGGAGAAGCGGTCTATTTTCGGGATGTGCTGGGCAGCTGCGAGACCCGGCACACCGATGACGAAAACCGAAACACCAATCTGAAGTTACTGTGCAAAACGCTGGACGGCCTGGTCCTGCAGCCCGGAGAAGAATTTTCCTACAACGGTGCTCTTGGCGAACGGACGGAGGAAAAGGGCTACAAGCCCGCCAACGCCTATTCCGGCAACCGGCTGGTGAAAGACATTGGCGGCGGTGTGTGCCAGGGATCCACCACCTTGTACAACTGCGCATTGCTTGCCGACCTGGAAATTCTGGAACGGGTCTGCCATGGCGTAAAGGTGGGATATGTACCGCTGGGGCTGGATGCGGCAGTAAACTGGGCCACAAAAACGGACCTCCGCTTCCGCAACAACTTCCACTTCCCCATCATGATCCGGGCGGAAGTCAGCGACGGGTATGTGAAAATGAAGCTCCTTGGCACCGATGAAAAGGATTACACCATCGAAATGCGCTGCGGCGTAGGCGAAGAAGGCACCGCCACCTATGCGGTGAGCTACAAGTGCAAATACAGCAAGGAAACCGGGGAGCTGCTGAGCAAGGATGTGGAAGCCCGGTCGGCGTATTATACCTTGTCATAAGACGCAAAATTAGACATACTTTTGCATATCCTTCTAAGGAGTTGGAAAAGTTTACATTTTTGCAACCTACGATGGTGCGGAAATGTTCTTTTCTTGCCGGTCAAGAAAAGAACATTCCCGCACCTTATGAATAATATCAAAAGGTATACTTTTCAACACACCAGTCCAGGCTGCCCTACAGAAAATAATTTTCATAATATGACATTGGGCGGAGGAAATCCTCCGCCCAATCTTTTTTATTTTACCCGGATGTCCAGGTGGTAGTCAATGACACCAGCCTCGGTATTTTCGATGTTGATGTTATAGCTCAAATCGATGACACCGCCATCGGGTACGATATCATAGAATACGTGGGTAGCCTTCACGGAAAGCATCAGGGCCCCAAAGGGCATCTGGTAGAGAGAATTGTGCTCCACGCCCTGCTCGAAGACCATACGGGACTTTAACGCACCCTTTCGGTCCAAAGTGACCTTTCCGGGCTCCACACGGAAGGTAGTGGTGACACCGGCCAGGCCCGTCAGCTCGCTTTCCTCATAGCTGATATCCCAACCGCCATTGCGAAATTCCATGGTACCGTCGGTAGTTAATTCAATAACTTCCGGTTCCTGCTCGGGGTACTCCTGACGGCCCCGGATGGAGAGAAGAACAGGCTGCTTCATCACTTTGCCTCCATAGCCAGCTTCAGCAGCTCATCGATCAGCTCTGCAGAAGGGATACCGCTGGCAGCAAAGAGCTTGGGGTACATGGAAATAGAAGTAAAGCCGGGCAGGGTGTTGATCTCATTGAACACCACACGGTTTTCTTCGTAGGTAGCGAAGAAATCCACACGGCTCAGGCCCTGGCAGCCGATGGCACTGTAGACCTTGACGGCTGCTTCCCGGATGATCTCCTGCACATCCTCGGGAATCCGGGCGGGAACATACGCAGTAGAGGTATCGGTAATATACTTGGCATCGTAGTCATAGAAATCCGCACCGGAATCGATCTCGCCACAGATGGAGGCCACCGGAGTCTCGTTGCCCATGACGGCCACCTCGATCTCCCGGCCGTGGATAAATTCCTCTACCAGGATCTTCTTATCGAACTTGGCAGCATTCAACAGGGCCGCTTCCAGAGCTTCCCGGTCCTTGGCCTTGGACACACCCACTGAGGAACCGGTACCGGCAGGCTTGACGAACATGGGATAGCGGAACCGCAGTTCCAGGGTATCCAGGGTGTTCTCCATATGGTTTTCCAGTTCCGCACTGCGGACCAGCTGCCAGGCCGCCTGGGGAACGCCGGCGTGATCCACCACCAGCTTGGTCAGGGTCTTATCCATGGCCACAGCGGAAGCCGCCACATGAGGACCCACATAAGGGATACCGGCCATCTGCATCAGACCTTGCATGGCACCGTCTTCGCCGTTCTCGCCGTGGAGTACGGGGAAGACCACGTCGATCTGCTGACGGACCACACTATCTCCGTCAAAGCTCAGCAGACCCTGGCCACGTTCAGGAGAAATGACAGCCCGGCGGTTGTCGGGATGCTCCATCCAGGTGCCCCGGGGCAGCAGAGAATAGTCCTGGCCGCCAAAGAGGATCCACTGGCCCTCCTTGGTGATGCCAACAGGAAGAATATTATATTTTTCCGTATCCAGATTATTCAGCACAAATTCCGCAGAGCGCAGGGAAACCTCATGCTCCGGGCTGATGCCGCCGAAGAGGATACAAACGTTTAACTTTTTCACGTAATCGCCTCATTTATAAATATTTGCAATTTCCATCTGGAAATCTGAAAAATCAATGCTATAATAAGGGAAATCCCGTCAGGAGGTAATCCATGAAGATCGAATTGACCAATCGGGAATTCCGCCGTCTGCTGGACCTTGTGTATATCGGAAACTGGGTGCTGAATTCCACCCGGGGAAATGACCGCTTCCAGGATTATGATGACCTGGAAAGCAAAATATTTGCCCTGTCCCCCGCCCTGTCGGAACCCTGGAACGGGACCATCGTCCCCTCCCGGGCCTATGCCGAGGGCGGTATCCACGAAGCCATCGCCTATTACGAAGACAACGTGTTTTATGAAATTCTTGCCGAGGAGTTATCCCGCCGGGATATGGACTACGCAGAAGTCACCGAGGAAAACTACGATGAAATCCTGAGCCGGATGGAACGCTATATGCGGGAATTTGAGATGTCCGGCGTGGACCACCTCGTATTGGAAGAATGATTTCAGAAAATGTGCCGGGATTCCCGGCACATTTCTTGTTTACTCACTGAGCAGTGCTTCTCCTGCCCGGAAGATGTCTCCGGCACCCATGGTGATAACCACGTCGCCCTCCCGGATGTTCTCCCGGAGGTAAGCGGTAACTTCCGGCAGTGTCTCGCAGAAGATGGAACCGGGGACCTGCTCCGCCACGTGAGCGGAGGAAATGCCAATGGTGTTGCGTTCCCGGGCGGCGTAGATCTCCGCCAGAACACAGACATCCACCTTCTTCAGCTGCTTGACGAAATCATCAAACAGGGCATTGGTACGGCTGTAGGTATGGGGCTGGAAGGCCAGCACCAGACGGCGGCCGGGCATAGAGGCCCGGACAGCATCGATGGTAGCCGCCAACTCATCGGGATGGTGGGCATAGTCGTCATAGATGTCTGCGCCGCCCCACTGGCCCTTGAACTCCATGCGGCGGCCTGCGCCGTGGAAGGATTCCAGGCCATGAGAAACTGCCTCACCGGGAATGCCCATCATCCAGGCCGCAGCGGCGGCTGCCAGACCGTTCAGCGCATTGTGCTTGCCCAGAACACCCATATCCAGATGGCAGTAGAACTCACCGTCACAAATAACGTCGAAGTGCCGCCAGTCGGGGCACATGTTGGCCACATGGATCCGGTTATGATCACCCAGACCGAAGGAAACATAGTCGATGCCCTCCATGGCCTGAACGGTATGCTCGTCATCACCGTTGGCAATAACACCAAAGGTTGCCAGCTCCGCGAACTGGTGGAAGGATTTCTGGACATCTGCCAGATCCTTGAAATAGTCCAGATGGTCCGCTTCCACATTCAGCACCACGGCCAGGGTGGGGAAGAAATTCAGGAAGGAGTCGCAGTACTCACAGCTTTCCAGTACAATGGTATCTCCGTGGCCCACCCGGTGGCTGGCATGCAGCAGGGGCAGGTAGCCGCCGATCATGACCGTGGGGTCCAGATTGGCTTCCATGAGAATATGGGTCATCATGGAAGTTGTGGTGGTTTTTCCGTGGGTACCGGAAATGCAGATCGCATTCTTATAGGACTTCATGATCTCGCCCCAGGCCTGAGCCCGCTCGAAGACGGGAATGCCTGCGGCACGGGCAGCAGCAATCTCCGGATTATCATTATGGGCAGCAGCCGTCCGGATGATGCAGTCAGCCCCCTCAATATTCTCCGCATGATGGCCGATGGCAACAGGAATGCCCTGGCACTCCAGCTCCTCGGTACCGGCGGATGCACTCATATCGGAACCCGTGACGGTCATGCCCATGCCCTTCAGCACAAGGCCCAGAGGACGCATGGAAACGCCGCCGATACCGACCAGATGAACATGGCGGCCGGGCGTCAGAAATTTGGCAATTTTTTTATTCTTAAACATAAATGTCAAATCCCCCGTAAGGATATATTCTTTGCATAATCTATTGCATTATACATCACAAGGAGCGGATTTACAACTACAAAAAATGTCAAACCAGGGCATATTCGTTGCTTTTTGTGTTTTTTCTCCCTGTATCCGCAAAAAAGGACAGGTCCCTACTGAGACCTGTCCTCTGACAAACGTATTTTAAGCGTTACGGAAACGGGCCAGGAAATCCCGGGTCTCCTGCTTCTGGGGATCGCCGAAGACCTCAGCAGGGGTACCCTCTTCACAGATGACACCCTGGCTCATAAAGACCACATGGTTACTGACATCCCGGGCAAAGGCCATCTCGTGGGTGACCACCAGCATGGTCATGCCCTCCTGGGCCAGGTTCTGCATGACGCTCAGAACTTCGCCAACCATTTCGGGGTCCAGAGCGGAGGTAGGCTCGTCAAACAGCAGCACCTCCGGGTCCATGGCCAGAGCCCGGGCGATAGCCACACGCTGCTTCTGACCGCCGGAGATCTGCCGGGGCTTGGCATTGATATAGGGAGCCATGCCGACCTTTTCCAGATAGTACATGGCATGACGGCGGGCTTCTTCCCGGTCCTTCTTCAGGACCTTCACCTGGCCGACAATGCAGTTTTCCAGCACTGTCATGTTGTTGAACAGGTTAAAGGACTGGAATACCATGCCCACCCGGCTGCGGTAGGCAGCTGCATTGAAGCCGCGGCGCACCACGTTCTCGCCATGGTAGAGGATCTCACCGGATGTGGGATTCTCCAGCAGGTTGATGCAGCGGAGCAGCGTGGACTTACCGGAACCGGAAGCGCCGATGATGGAGGTCACGTCGCCCTTCTTAACGGTAAAATCGATATCCCGAAGGACCTCATGGGTACCGAAGGATTTACCCAGATGTTTAATTTCCAGAATCTTGTCCATCTCATCTGTCTCCTTTCGGTCTTCCGAATTTCAGTTCCTGACGCTTTCTTTCCCGCTTTTCCTTGGCAAGCTCCTTCTTTGCGCTGAATTCCTTGCTGTTCTCATCAAAGGGTGTCTTGCGGCTGGGATGGGAATAGGTGCCGGCACTCATAGCCAGAGAGTCCTCGCTGACCAGCTCATAGTTATCGTCACCGTCCAGCCACTTCTCCAGCCAACGCAGGCCGAAAGAGGCCAGCAGGGTCAGGGTCAGATAACCCACCATCTCGATAACGGCGGAAGGGAAATACAGCAGGTTGACACCAACGATGTTTCGGTGGGTGGCAAAGAACTCCACAAAGCCAATGACGAACATAACGGAGGTGTCCTTAATATTGATGATGAAGTTGTTGCCGATCTGAGGAATGATGTTGCGCAGGGCCTGGGGCATAATAACATTCACCATGGTCTGCACATGGGTCATGCCGATGGCCTTTGCACCCTCGGTCTGGCCGGGGTCAATAGAGATAATACCGCCGCGGACGGATTCCGCCATATACGCACCGGTGTTGATGGAAACGACCAGCAGGGCTGCAGCCCAGATGCCGCCCATGCCCTTAAAGGCCACCGCGCCATCGGTAAAATAGGGCAGGCCATAGAAAATGAACACAGCCTGCAAAACCATGGGGGTACCGCGGAAAACTTCCACGTAAATGCGGATCACGACCCGGAGGAGCTTCAGGAAAAAGCGCTTTGCGGGATGATCGTTCTGGGTATAGGGGATGGTGTTGAGAACACCGCAGACCAGACCGATCAGGCAGCCGGCCACGGTGGCCGCCACCGCCAGGATCAGAGTATTCTGAATACCGGTAACATAAGCGCCGGAATAATTGGCCCAGAGCTTTCCAATATCGGTTACCAGCTTTACAAGCTTATCCATTCTTATGGTTCCTTCCAATTCATTATTAGGATGCAGTCTGACCGGGCTGCCAGAACGGCAGTCCGGTCAGTGTTTTTTCAGAAAAACAGGGTATCAGATTTCAGGCTGAACAGCAATAGCCTCGTTCATGGTGTTGTTGAAGTCATCCACGGTCATCTCGTTCAGGACAGCGTTCATAGCGTCCAGCAGGAAGGTGTTGCCCTTGACGACGGAGATACCGATGTTGATCTCACCTGCATCGACCTCAAAGTTATCCTCGGAACCGGTGAAGTCCAGGATGACCAGGTTGTCGTAGGTAGCGCAGGCACCCATAGCGGTGGGCATATCGGTGCAGATATAATCCACAGTGCCAGAGGTGACTGCCATGATCATAGCGGGTGCGGTCTCGGAAGCGGGCATCAGCTCAGCGCCTTCGATCTGGGGCAGGCAGGAATCGTACCAGATGGTACCGGTCTGTGCGGTGCAGGCACCGGACAGCTGGGAGATGCCGGTGGCAGAAGCCAGGGCATTGTCAGCCTGGGTGACGCAGACGATGGAGGCGTAGAAGTAGGGGCCTGCCATGTCGACTTCCTGCATACGGGTCTCGGTCATGGACTGGCCGGCGATAACAGCATCCAGTTGGCCGGCGTTCAGAGCAGGCACCAGGCCGTCCCAGCCGATAGCCATGACTTCCAGCTCCCAGCCGTTGGCTTCGCAGATCTTCTTGGCGATCATAACGTCATAGCCGTTGGCATAAGCACCGGGGTTGTTGGCGATGGGGACAGCGCCGTTGGAGTCGTCCATCTGGGTCCAGTTATAGGGAGCATAAGCGCACTCCATACCGACGGTCAGAACGCCGTCTTCCACGCCGGTGATGGCGGCAGCACCGGTCTCGGCAGGGGCAGCAGCCTGGGTCTCAGCGGGAGCTTCCGTCTTGCCGCCGCAGGCGGTCAGGGTCAGGAGCATGGTCAGGATCAGGGCCAGGCTCAGCAGTCTTGCATGTCTTCTCATTTTTCTCAGTTCCTTTCAGATTTCTAACAAAAAAACCGCGAATCCGGAGAAACTCCAACATTCACGGCAAATGGCAAAGACCATATACTCAGAATGATAGCACTCCACGAAACGTGACAGTCCACGAGATATTCTCCCGTGACCCAGGATCACAAACCAGGGCCGCTTGTGTCCTTCGGCGGCTTGCCCCTTCCCTTTTCCCGGATGCCCAGACCCTCATGGAAAAAGGTACTCATGCGTGCCGCGCCTCTATCGACTCACAGTTTTAAGTTATTGAGAGTATAACACCGGAACCCGAAGCTGTCAACTTGTTTTTCCTGGAAATACAAATGTTTTTCTCTTTTTTCCTTTTCTCACAAAAAGCGCGGCTTTTTTAAGCCGCGCCTTGTTGTTTATTCCCCTACCGCCTTATTGGTCAGCATGGTCTTTGTCATTTTCAGCAAACTGGGATTTCCCATGTGGGTATCGGCCTCGCCCAGCATCAGGACCTTGCCCTGATTTCCGGACACAGGAACCCAGGCTGTCAGGCCCGCGCCGTTTGGATCGCCGTACTTGCAGAAGTTTATCAGATAATCCGTCATCTGGTCACTCAGTTCAACGTCTTTCTTCGTCATGGGACGCCAGCAGTTTTCCAGAGTGCCGAACCAGTACCACAGGTCGCTTGAGTGCCAGGCACCGTTGTCGTCGCCGGGAAGACGGCGGTCAAAGTACCAGCAGTAGCTCTTCTGCGCCTGGGCTGCACACCAGCTCTTGGCCATGCTGTGCAGAATCGGCGGCATCATGTCCTCACTGGTGGAGCCGGCCATGTAGGAGATCTGCTTCTGCTTGCCCGCTTTCAGCAGGTCCGTACCGGTGTCCACCACGAAACGGCCATCCAGGCAGGGAGAGCATTGGCCGCCCTTTCTGGTCTTTTTCAGATTCTGCCAGGTGGCAAACAGCTTTTCGGGAGAAACTCCCCGGAACGCTTCCAGATTCTTACAGCCACAGGCCTCCATAACGGCGTGCCAGAAATCATAGGTCTTTTCCGGCAGCTGGGCAGACAGGGCCTTGCTGACACCGCCGCCGCTGGACATAACTGCCTTCTGGAAAAGGCCCTCCGTCATGGGGCTGAGGCTGTGCTGCTGAACGCTCATTGCTCCGGCGCTCTGTCCCATAATGGTAATATTCTCCGGGTCACCGCCGAAAGCTGCAATGTTATCCTTCACCCATTTGATGGCGGTCATCTGGTCATACAGGCCATAATTTCCGGTAAAGCCTGCCTCCTGCTTCAGCTCCGGCAGCGTCAGGAAGCCCAGAGGACCAAGGCGGTAGTTCAACGTCACACCAATGATTCCCTTGGCGGGCCAAACAGGGCCGTCAAAATGCTTCTCATGGCCGCAGCCACCGGTAAATCCGCCGCCGTGGATATAAATGAGGACCGGAAGCTTGTCCCCTTCCCTGGCCGTATCAGGGGTAAAGATATTCAGGAACAGACAGTCCTCACTGTAGCTGTAGGTCTCCCCTTTCCGGAATTCGTTGTAGTAAAAATACTTTTTGAGGTTTTCTTCCTCGTTATAAAATGCCCGGGGCTGATAAGAGCAGTTTCCATACCGGGTGGCATCATAGATACCCTCCCAGGCCGTTATCTGGGTGGGATATTCCCAGCGACCGGCAGTGGCGTAGCGGATGCCCTTATAGGCAGCCGTGCCGGGCACACGGCCTGCACACCCCTTCAGGGTGCCGCAAGGTGTTTGAACGATATAATCCATAGTTGTCTCCTTAATGATTCCGGTTCCAGGCAGCAGGCATCCAGGGATACTTCTTCTCGTTTTCCAGGCCATAGGCTTCCAGCTTCCGAAGCTGCTCCACCACATGGGGCATATTCATCTTCTCCACCAGACGGTCAATGACCTTCACGCCATTCTCTGCCATGCGGTCCCGGGTCTCAATGTCCGGGATATCGGGAGTGGGGGCATGATCCTGATTCTCGCCGAAGCAGTAGCCCACAGCTGCGGACTGATAGCCCAGCGCAAACAGATCATTGAAGGGGGCGCAGGACTGGGGTACCTGCTCACTGTAGCCTGTGACAAGGGGCACATCCTCCAGACGGCCCATGACCTTGTAGGCACCCACAAAGATGTCATTAAAACCATCCAAGCCGCCCAGAGCGTTGAGATTGCCCAGGATCTGCATGACACTGTCCAGATACAGGATCGGCACACCGGTCTCATCATAGAAGTCCCGGATCATGGGACAGATGGTCATGTGGGCAGGACCGTGGAAGGAAACATAGACCTGTCGCTTGAAGCCCAGGCGCAGCAGGCTCCTGGCAATGGCTCCCAGATAATCAATGCCTTGACGGACACTGACCTGCACCGTGCCCCGTCCGGAAGCCGTGGCACCTGCATAGAAATAAGGCAGCCCGGTCAGCACCAGCCCATCACAGGCCTCTGCCATTTTTAAAGCCAATGCCTCAGACATGACGGTCTCACAGTCCAGAGGCAGACCGCCGTGCATTTCTGTGGTACCTACAGGAACGATGATGATATCATTTCGTTTAAGGTAATCCTGAACCTCACTGTTTAAAAGCTTACCCAAAATACGTGTACGCATAATTTTTCCTTTCCTCGCATCGGAAATACATTCCATGAGAAAGAGCGGCACGGCAAAAGCCGTGCCGCTCAAAACGGACGTTAGACTGTTTCAGTAAGTAAATTACTTGCCCAGCTTAGCAGCCTTCCACTCAGCCATCTTTGCACGGACATCCTTGTTGATGTTCCAGATGAAGGTGAAGCAGCTCCAGGAGCCGATAGCAGCCAGCAGGGGGAAGCCCAGGACCATCAGCTTGATGCCCATGATGGTGCCAGGAGCCTGATCCAGACCAGCGTTTGCAGCAGCGGCGTCGTAGCCGATGGCAGCAATGATCAGAACGGAAGCGGAGTTAGCGATGGTGGAGCCAATACGGCGGGACAGGGAGAAGAAGCCGTAGATGGTACCCTCGTTACGCTTGCCGGTGAGGTACTCGTTGTAGTCGATGGACTCAGCAACCAGGCCCCACTGCATCTGGACGGACATCTGAACCAGAGCGCCGGCGCAGGAGTTCCAGATAACGAACAGAACAGCGTTCAGCTCAGCGACCATCAGAGCGTAAGCCAGCAGGCCAACGTAAGCAACGACACCAGCCAGCAGGCAGGTACGGATGATCAGAACCAGGTCCCACTTACGGGTCAGCACGGGAGCTGCAACCAGGATGATGACCATGGTAGCGGTGGACAGGGCGGAACCCAGAGACTGGATGGAAATGTTCTTCAGAACGTCAGCATACATGTAGGTGGTAGCGCCCTGAGCCAGAGCCTGAACGCCGCAGATGCAGATGGAGTGCAGAACCAGAGCCAGGAAAGCGCGGTTCTTGGTGATGATGTTCCAGATGTCGGTGATCTTAAACTTCTCGGCATCCTTCTCTTCCTGAGTCTTCTCAACAACAGCGCCGGGAGCGGTCTTGTTGCGCTCTTCGGTCAGAGCGTAGTGCAGGAAGACCAGAATGCCCATGGGGATAGCCATGATGCAGGCAGTCTTGGCGAAGCCGGCATTGTCCATACCGAACTTACCCAGGCACAGGGGAATCAGCATGCCGCCGACAGCGCCACCCAGGGTGGAACCGAAGCCACGGGCGGAAGCCAGGGTAGCACGCTCGGTGTCGTTCATAGCCATGTTGCCGATCAGGGAGCCCATACCAATGTTCATCATGGTGTAGCCGCCTTCGAAGACGATCTTCAGCACGAATGCTGCAGCGATCATTGCGAAGCCGCCGCCCATCATGGGAGGAACAACGAAGAAGGAGATCAGACCAACAACCAGGATGGGGATGGAGGCCAGGATCCAGGGACGGAACTTATCTGCGCCGGGCTTAGCCTTGGCGAAGAAGATGTCCATGATGGTGCCCATCAGGGGATCGTTCACTGCGTCCCAAATGTTCCAGATCAGCAGCATGGTAGCCAGGATACCAGCGTTGACCTGCAGGTTGACCTGCAGGAAGCGGGTCATGAAGCCGGAGACCATGTACAGACCAACGACACCGCCTGCGTCGCCGCAGCCGTAGCCGAAGATATGGACAGGAGTCAGCTTCGCAGAGGGTTTCTTTGCGATTTTTGCCATTTTTATCTTCCTCCTAAAAATTTGTGGGGAATAACAGCAAACCCCACATTGATGGAACTATTTTAACAAAATATGAACGCAAAATAAATTGCAATAACAGCATTCCATATTGCAATTCCAGCATTGTTGTGTTATAATATCACCAAATCCACCAAACCAGGGAGATGATTTTTGTGAAATTATCCGAGATACGGGAGATTTCTCAAATATTTTCCGAAACAGCAATGAAGGTTGATCCCGGGGAATTTCAGCACCAGTTAAAGAAAATGGGATATGCCTACGAAAACTTCTATCAGGAGCTTGAAATGGACTCCCCTTATGTCAATACCCATGTAGACATCAGCCATTCCAATGCCAATATTCAGCTGCACAGTCATACATTCTACGAGATCCTCTGCTGCCACAATACATGCGGCGCCGAATATATCATCGGAACGGAACGATATAAACTGCAAAAGGGTGACATCATTCTCGTTCCGCCGGATATCAGTCACCGGGCCCTGCTTCCGGAGGTGGTCGTAGAGCCCTATATCCGGGATGTACTCTGGATCAATCCGGAATTCATGCAGCAGGTCGTCCGAACAAGCTCTGATTTTTTGGATTCAATCCTCGACAAACCGGCTTTCTTTCGGACAGCAGGTAGCAATTGGGGCTTCTTGTGTGACCTGTTTCATGCCGGTGTTCGGGAGTCTGAACAGAGAGATCCGGGCTGGGAATCCATGGTAATCGGGAACACGATCACGATTTTGACCCATCTCTACCGGTTCAGCAAAGATATTCACGTCAGAACCATGCAGGCAGAGAAACCGGAACTGATTGATCAGGTACTGGCTTACTTGGAAGCCCATCTGGAGGACAAAATCTCCCTGCCTGATATTGCCCACCACTTCTTTGTCAGTGAAAGCACCATAACCCAGACCTTCCGAAAAAAAATGGGAGTCAGCTTTTACCGCTGCGTCACGCAACGCCGCCTGATCGCCGCCAAAACTCTGATTGAAAAAGGGATCTCTCTGGAAAATGTTGCAGAACAGGTTGGATTTTCTGACTACTCCTCCTTTTTCCGGGCGTTTAAACAAGAATACGGTATCTCCCCAAGACAGTATCGTAAGATGCAGAACTGAACAAACCGGAGCAGCCCATTGGGGCCGCTCCGGTTTTATACATATTTTCGAATCACATACGTAACAACGTTCGTATCCATCTCAGAAACACCATATTCCCGTGGAATATCATAGTTCTGATGGGAAACAGACTGCTTAAGTATCTCACAGCCATTAAAATACCGTCCCAAAATCCGAACAAGCTTCTCTCCCTGCAGCACGATCTCAAATTGAGGCGGAAACAATTTTCCATCAGATTTTCGTCGTTCAACCACATCTGTATTTATGATCAGACAAGCAACACCTCCAGTGCGCAGGCCGTCACGTATCTGTCCCAATATATCCAGGAAGGAACCCAAGGAATCTACATGTTCCAGTGCAGAGACAGCAAGTATCAAATCATAATGTTCTTTTTCAATGGGAAATCCCTCGATGGAAGATACGATGCCACGGATCCACTCTTCAACATGATGTATTTTTGCATACTCCGCCAGCATTTGGATTGCGGTATCCAGAATATCAACACAATCAATTTGACAGGATATAGATGCAAAAGCCTTTGCAACAGCAATACTGTTCCGGCCAACACCGCAGCCCAGATCCAGTACATGGATCTCTTTATAATCAGAAAATAAGGGAATTAAGTTCAAAACCGTACTTACAGGCTTTGACAACCAACTTCCGGGAGAATAAAGCCTATGGCTACTGTATACAGCAATGTGCGATTTTCGCTCCGACTCACGAATCTGTAAAATGTTCTTCATGCGCTTACTCCGTACATTTTGCAAAGTTTCACGAACTCAAATGGATCGAACCAGATTTGATTAACAATGGTAACCCTTAAGATAAAAAAATCGACATGCCAAAGCATGTCGATTTTTTGCGTGTTACGCACCAAACGGTGCATAAACGTGGGTGTAAAACCACAAAAGTGCACCACCCCACGCGAAAACCTGCCACTCACTGCCCTCTAGCAGTTCGACATATTGGAATTTACTCAGTTAGTAATCTTTCAGTTTCCTCCATGTCCTTTTTAATCAGGGAACGCATACTGTCTTTGTACTTCGATAAATCAGCGCCATGAAAACAGGACAGTATCCTTGGAATGTATTGTGGTTTTGCCATACCTACTTGCGCAAGAGCCTTAATGCATTGTCTGGCAGTAATCGGTTTTTCATCCGTAATATGTGAAAGATAC
>JAFVPA010000027.1 GCA_017505505.1 Oscillospiraceae bacterium | reverse complement strand
TGTGCCAATTTTTATTTCATCCCGCTCCTTTGATATTTCAATTTTGTTTGCCTCAGTTGACGTAATCTTCGCATTAGCCCTTAGTGGAATCTTTCTGCACAAAAGCAGATACAATTCTTCAACATCCTGTTGATCCTCACTGGACAGGGTGTTAAGCTCATTCGGCAAAAAAGTCATGTGATGCGCCATCTTCTCCAACTGAGATTCCACCATGGGAAGCGCCTATTTTCACATTAAGCTTTGGATAGCCAATTGAATTTCGTACTTGTTCAAAAGCTCGTCCAGCAGCAAACATGGCAAGCGGCTATGCCCGGTATGCTGCCTACTTTCCCGCTGCCCAGTCCTTTCTGAACGAACAACAGATGGAACAGACGCAGGAACCGCAACGCCGGGAGATCTCTCAGGAGGAACTGGTGGAGATGTACACCCAACACGTTCTGTGGTCTTATGGTGGGGAGGAACAGGGGAAGCAGGCTGTGTTTTCTGACTGTGTATTGTCAGGTCTGGATATGCGGGGGATGCAGTTCAATAACGCCATCTTCTGGAACGCTGTTCTGGAACAGATGGATATGGAAAGCGCGGGTGTGTGCTTCGGGGAGTTTCAGGGAGCGCAGTTTATCAACTGCAATATGGACAATCTTTGTGCAGACGAAGCTGACTTCAAAGACTGTTCCTTTGACGGCTGCAGCCTGCGGGGAGCCAAAATGCTCCACTGCAATTTGTCAAATTCACATTTCAGAGGTACGCTGCTGGATAATGCAAACTTGCAGAGTTCCTGCATCGAAGGAATGAAGGTATCTGAAGAAGCAATTTCCAGGGCAGATACCAGAAACGTGTCCTTCGATGAAGCTGACTGGATCGCGCAGGCCAGTGCCTCTGGTTCCCGGTGGCACAGCATAAGCATCTACCATGAGTTCCAGTTCAATTCGGGTACCAGGCGGATAACTAAGTCGGATCTGGGCAGCTTCACGAGGGGTGGGTGCCTTACTCATCTGTATCCTCCAAATCTGAAATATCGATAGGACGGGGCAGCGTGTGATCTCCAACGACCAGGAAATCCAGCCATTCCACATCGGAGATACTCTCCGCAGAAATGTTTCCATACATCTTGCTCTGAGCCTCACATTCCGGGCAGATGTAGCAATTGTCGCTATTGCCGTTGCTGTCATAATCGTCTTCGTGTCCTTCCTCTGCATCAAAGACTTTCTCTCTGCCGGTACCGAAGTTGATATAAAGAATTCCCTTATCTGTCAGCACTGACCAACGGTCCAGGCGCAAAGCCATATCCTGTGTCGTGATCCGTCTGGTCTTTTCCTCCAATGCTTCCTGCTCCTCTGGAGTCAGGTTTTCTGTCAGCAGCAGGTCAATACGTCCATACAGCTTTCTTCCCCGCTTCTCTACTGACCATCTGGCGGATAGGATCTTCTGGAACAGAGATTCTTCTGCATCCGTCTCGGTGTCCGCAAAACAGAGTGCCATATCATGGATGATCCAGGATTGCATCCGCTGAACCGCTTCGCCTATTACATCCGCGTTCTGGAGCATTACGGCATCTCTGGCCGGTTCCATCTCACCATCCAGCCCAACAAGCCACCCACGTACAGGAAAGAAACAGGTACTTCCAAACTGAGCGGAGCTTTTGATCATACGGTCGATTTCCTGCCGCAGTTCCGTAATAGAGTGAAATCCGCTGGACAGGATCTGTACCTGAGCCATGATTGGTCGAGGCGGTGCAATCACAGTATAAATGGCAGACACCGCATCCAGCAGGTTCATTTCCCCTTCCAGCAGCCGCAGCACAAAATACTCTAGCGGAGACTGATAGCGGAAGGTTGCTTCCAAGTCCTGTAACGTGTATTTCTCTGGAACTCGGTCCAGTCCCAGCTTCCAGAGAGCCAGCTGCAATTCCTCGTACATGGCAGGCATATCTACCTCGGCATACTTATTATGGTGGTTCAGAATTATTGTGATCATTTCGGTTCCTCCCTGTTTTGCATTTTCATATATCGTGACCGCAGACAGTCCCCACCGCTGCCCCAGCAAATAAAGCCGGAAGCCGGGAAAGGGCATCCGATACAGAGTTCGGATCTGCTGCATACTTTTCTCTCTGTCTCTTTAGGCGGAGTGGCATACCGCCGCCGTTCTGGATAGTATTTCTTTTTGCAGCACGACGGCGCTATGCCGGTGCCCTTTTTAATGACTGTGCCATTTTTCTTCCTCCCTTCTGAAAAACAAAAAAGCCGGGCATCCTGGAGCAATTGCTCCAAAATGTCCGGCTCAAATTTATTTGATAATTTTCTGAAAACTCCAATAAAAAAGCGGTGCCCTTTTCGAAAATTCCATGAGAATTCAAAAAAGGCACCGCAAATCAAGTTATATATCGAGCTGCCATCCTGTATAGACAAGGTTCCACCTGTTATTATGAGGGATGCATCTATGGAAATCAAAAAATGCGTGTTAACATTTTTGTTGGTATTTGGATACTTTCTATGTCCCAAAATCGTCCAAAGCAAAAGAAAACACTTCAGATGGCAACTTTTTTGAAGTTGCATCTAAAGTGTTCTCTAAAAATGGAGGTACCGGCCAGATTTGAACTGGCGAATGAGAGTTTTGCAGACTCTTGCCTTACCACTTGGCCACGGTACCATATGAAATAAGGAACGCGAAGCGTTCCTTATCTTTTTGGAGCGGGTGACGAGGCTCGAACTCGCTACCTCCACCTTGGCAAGGTGGCGCTCTACCGGATGAGCTACACCCGCAAATTTGGTGCCTCCGGTCGGAATCGAACCAACGACACGCGGATTTTCAGTCCGCTGCTCTACCTACTGAGCTACAGAGGCATATGAGGAAGAAACTCTTCCTCACTGCGCAAATTTGCGACTTTATGGCGACCCCGAACGGACTCGAACCGTCGACCTCCAGCGTGACAGGCTGGCGTGCTAACCGACTGCACCACAGGGCCAGATTGGTGGTGGGAACAACAGGGCTCGAACCTGTGACCTCCTGCTTGTAAGGCAGATGCTCTCCCAGCTGAGCTATGCTCCCGAATGTCTTTGAGGCGTTGACCTCAGCGACGTGGTTTATTATACACAAGGCATTCCGTTTTGTCAAGAACTTTTTTCAAGTTTTTTCAACTTTTTTCAAAGCCCTGTTTTTGAGGGACTTCCTTGCGCTGACTCCACCAATTATAGCAGGCTTTCCGGATTTGTCAAGCGTTTTTTACCATTTCCCGAATTTCGTCCGGAGTGAAGGTATAGACCTTATCACAGAACTGGCATTCCACGTCGAAGGGCTTCCCCTCTTCCGCGATCTCCGTCAGTTCCTTTCGGCCCAGACTGATGAGGGCGCTCTCCACCCGGTCCCGGGTGCAGTAGCACTTGTAATCCACTTCGGCGGTCTCCAGGAACACCACGCCCAGATCGCCGCAGACCTGGCCCAGGATATCTTCGGGGGTCATGCCAGCGTCCAGCATGGGAGTGACGGCACCGGCACGCTGAATGCCGGCTTCCAGCTTGTCGATGACCTCATCGGGAGCACCGGGCAGCAGCTGAACGAGGTAACCACCGGCCACCTTCACGCTCATGTCCCGGTCCACCAGCACACCCAGGGCGCAGGCGGTGGGGGTCTGTTCGCTCTGGGCAAAATAGGCGGTGACATCGTCGCCGATCTCACCGGAGATCAGCGGGGTGGAACCAATATAGGGCTCCTTCATCTGCAGGTCCCGGATCACGGTCAGAGTGCCGTCGGTACCAACGGTGGCACCCACGTCCAGCTTGCCGGGGAACTTTTCCACCAGAGGCACCTTCGGCTCGGTGACACAGCCCCGGACATTGCCCTCAGGGTCAGACACCACGGTAATCGTGCCGATGGGGCCGCCGCCCCGGATCTGCAGGGTCATGGAGCCGTTTTCCACCTTCTGCATATTACCCATCATAGAGGCTGCTGTCAGCGCCCGTCCGAAGGCCGCTGTGGCGTTTGGGGTGGTTCCCTGGATCTGGGCACCCCTGCGTACAATTTCCGTAGAGCGGATGGCCACGGTCTTGACAAAGCCGTCCATGGTCATTCCGCGAACCAAGTAATCCTTCATTTGATTTTTCCCTTTCTTGCTTTGATATAAATTCGCTGCTCCCCTTCCGCGGGGGCCTCAAACCGCCGGTCGGCATAGACCCGGATGTGGGTAAAGCCTGCCGCTTTTAAGTAGCCCACCAGCTGTTCCGCAGAATAGGCATATTCCCGGTGTTCTTCAAAAGAACGCGCCCAGACGGTCCCCCGGCGCTGGAACAGGTCCATGCCGTAGGAGCAGATATTGGTCTCTTCGTCAAATTCTCCCCGCCAGACACAATAGACATCATCGTCCTCGTCCAGGAACACCTGGCCGTCCATGGCCCGGAGCTTTTCCGGGGTATTCACATCGAAGATGAAAATGCCACCGGGGTTCAGAACCTTCCAGACCCTTTGGATGGCCTCGGCACAGTCTGCCGGGTCTGTGATGTAGTCCAGAGAATCCAGGGCGCAGACAGCCATATCCACGCCTCTGGGCAGGTACAGTTCCTGCAAAGGCTGGCAAAGGAACATAGGCATGTTTTCCAGTTCTGCCGCCTTCTGCTGGGCCACGGTTAGCATTTCCTCAGACAGGTCCACACCAATGACCTGCAGACCTTTCCGGGCCAGAATGGCAGTGACAGAGCCTGTGCCACAGGCCAGGTCCACGGCGGTACGGGGATGCAGCCCCTCCCGCTTCAGTATTTCATAATAAAAAGCAACGGTGGCTTCGTAATCCACATCGTTGGTCAGACGGTCATAACTCACCGCCAGATTTTCATAAGCACCCATTGGCTCCCTCCGGTCGCAGTTAACAGTTGACAATTGACAGTTTTTAACCGAAACACCGTACCGTTCCGATAGAGATATATCCTTCCCGAACGGCTCTTGCGTCGGAATCCTGGGGGAACAATTCGGTAGGTGTTGCCCTGCCCTGGCAGGCCAGGGCTACGGTCCCATCGGGCTGGGGAACTTCTATGTAGCTTTCCCGGAACATGGATGTGGGCGCCACGGTGTGGTCTCGCAGGGTGCCCTTTGGAGCCCCCTCCTTCATGGAGGGAACATTCACATTCCATACCTGTCCCGGCTCCGGTTTTTCAGCCAGCAGTTCCCGGAGGATGGGCGCAAAGTACCCTTCCGCTGCGGCAAGATGCTTCTCATGGGCAATGGACAGAGCAATGGCCGGGATTCCGTTCCGGGCCGCCTCAAAGGCCGCCCCCAGCGTGCCGGAATAGGAAATGTCAAAGCCTGCGTTATAGCCGTTATTTATGCCGGAAAGCACCCAGTCCGGTTTTTCCTCCAGCAGATAGTCTAACGCCACCTTCACGCAGTCCACAGGCGTACCGCCGATCTTCCAGGCGCCCCTCACAGGTGCCGGGAAATCCGTCACGGACTCCACGCTCAACAGTTCCCGCAATGTCAGCTTCTGGGACATGGCACTGCACTGCTCCGCCGGGGCCGCAACATACACTTCCCCAAATTCCGCCGCGGCCCTGGCCAGATATTCGATACCGGGGGCATGGATGGAATCGTCATTCACGATCAGGATCTTCATATTTATATTCCTTGTTATTATAGTATCGTAGGGCGGGATCATGACCCCGCCGCAGACTGTCAAAAAAAGTCTCAAAATTAAATGTCATCGCGAACCAGTCCTCAGACTGGTGTGGCGATCTCCTCAAAAGAAGTAAAACTCTCAATTTTAGGAAGAAAATGTTCTCAAATCTGGGGGATTGCCACGCCAGTGTGCGCACTGGCTCGCAATGACATGGTTTTTCGACACGCTGGGGCGGGGTCATGACCCCGCCCTACATTGGATCTGCAAGCAGTTACAGTAAAGCATCCCGTCCCGGATGTGGGACGGGATGCGGTAATGGGTAAACTTAGCGCTTGAAGATGCTGAAGATCTCGTCGATATCAGCCATGTCAGCGGGCTTGGAGGGCTGACGGGAAGCGGCCACGGGGGTATCGATGTCCTCAGGGACAAAGCTGGGAGCGGAGGACTTTGCGGCAGCGGGCTTGGCAGCTGCCTTAGGAGCAAAGCCGGTGAAAGCCTCAGCCTTGCCGTCGAAGCCGGTGGCGATAACGGTGACCCGCATCTCGTCCTGGAAGCTCTCGTCGATGGTAGCACCGAAGATGATGTTGGCATCGGGGTTTGCAGCTTCCTGCACAATGCCGGCAGCGGTCTCCACATCGTCCAGAGTCATCTCGGCAGAGCCGGTGACGTTGACCAGAACACCGGTAGCACCGTTGATGGAGGTCTCCAGCAGGGGGCTGGAAACAGCGGCAGTGGCAGCCTGCTCAGCCTTCTCACGGCCGGCAGCGGTACCAACACCCATATGAGCCCGGCCTGCGTCCTTCATGACGGCGGAAACGTCGGCGAAGTCCAGGTTAATGATGACATTCTTGCAGAAGCCAACCAGCTCGGAGATGGAGGTAACAGCCTGCTTCAGCACATCGTCAGCGATGCCGAAAGCATTGGCAAAGGTGATCTTCTGGTCGGTGACGTACTTCAGACGGTCGTTGGGAATGATGATCAGGGAGTCCACCTTGCCGTTCAGGTCAGAGATACCCTGTTCCGCCTGACGCATACGGTTGGCACCCTCGAACTTGAAGGGCTTGGTAACAACGCCAACGGTCAGGATACCGGCCTCATGGGCCAGGTCAGCCACGATGGGAGCTGCGCCGGTACCGGTGCCGCCGCCCATACCGGCGGTGAT
>JAFVPA010000026.1 GCA_017505505.1 Oscillospiraceae bacterium | reverse complement strand
TGGGGTCTGCGGTTTTCGGCTTTTCCTCCGGTTTCTTTTCACCAGCAGTAGGAGCCGCCTTGGGGTCTGCGGTTTTCGGCTTTTCCTCCGGTTTCTTTTCGCCAACAGTAGGAGCTGCCTTGGGGTCTGCGGTTTTTGGCTTTTCCTCCGGTTTCTTTTCACCAGCAGTAGGAGCCGCCTTGGGGTCTGTGGTTTTCGGCTTTTCCTCCGGTTTCTTTTCACCGGCAGTAGGAGTCGCCTTGGGGGCAGCAGCTTTCGGTTTTTCATCCGACTTCTTCTCACCAGCAGTGGGGGCTGCTTTTGGATCGGGAGCTTTGGGTTTTTCTTCCGCTTTCTTTTTCCCGACAATGGCAGCGTCCTTTGTATCAGGGGTTTTGGGTGGTTCTGCAGCTGTGGGTTTGGGGGAAGTGGGATCTTTGGGGGTGTCATTTTTCTGCTGGGCATCCGTTTTTTTGACTTCTGCTCCGGGAGCGGGTTTTGCTTCTGGCATTTCATTCCTCCTTCAAGTGTCCAGAAATGGAAAATGCGTCCCAACTTGGGACGCATTGTTTGGCAGCATGGGCGGTTAGATTCACCTCATTCCTGCCCGGATTGCTGGCTTGCTAGGTCATGCTGCACGGCTGCCTGATAGTAATGCTCAATGGTGGTGGGGGCATTGTACAGAGCCGTCAGCAGATAACCTCTAATGTTGCGAACCTGGGTCGTATTTTTCCTCATGCAGTCAAGCACGTATTCGATGTGGTTTTGTTGAAGCTGTGACAAGCGTTCCTTCACAATCTGGCTCTTCATCTGAACACCGCCAATTCGGAAAGATGCTTGCGGACTGCATAGCGCATCGGTTATCAGCTCCACCAGCTCGTCTACTTCAGAGCGGTTCTGGATGGAGAAGGCGATATACCCGATATTCTCTTTGACCAAAGTTCTGCATCTATTTCGATCCATCGTATCAATCGGTTCTTCTGATTGATGGATAGATGGGTAAAGATAACTATTATCAGATTGATTCTTACTATATATAAAGGCTTCCTGTTTTGGGAAGTCTGCACTTCCGCTTTCGGGAAGTCTTGACTTTTGATTATGGGAAGTCTTGACTTCCGATTTTGGGAAGTCTGGACTTCCTGTTTCGGGAAGTCTGAAATCATCAGCAGGACAATTCACAGGCAGCTTTTTGGAGGTAAAACGTTTGACGTAGATTATTGCAGGTTTGCCCTGTCCTTGCTTCACACGCTCGATCAGGCCGATGCCGCTGCTTTTATCCAATTCTGCCAGCAACCGAACAGCCTTGTTATGACCGCAGTTCAGGGCCTCCATGATCTCCTCCAGTGGGTAGTAAATAAACACACGGCCAACTGCGTCATACCATTGGTTTTTCAGAGAAAGGCCCATTCGGTCCAGCATCAGGCCATACAGGAGCTTTGCGTCTGTGGACAGAAATTTGAATTGCGCGCCGGTCACAAGCAGCCTTGGAATACGATAGTAACTGAACTGCTCGGATTCGCCTCCGTAGAAATAATCGAAGCTGACCGCAGATTGCAAGATGTTCACCTCCTAGCTCTTTTCGTTGGAAGAAAGTGGGGGAGGATGGGTGAAATTAAACCGCTGACCTCTTGACTCGCGTTCAAGATGTTGGAGGATCTCTTTATACTTGGGAGAATCGGGCTGGATAATCGTGATTTCGGGTTTCACATAAGGTTTTTTAGCTTTACTCATACTGCTCACTCCTGTTTTGGAAATAAAAAAAGCGATGCTCAAAAAGAACACCGCTCTAAACACGAAATGCGTCCCAAGTTGGGACGCATTTCATGGAAAATATGTAGTTATGTGGGTATCATTCATCCGGTAGCAAACAGTGGGGGTTACTAACCATCCGGGTGCAACTTGAACCACGCTTGAATGGCAAGGGTATGTCAATCCGGCCAAAAAAGTTATGAAAAAAGCCTGTTTTCTTACGAAAACAGGCTTTTCGCAAGTCCTTTGGTGGAGATAAGCGGGATCGAACCGCTGACCTCTTGAATGCCATTCAAGCGCTCTCCCAGCTGAGCTATACCCCCGAATACCCCGATTTTAAGGTCGGAAATTCGGACTTACGATATTTCATTGTAGAATACTGTCTGCTCGATGTGGGTGTGTAACTAACTGTTCTCGCTCCCAGCTGAGCTATACCCCCAAATACTCCGATTTAAGTGTCGGAAAAGGGGACATGTGATATTAAATTGAAGAATATGGTCGCCGCTCTGTGGGTGGGTTTCTAACTATCCACGCTCCCAGCTGAGCTATACCCCCATATGTTTGTCCGGTTTCGGACGACTTCTGTATTATAGCATGTTATTGCGAAATGTCAAGGATTTTTTGAAAAAAATATTTTTTTGTTGGAACTGTACATGGCAATCCCTGGGAAATTTACAGATGTCACTATTTCCTTTTTCGGGAAATCCTGTATAATGTACATTGTAATGTTATGAAAATTCGGCTTATTTTGATGATAAGCTATCTTTAGGGGGGCTTTTTATGTCTGCACTTATCCTTTCTTCCGGTGACAAGGCTGCTCTGGATGCCGGCTTTGCGGCTGTGTTTGGCGGCGCTCCGGAGCGTTATTTCTCCGCGCCCGGCCGTACGGAGATCAGCGGTAACCATACCGACCATCAGCGGGGCCGCGTCCTGGCTGGCGCTGTCAACCTGGACACCATTGCGGCTGTCCGCGTCAACGGCACTAACATGATCCGTATCCAGTCCAAGGGCTATCCCATGTGCGAGATCTGTGTCGATGAGCTGACCCCTGTGGAGTCTGAGATTAACTCCACGCCTGCTCTGATCCGTGGTGTGGCGGCCCGCTTTGCCCAGCTGGGCTGCAAGGTGGAGGGCTTTGACGCTTACTGCGAGTCCACCGTCCTGCCCGGTTCCGGCCTCAGCTCCTCCGCTGCCTATGAGGTCCTGATCGGCACCATTATCAACCATCTGTTCTTTGATGCCAGGGTTTCCCAGCCCGAGATTGCCCAGATCGGCCAGTACGCCGAGAACGTGTTCTTTGGAAAGCCCTGCGGTCTGATGGACCAGACGGCTTCCGCTGTGGGCGGCCTGGTTACTATCGATTTTGCGGACAAGGATCATCCCGTCATCCGTCCCGTCAACTTCGATTTCTCCACCACCGGACATGCCCTGTGCATCATCGACAGCCGGGCTGACCATGCCGATCTGACTGATGAGTATGCCGCCGTTACCCTGGAGCTGAAGGCTCTGTGCAAGTACTTCGGCAAGGAAGTTACTACCGAGATCCCGGAGGAGGAATTCTACGCCGCCATCCCGGAGCTGCGCAAGATCGTGCCCGACCGTGCTATCATGCGTGGCATCCACGAGTACAATGAGAACCGCCGGGTGCCCCAGCAGGTGGCCTGCCTGGAAAACGGCGACTTTGAGGGCTTCCTGAAGCTCACCAAGGAGTCCGGCTTCTCCAGCTGGATGTATCTGCAGAATGTGATTCCTGCCGGTTATGTGGACCAGCAGGCTATGGCTGTGGCTCTGGGCCTGTGCGAGCATTACCTCCAGGGTAAGGGCGCTTACCGTGTCCACGGCGGCGGCTTTGCCGGTACTGTTCAGGCCTTTGTGCCCTACGAAATCCTGGATTCCTTCAAGGCCGGTATCGACGCGGCCTTGGGTGAAGGTGCCTGTCATGTCCTGTCCATCCGTCCCCAGGGCGGCGTGGAAATGGCAATTGAAAATTGATAATGGAAAATTGAAAATTGGGGTGGAAAACTGCCCCGATTTCAAGA
This sequence comes from Oscillospiraceae bacterium, assembly GCA_017505505.1. The sequence continues at coordinate 4,420 of JAFVPA010000026.1, read as the reverse complement.
TCATGCCGAAGGCATACCATAATTTTCAATTTTCAACTTTCAATTTTCTATTTAAAACGGAGTGATATTTATGAAAATCGAAACATATATCGATTCGCTGGTGTCCTATGCCATGAACAATGGCCTGGCGGATCCTCTGGACCATCAGGTGCTGACCAACCGCCTGCTGGACCTGCTGCGCAAGGATGATTATGAGCCCTCCACCGAGGCCCAGAGCGAAGATCTGGAAGAGATCCTGGCTGGTATTCTGGAGTATGCTGTGGCCAACGGCCTGTGCGATGACGGAATCACCGCCAAGGACATTTTTGACACCCGCATCATGGGTGCCCTGACTCCCATGCCCCGGGAAGTCATCCGGACCTTTGAGGAGAAATATGACCGCAGCCCTGTGGAGGCTACTGACTGGTACTACAAGTTCTCCTGCGATACCGATTATATCCGCCGCTACCGCATCAAGAAGGACATGCGCTGGAAGTATGCTTCCGAGTATGGCGAGATCGACATTACCATCAACCTCTCTAAGCCTGAGAAAGATCCCAAGGCCATCGCCGCCGCCAAGAATGCGCCTCAGACTGCCTATCCCAAGTGCCAGCTCTGCCGGGAGAACGAAGGCTATGCGGGCCGCATGAACCACCCTGCCCGGGCCAACCACCGCATCGTGCCTATCGAGGTCTGCGGCCAGCCCTGGTGCCTGCAGTACAGCCCCTATGTCTACTACAACGAGCACTGCATCGTTTTCAATTCCCAGCATGTTCCCATGAAGATCGACAAGTCCGCCTTTGAGAAGCTGCTGGACTTCGTCCGTGCATTCCCTCACTACTTCGTTGGCTCCAACGCCGACCTGCCCATCGTGGGCGGATCCATCCTGAGCCATGAGCACTTCCAGGGCGGCCACTACCGCTTCGCCATGGAATCTGCCGGTATCGAGAAGGAACTGGTCTTCAAGGGCTATGAGGACATTCACGCAGGCATCGTGAAGTGGCCCATGAGCGTCATCCGCCTCAATGGCCGGGATCCTCAGAGAATCGCCGACCTGGCGGACAAGATCCTGAATTGCTGGCGGGGCTACTCCGATCTGGATGCCAGTATCATCGCCTTCTCCGATGGCGAGCCTCACAACACCATTACGCCCATTGCCCGCCGCCGCTCCGACCTGTACGAGCTGGATCTGGTGCTGCGCTGCAACGTCACCACCGAGGAGCATCCTCTGGGTGTGTTCCATCCCCACGCCGACAAGCACAACATCAAGAAGGAGAATATCGGCCTGATTGAAGTTATGGGTCTGGCAGTTCTGCCCAGCCGTCTGAAAGGCGAGCTGAACGATCTGGCTGCCGCGCTGGTGGAAGGCCGGGACATCACCGCAGACGAGGCTTTGAGCAAGCACGCTGACTGGGTGGAAGGCCTGAAGCAGCAGTATACCTTCACCGAGGATAACGCTCTGGAGATCCTGATGCAGGAGACCGGCAAGGTCTTTGCTGCCGTCCTGGAGGATGCCGGTGTCTACAAGAACACCCCCGAAGGCAGAGCGGCTTTCCTGAAGTTCGTGGAGGCTGTGAACAAGTAAAATGCTGACCGGGCACCCCCAACGGGGTGCCCGGTTTCCTATGGAATATGGGAAAAATAGTCGTTTAACGTACCGGCTACTGTAGGGCGGAGTGAAAGCCTCCGCCGGACAGCTGCAATCATTGCGCGGCACAATCGATGTAAAATGGCGGATAATTGCCAATATGGTCACACCCGGTATCGTTGGTGCCCGGCGGGGGCAGGCCCCCGCCCTACAGATTATTTTGCGATAAACGATAATTTACCGCAGTTCCAAACCAAGCGGCAGTCATGCGATAAAAACTCCCCGAAAGCAGTTGCTTTCGGGGAATCTAACTTATTGGGGATTAAAGAAGTTGAACAGACCGACCACGAAGATCACAGCTACGATGGCGGGCAGGACATAGGTCATGTAAAAACGCATGAACTTGGAATTGGCAACCTTCAGGCCAGCGCCTTCGTTGGCTTCGGCCACAAACTTATCCCAGCCCCAGCCGTAGCGGGTGGTGCAGAAGACGATGAACAGCAGGGAACCCACAGGCAGCAGGATATTGCTGACCAGGAAGTCTTCGCTGTCCAGCACATCCCGTCCGGCGATGGGACGGAAATTGCTCCAGATGTTGTAACCCAGCAGGCAGGGCAGGCTCAGCAGGAAAATGCCGATGCAGCAGACCCAGCAGGTCTTCTTCCGGTCCCAGCCGGTGAGTTCACAGACGCAGGAAACGATGTTTTCAAACACAGCCAGAACAGTGGAGTAAGCGGCGAAAGTCATGAACAGGAAGAACAGGCTGCCCCAGAACTGACCCATGGGCAGGTTGTTGAAGACGTTGGGCAGGGTCATAAAGATCAGGGCGGGGCCGCTCTTGACATCCACACCATAAGCGGAGCAGGCCGGGAAGATGATCAGACCGGCGCACAGGGCCACCATGGTGTCCAGGGCGCAGACCCGGACGGATTCGCCCATCAGAGCCCGGTCCTTGCCGATGTAGCTGCCGAAGATGGCCATGGAGCCGATACCCAGGCTCAGGGTAAAGAAAGCCTGATTCATGGCACCGACGATGACGTTGAAGAATCCGGCTTCCTGCATCTTTGTGAGGGAGGGGACCAGATAGAACTTCAGACCCTCAGCGCCACCCTCCAGGAATACGGAGTTGGCAGCCAGGACCCACATCAGCAGCATCAGAGCCAGCATCATCCACTTGCTGACAGCTTCCAGACCTTTCTGGACACCCAGAGAGATGATGCCAAAGCCGGAGAAGACGATGATGCCCATGTACACTGCCATGGAAACAGGATCAGCCAGCATAGCAGGGAAAGCACCCTCAATGGAAGCGGTGTCCAGGCCGTTGAAGGCACCGATGGTGGTGTTCACAAAATACTGCAGCATCCAGCCGGCAACCGTGGTGTAGAACATCATCAGAATGATGTTGGCAATGAGGCAAACATAACCATGCCAGCCCCACTTGGAGCCGGGTTTCAGTTCCTGATACATCTTCAGGGGAGACTTTTGAGAAGCGCGGCCCATGGCAAATTCCATGGTCAGGGTGGGCACACCCAGGATCAACAGGAACAGCAGGTATACCGCAACAAAAGCGCCGCCGCCATACTGTCCGGCCATCCAGGGGAATTTCCAAACGTTGCCGACGCCAATCGCACAGCCGGCGCTGATGAGCAGGAAGCCCAGGCGGCTGCCGAGGTGTTCACGTTGCATAGTTTTTTCCTCCAAATATACGAAAAATACGAAAAAAGTATAGATTATTATTCACAAATTGTCAATATGTATTTTGGGGAAAACACGAAAGTTTTCTTTGCGTGGACGAATGATGGAGAAGTGTACATGAAGCAAAAGCACGCCGTGTTCCTTTGGGACACGGCGTGCTGAAAAATCGGAAAGAATCTTATGTTTCCTGGGTTTTTCCGTACTTTTTGCTGTGGGAGAAGCCCCGGCCCCAGACCTCGGTGACCCGGGTGACGATCATGAAGCACTCCGGATCAATATCCCGGGCCAGCCGCTCGATCTTGGGCATCTCGTGGTTGGATACCACGCTGAGGATGACCTCTGTGGGGGTATGCAGGTAACCGCCTTCGCCGTGGAGGATGGTGACACCCCGGTCCACCTGAGAGAGGATGGCATCCCGGATGGCAGTGGCTCTGGGACTGACGATCTTCACCTCTGTACGGCTGGTGCCCAGAAGAAGGACCTTGTTCAGAGCGAAGGAAATGACCATCAGGAGGATGATGCCATAGAGAAGATCCTCCAGGGTGTGGAACAGCATCTGGGTCAGCATGATGCAGAAGTCGAAGGTCCACAGGCTGACGGAGACAGGGATATGGAAGAGTTTTTTCAGCACCAGGGGAGGGATGTCCATGCCGCCGGTGGAAGCGCCGCCCCGCATGACCATGCCCAGAGCCACACCCAGGCCCAAACCTGCGAAGAGAGTGTTCAGCAGGATGTCGTCAGTGACCCGTATATCCCCCAGAGCCCGCTCCAGAACTTCCAATGCGATGGGATAGAACAGGGAGGAGAACACCGTGGTCAGGGCAAACTGCCTGCCCAGGATAAACCAGCCCAGGACCAGCATGGCGATGTTGAAGACCAGGATAAAACCGGTCATGGGGATCCCGGTGAGATGGTTCACAGCCAGGGCGATACCGGTGGTACCGCAGCTGATCAGGTTGGCGGGAAGCAGGAACAGCTTGACAGAGAGGGCATACAGGGTGTTGCCCAGCACCACCAGCAGCAGGGGCAGCAGCTTATTTTGTGTCAGGGGAGTGGGGGCCATAGGGGAACCATCCTTTCTTGCAACAAAAAACACGTCTGTCAAGGATTTTCCCTAACAGACGTGGATCGAGGCGTTGCGCCTAATACTTTATTAGT
>JAFVPA010000025.1 GCA_017505505.1 Oscillospiraceae bacterium | reverse complement strand
TGCAAAGAGTGCGGCAACGAGTTCGTGTTCACCGCCGGTGAGCAGGAGTTCTACGCAGAGCGCGGCTTCCAGAACGAGCCCCAGCGCTGCAAGGCTTGCCGTGATGCTCGCAAGAACGCTACCCGTGGCCCCCGTGAGTTCTTCACCGCTACCTGCGCTCGTTGCGGCGGCGAAGCAAAGGTTCCCTTCCAGCCCAAGTCCGACCGTCCCGTTTTCTGCAGCGAGTGCTTCGCTCAGATGCGCGCCAACGGCTAATACGCTGAAATAGAACAAAACATGACAGGACCGGAGTTTTCCGGTCCTGTTTTGTTTGTTGTTGTAATTTACATAACACATATACTATAAATTATCGTTTTTCTATCGAATTTCATACACCACTGTAGGGGGAGGATTTCCAATCCTCCCTCAACCTTTCCATAACTGAGTGTTTCGATTTTTCCAAAACAGATCCCCATCACGTTGATTTAGGTGCTCAATTATCGTTACGTTTCGGGCGGATTAAAAATCCGCCCCTACAGAGGCAACGCTCAGATAAACGACTATTTACAATTCATTCCGCACCCGGCTCTCCAGGTGGCCGGATTGGATCACCGGGGGCTTGGGGTCCGTCATTTCCCAGGGAATGGGCTTGCTCTCCTGTTCTTTCTTCATCTTTCTCACCTCGTAGCCAGTATATGCGTATCCTCCGTCTGTGATACATATTCCACAGAATCTGTGACGGTTCTTTGTAGGGATTGTAAACTTTTTCCACGCCTCTTGCATATCCGCACATACTCTGTTAGAATAATAGGTAGCGTGCTACATTTATTCAGGAGGTGGTTTTTCTGCAATACCATTACGGACATATGCTGCGCATTCTCCACTGGTGTACCGACCAGTCCATGAGCAATGCTCTGGAAAGCATGGAGTTGACGGCGGCACAAGGGCACATCATGGGGTATCTTGCCCATAGAGAGCAGCCCCCCTGTCCCCGGGATATCGAAGCGGAATTTCAGCTGAGTCATCCCACAGTCTCCGGCATTCTGTCCCGAATGGAACAGAAGGGCTTTATCGAACTGCGCACCGACCCGGAGGACCGCCGCTGCAAACGGATCTATGTTCTGGAAAAAGGCCGCCAGTGCCATGCTCTGATGCACCAGACCATTCAGGAGAACGAGCAGCGCATCGTATCCGGGTTCACCCCGGAGGAGCAGGAGCTGTTCGGCCAGTTCCTTCAGCGCTCCATCACCAACATGGGCGGCAGTCCCTGCCACCGCAGACACAAGGAGGACAAAAAAAAATGATAAAACGACTGGCCCGGTGCATCCGGGAATACAAATGGCCGGCCCTGCTCAGCCCCCTGTGCATGGTTGGCGAGGTGGCCATGGAGGTTCTGATCCCCCTGGTCATGGCTGACCTGTACGACTACGGTGTGGTTTTACAGGATATGAATGTGGTGATCATCAAGTCCCTCCAGCTGGTGCTGTGCGCTCTGGCTTCCCTGAGCTTCGGTGTGGCCTCCGCCGTCTTTGCTTCCAAGGCCGGTACCGGCTTTGCCCGGAATCTGCGCCACGATATGTTCTACAATGTCCAGCGGTTCAGCTTCAGCAACATCGATAAATTCTCCTCCGCGTCTATTGTCACCCGTCTGACTTCGGACGTGGCCAACCTGCAGATGACCTTCCAGATGATGATCCGTATGGCCATCCGCTGCCCCATGATGCTGGTTCTGGCCCTGATCTCCGCCCTGCGGATCAGCCCCCAGCTTACCGGTATTTATGTAATCGTCATCCCCATCATGGCTGTCGCCCTGATGCTGCTGGTGCCCAAGGTCTTCAAGATCTTCGACTACAGCTTCAAGCTCATGGATAAGCTGAACAACACCGTTCAGGAGAACATCCATGGCATCCGGGTGGTCAAGTCCTATGTCCGTGAGGAAAAGGAAGTCCAGAAGTTTACCGATGTCTCCGGCGAGATGGCCTTTAACTTCTCCCGTGCCGAAAAGATCCTGGCCCTGAACAGCCCCATCATGCAGGGCTGTGTGTACATCTGCATGCTGACCATCTCCTTCGTGGGTGCAAAAATGGTGGTGGCCTCCGGAAATAACCCCCTGAACGGCCTGACCACCGGCCAACTCAGCTCCATGTTCACCTATACCACCCAGATCCTGTCCGGCCTGATGATGCTGTCCATGGTCTTTGTCATGATGACCATGAGCCGCACCCCCCTGCGCCGCTGCTATGAGATTCTGGAAGAGACTCCCGATCTGGTCTCCCCCGATGAATCCATTGCTGTCACCGCCGTTCCCGACGGCTCCATCGATTTTGAGAACGTTTCCTTCCGCTATTCCGCCACGGCCCAGCACCGGGCACTGAAGGAGGTCAACCTGCACATTCCCTCCGGTGCTACTGTGGGTATCCTGGGCTCCACCGGCTCCTCCAAGTCCACCCTGGTCCAGCTGATCCCCCGCCTGTACGATGTCAGCGAAGGTACCCTGAAGGTGGGCGGCCTGGATGTCCGCTGCTATGACCTGGAAACCCTTCGCGACAACGTGGCCATGGTGCTGCAGAAAAACGTGCTGTTCTCCGGTACCATCAAGGAAAACCTCCGCTGGGGCAATCCCAATGCCACCGACGAAGAGCTGGTCCACGCCTGCAAGCTGGCCTGCGCCCACGATTTCATCATGGCCTTCCCCGAGGGCTATGACCATAAAATCGAACAGGGCGGCACCAACGTTTCCGGCGGTCAGAAACAGCGCCTGTGTATCGCCCGGGCTCTGCTGAAAAAGCCTCAGATCCTGATTCTGGACGACTCCACCTCCGCCGTGGATACCGCCACTGACGCCTCTATCCGCAAAGCCTTCCGGGAAGAGATCCCCGGCACCACCAAGCTCATCATTGCCCAGCGTATCGCTTCCGTTCAGGAATCTGATATGATCATTCTGATGGAAAACGGCCAGATCGGCGCGGTAGGCACCCACGATGAACTGATGCAGACCTCCGAGGTCTATCAGGAAATTTACTACTCTCAGCAGAAAGGAGGGCTTGAATAATGCCTCCTGCAAAGATGCGCGGCGACGGCCGCATGGCAAAAGATCCCAAGAAGACCCTCCTGCGGCTTCTGGGATATCTAAAACAGTACACGCCTGTCCTCGTGATCGTCCTGCTCTGCATTATGGGCACTGCCTTCGCCCAGATCACCGGCTCCACCGCCCTGGGTGACCTGGTGGATGATTTCATCCTCCCCATGGTAGCTGCAGGCTCCACGGATTTCGCCCCCCTGACCCGGTTCATCATCAAGATCGCTTGTATCTTCATTCTGGGTGCTCTGGCCAGCTTCTTCCAGGCCTACCTGATGGTTGGTGTGACCCAGGGCATTCAGAAAAATGTCCGTGACGAGATGTTCCGCAGAATGCAGAAGCTGCCCCTGCGCTACTTCGACACCAACACCGCCGGCAACCTGATGTCCCGCTACACCAGCGACATCGACACCCTGCGGCAGATGATCTCCCAGTCCATCCCCCAGATGGTCTCCTCTGTCATCACGCTGGTGGTGGTCTTCATCGCCATGCTGCTGGAGTCCTGGATCCTGACCATCGTTACCATGATCACCGTGCTGGGCGTGGTGTTTTCCACCAAGTACCTGGCCGGGAAAGCCGGAAAATACTTCATCGGCCAGCAGCGCTCCCTGGGTACTCTGAACGGCTACATTGAAGAGATGATCACCGGACAGAAGGTGGTCAAGATCTTCAATCACGAGGAGATCTGCAAGAATGAGTTCGATGAGCTGAATGCCATCCTGCAGAAGAACGCCTTCTCCGCCGGTAAATTCTCCAACATGATGGGCCCCATCAACAACAACCTGGGCTATGTCCAGTACGCCATTCTGGCCATCGTAGGCGGCACCATCGTGGTCCAGTCCGGCGGCAGCCTGCTGAGCCTTGGCAGTCTGATGACCTTCATGGTCCTGTCCCGGAACTTCAACCAGCCCATCAACCAGATCTCCAACCAGTTCAACGCCATTATCATGGCTCTGGCCGGTGCCGAGCGAATCTTCGAGCTGATGGATGAGACACCCGAAGTTGACGAGGGTTATGTGGAGCTGGTCAACGCCAACATCAGCGAAGACGGCACCATCACCGAGTCCGCCGGACGTACCGGCCACTGGGCCTGGAAGCACTACCACAAGGCCGACGATACCACCACCTACACTGAGCTGAAGGGTGACATCACCATGTTCAACGTGGACTTCGGCTATGTTCCCGAAAAGACCGTCCTCCACGATATCACCCTCTATGCCCGTCCCGGCCAGAAGATCGCCTTTGTGGGTGCCACCGGTGCCGGTAAGACCACCATCACCAATCTGATCAATCGGTTCTATGATATTGCCGACGGCAAGATCCGCTACGATGACATCAACATCAACAAGATCAAGAAGGCCGACCTGCGCCGTTCTCTGGGCGTCGTCCTGCAGGAAACCAACCTGTTCACCGGAACCGTCATGGAGAACATCCGCTACGGCAAGCTGGATGCCACCGATGAAGAATGCATCCAGGCCGCAAAGCTGGCCAACGCCCACGATTTCATTACCCGTCTGCCCAAAGGCTACGATACGGAGCTGACCGGAAACGGCGCCAGCCTGTCCCAGGGACAGCGGCAGCTCATCGCCATCGCCCGGGCCGCCGTGGCCGATCCTCCCGTCATGATCCTGGACGAGGCCACCTCCTCCATCGATACCCGTACCGAAAAGCTGGTGCAGGACGGCATGGACGCCCTGATGCATGGCCGCACGGTCTTCGTCATCGCCCACCGTCTCAGCACCATTATGAATTCCGACTGCATCATGGTGCTGGATCAGGGGCGCATCATCGAGCGGGGCACCCATGACGAGCTGATTGAAAAGAAGGGCACCTACTACAAGCTGTACACCGGCGTCTTCGAGCTGGAGTAATGTAACAGCATGCAGCAATGGTGACGGTTCCGCTACTTCTGCATCCACAAGTTCAAGAGGCTGTTGCCCTGTTGCGCAACAGCCTCTTTTATATTTTTTCTGATAAAATGGTATACTTTTCTGCAAGTAACGAAAGTGCGGTAATGTTACTTTCTTGGCCGCCAAGAAAGTAACCAAAGAAAGCGGCATAGGGGAGGCGCTTCGAAAAAGCAAACATTATGGAATGATTGCCACCGGCAATCATGTATATTTCTGATTCGCTGCGCGGAGCACTACCCTCCTTAAGAATCTCCCGCCGCAACGCCATCCGACTTCCGAAAATGTCCCGATTTTCGAAAGTCTGCTGAGAGAAAACTTGCGGTTTTTTGAGTAGTAAGCGTTCAAAAATCGGAACATTTTTGGACGCTGGCTGGCGGTGCGGCGCAGGGGTTTCTTAAGGGGACATGCCTTTTCGGAATGTCCCCTTAAGTCGCCTTCTTTTGGTTCTTTTCTTGGCGAAGCAAGAAAAGAACGTTACCCTACTTTCAAAAAAGTATACCTTATTACGCACAAAGACGCCCTATGGGTTTCCACAGAGCGTCTTCTGTTTGCTATACTTTAAAGCAGGTGCACATCAGCACAGCTTTGCGCCGGCGGGGATGGCATCGTCGATCATCAGCAGGTTCAGCTTCTCCTCACCCTTCTCGGTGTGGACGGCGGAGATCAGCATGCCGCAGGACTCCCGGCCCATCATCTTTCTGGGAGGCAGATTGGTGATGGCAACTAAGGTCTTGCCGATCAGGTCCTCGGGCTTGTAGAACTTGGCAATGCCGGAGAGGATCTGACGGTCGGTGCCGGTGCCGTCATCCAGAGTAAACTGCAGCAGCTTGTCAGACTTCTTGACGTTCTTGCAGTCCTTGACCTTCACAGCCCGGAAATCGGACTTGCAGAAGGTGTCGAAGTCCACCTTCTCCTCAGTGTAAGGCTCGATCTCGATGGGGGGCTTGGCGGGCTTGGACAACTCTTCCAGAGCAGCCAGTTCCTTCTCCATGTCGATACGGGGGAATAGGGCAGGACCGGCAATGGTAGCCACGTCGGCAGGCAGCAGACCCCAGACATTCAGGCTGTCCCAATCCACTCTTGCACCGCCCAGACGGCGGGCGATCTCTTCCACGGTAGCAGGCATGAAGGGGGTCAGCAGACCGGCGCAGACACGGACAGTCTCCAGCAGGTTGTACAGGACTCTTGCCAGACGGGGCTTGTTCTCCTCGCTCTTGGCCAGGACCCAGGGAGCATTCTCGTCGATATACTTGTTGGCACGGGAGATGACCTTGAAGATGTCGGCCAGAGCATTCTGGAAAGCGTATTTCTCCATCTGCTCCTCGTACTTGGCCCGCAGACCGGAAACCATAGCAATCAGCTCTGCATCCTTCTCTTCGTCTGCCAGCTGCTCGGCAGGCAGATTCGCGCCGAAGTACTTCTGGGCCATGGCAACGGTACGGGACACCAGGTTGCCCAGGTCATTGGCCAGGTCCACGTTGATGGTATTGATCAGCAGTTCATTGGAGAAGTTGCCGTCGGAACCGAAGGGGAAGGAACGCAGCAGGAAGAAACGCAGGGCATCCACACCGAAGCGCTGGGCCAGGATGTAGGGATCCACCACGTTGCCCTTGGACTTGGACATCTTACCGCCGTCCAGCAGCAGCCAGCCGTGGCCATAGACCTTCTTGGGCAGGGGCAGATCCAGACTCATCAGCATAGCGGGCCAAATGATGGAATGGAAGCGGACAATTTCCTTACCCACAAAGTGGACATCGGCAGGCCAGAAGTTCTGAACATCATCGTACTTGCTGTTCTCGAAGCCGAGAGCGGTCATGTAGTTGAACAGAGCATCCACCCAAACGTAAACAACGTGGCCGGGGTCGAAATCCACGGGCACGCCCCAGGTGAAGCTGGTGCGGGAAACACACAGGTCGTCCAGGCCTGGCTTGATAAAGTTGTTGACCATCTCGTGGACACGGCTCCGGGGCTCCAGAAAATCGGTGTTCTCCAGCAGGTCCTGGATGCGGTCAGCGTACTTACTGAGCTTGAAGAAGTAGGCTTCTTCCTCAGCATCCACGCAGTCCCGGCCGCAGTCGGGGCACTTGCCGTCTTTCAGCTGGCTCTCGGTCCAGAAGGATTCGCAGGGCTTGCAGTACTTGCCGACATACTTACCCTTGTAGATATCGCCGTTTTCATACATCTTCTTGAAGATCTTCTGGATGGCTTCCACATGGTAGTCATCGGTGGTACGGATGAAACGGTCGTAGGAGATGTTCATCAGCTTCCACAGATCCAGAACGCCGCCCTCACCCAGAACGATATCATCGACATACTGCTGGGGAGTAACGCCGGCTTCCTTAGCCTTGTCCTCGATCTTCTGGCCATGCTCGTCGGTGCCGGTCAGGAACTTGACGTTGTAGCCCTGCAGACGCTTATAGCGGGCCATGGCATCAGTAGCCACAGTGCAGTAAGTGTGGCCAATGTGAAGCTTGGCAGAGGGATAGTAGATGGGGGTGGTAATGTAATAATTACCCTTGCAGTTGGTGCACATTTTTTCTTCCTCCTAAAAATGAAAATCGCCCCTGGAAAACTCCAAGGGCGACAATAATTGACGCGGTACCACCTTGATTTGTGCATGCATTACCAAAAAACAACTGTCATTGCGAGCCAGTGCGTACACTGGCGTGGCAATCTCCTGCTCGCTTGCACACACCTCAAAACATCTGTAACGGGATGTCCCCGGGATCCCCTACCTATCGAAGATCCGGCTCCAAGACCATGTTCCCCAGCTTTCCTCCGGACCCACTCTCACCTGACAGGGCTCTCTGACCGTTTCCGGCCGGGTACTCTTCTCTTCACAGCTTTTTCAATATCCTTGCCATTATAGCCCAAAACGGGCGGGTTTGTCAACACCCAATGTTGCGGGAAATGATCGTTTACCGCAACATAATCTGTAGGGCGGGGGCCTGCCCCCACCGGCACCAATGATACTGAGCATGACCATATTGGTAATTATCCGCCATTTTACATCGATTTTGCCACGCAATGATCAAAACTGCCCGGCGGAGGCTTTCACTCCGCCCTACACGGGATGGCGCGATAAACTACAATTTTGCATCCTTCCGGGTCAGCCACAGGGCTGCCGCCACGGCGCTGATGCCGCCTGCCAGCTTCCCCACGATCATGGGGCCGATCATCTCCGGGGCAAAGCCTGCGGTAAAGCCCAGATGGTCACCGAAAACAAAAGCCGCAGACACGGCAAAGGCAATATTGACCACCTTTCCCCGTTCGTTCATGTCTTTAACAAGCCCGAAGGTCGCAATGGAATTGGCAAGACTTGCAATGAGGCCTGCGGCGGCGGCATCATTGATCCCCAGTTTTCGGCCCACCGCCATCAGGGGCCTGCGCAGCAGCTTGGTGATAACGAACACCAGAGGAAAGGCGCCAGCCAGCACGATGGCGATGGTCCCCACCGTGGCAAACCCCTCTGAAATGGGAGCCATGCCGGGAATAATAGCAAAGCCTGTCAGCGCCTCCACAATAGCCGCCGCCAGCCCGATGGTTACCACAATGACCACCGCTTTCCCGAAAATCTCGAAGCCTTTGACCATAGCCTGTTCCGCCCGCCACAACCCCAGGGCAATCAACACCGCGATCAGCACAATCGGGATCAGATTCCGCAGCACCATGCCCAGTGGAAACCCCGCCGTGATACCCCCGGCCAGCACGCCGACAGGAATGGTGACGATGCCGCAGAGGATGCCCTTGGCCATGGCAGGACGGTCACCCTTCCGCAGGATGCCCATGGCAACGGGGATCGTGAACACAATGGTGGCCCCCAGCATGGAGCCGGTCAGCACGCCTCCCAGCATTGCAGCCCTCGTGTCCGCAGCCATGGCCACAGCCAACGCTCCGCCACCCATATCGCAGGCCAGAATGGTCCCGGCAAACATGGCCGGGTCCGCCCCAAGGAAGCCGAAAATAGGCACCACCACAGGCCGCAGCACCGCCGCCAGCACCGGAGCCAGGGATACGATCCCCACCATGGCCAGGGCCAGAGAACCCATAGCCAGGATTCCTTCCTCAAATTCCTTCCCCAGCCCCCACCGGTTACCGAAGATCCGGTCAACGGCCCCCAGCAGTGCAAAGCCCGCCATAATGGCTATCAGAATTTCATGGAACATAATGATCACCTCGGATGTAAGTTATTGTTTATCGCACTGGCGCGGCAGCGCCCGATGCCTTCCCCTTTGGGGAAGGTGGCAGCCCGAAGGGCTGACGGAAGAGGTATTTCCGCGGTGGGTTTTCGCCGAAAGCCAGCAATTGTTCAAACATCTTTCCGCACCTCTCCCGCCCCCTTTCGGGGGCACCCTCCCCAATGGGGAGGGCCTTGGAGGTGCTCAGATGAACTACAATTTCTCTCACTTCTCATCCACGATGGCCACCACGGCGGCATCCACCGGGGCATCCATGCAGTACCGGGAGGCTACCGTCCCTGTAGCCAGCAGCACCCGGTCCCCTTCTCCTGCTCCTACCTGGTCCGCCGCCACGATCTCCTCGCCGTCGGACTTCACCACCAGAAAGGTCTGCCCCTGCAGGCAGGCCGCCTTCCGGGTGGCCCAGACGGAGCCGATCACTTTTCCTACCTTCATCTTGTTCCCTCCATGATTTCCTTCGCCAAAGGTGTCAGCACTGCACCGGGCGCGGGCTGCCGGCCGGTGCTGCGCAGGATGCGGGCTTCTTCCGCCGTCACCAGCTTTTTCCGCCCTCCGTCGGTGAACAGAACGCCCCAATTCTTCAGTTCCCGCTGGGCTGCCGTGAGACTTCCCGCCAATGCCCGGTTCTTGGGCACGTCCGGGAGTCCCGGGGTATACAAATATACCGGCTTTCCCTCTGCCAGAGCGGTCAGCACCCGCTCCTCCCGAAACCGCAGCAGTTCGGACAAGGTCAGCGACCCAATGACCACCGCCTCATAGGGAGATTCCGTCACATAGGCATAGCCCAGCTCCAGCCCCGGTTCCCTGCCGATCAATAATGCCCGCGTCATGGCAAAATTCTCCCCAGATCTCCCTTTTGAAAGCCGCAGGCATTGGCTTCGTCGTAGTCCAGATGGACATAAGAAGCAAACTCCGGGCTGACCCGAACCGCCACATCCTCGAAGACCACCGGCCGGGCCGTATAGGTCTGCAGCTTCACAATCTGTTTATCCTGAACGCCAAACCGGGCCGCATCCTCCGGGGTCAGGTGGATATGCCGCTGGGCCGCCATGACCCCCTCCCGCAGGAGGACTCTGCCCCGTTCCGTCACCAGCGTAGCCCCGGGACTGTCCTTCACATTACCGCTGAGGCGGACAGGGGCCTCAAGGCCCAATACCCGGGCATCTGTCAGAGAGACCTCCACCTGGGCCGCCTTCCGTTCCGGTCCCAAAACCGCCACATTTTCAAACTTCCCCTTAGGTCCCACCACTGTGACCCGCTCGTTGGCCAGATACTGCCCCGGCTGGGACAAGGGGCGCTTCGGAGTCAGGGGATGCCCAAAAAGAGCCAGGGCCTGCTCCTTCGTCACATGGACATGCCGCCCGGAGGCTTCCAGCTCCACAAACAGGCGGCTGGTCAGCGCATCCACCAGGTCCTGTATTTGCCTATCCACCATACTTCCTCCTTACAACGGTAAATCATCTCAGCCGCTCCATGATCCTCTGCGTCAGCATTTCGATCAGGTCATTGTTAACAGAAACCGGTTCCGCGGTTTTCTCTTCCCGGCCCCAGGCCACCCGGCGGATGTTGATGAGATCCATTGGCGAAACATTATCGGAAGAACTGCTGCCCCCCACAGCACCGCAGCCCAAAGTCAGCGCCGGGAACAATCCCGTGGTGGCACCGATTCCACCCAGGGCCGCCGGGGTATTCACCAGGAATCGGGAGACAGGGATTTTGGCTGCAAACCTCCGGATCACCGCCTCGTCCATACAATGCATGGCAAAGGTATGGCCGCTTCCCTCGTGATCCAGGATCTCAATACACTTTTTCAGCACCGCTTCCTCGCTGTCCATGACATAGAAGGCCAGCACCGGGCAGAGTTTTTCCATGGAGTAGGGCCGTGAGGGGCCTGCCTCCTGCTCCCTGGCCACCAGGATTTTGGTGTTCTGGGGCACCGGGAAGCCTGCCATGTCCGCAAGGCGCAAGGCTGTTTTACCCACAATTTCCGGGTTCAGTGCTCCAGTGGGACGAAACAGCAGCTTCGCCAGCTTCCCGGCTTCGGCTTCCTTCATGAAATACAGGCCCTGTCTCTGGCCTTCAGCCCTGATCTGCTCTTCCATTTTCTGTTCCACGATGATGCTCTGTTCGGAAGCACACACCGTGCCGTTGTCGAAGGTCTTGGACCGGACAATACACCGGATCGCGTTTGCCACATCCGCACTGTGGTGGATATAGGCCGGGCCATTGCCGGCCCCCACACCGATGGCCGGTTTTCCGGAGGAGTAAGCTGCCTTTACCATACCGGGGCCTCCGGTAGCCAGGATCAGCCGAACTTCCGGTGCTGCCATCAGCTCCTGGCACCCCGCCAAAGCCGGGATACTCAGGCAGGCCACACTGCCCTTCGGTGCCCCAGCCGCTTCCGCAGCCTCCGCCACGATCTGGGCAGCCTTCCGGGTACAGACGATGGCCTTGGGATGCGGTGAGAAAATGATGGGATTTCCCGCTTTCAGGGAAATGATCGCCTTATAGCACACCGTAGATGTGGGATTTGTACTGGGTACGATGGCCGCGATCACGCCCATGGGGATGCCGATATCCCAGACCTTCTCCTTTGCATTCTCCCCCAGAATGCCTACCGTCTTCATTCCCCGGACTGCCTGCGCCACCTGTTCCGAGGCGAACCGGTTCTTGGTAATTTTGTCCTCCACATTACCGAATCCCGTTTCCCGGACAGCCATATCCGCCAGCATGGGAGCTTCCCTCGCAAAAGCCCGGGCAATGGCTTCCACGATGGCATCCAGCTTTTCCTGGGGCATATCCGCCAGAATATACTGGGCCTGTTTGGCCGCCCGGGCCAACACCCGTGCCTCCTGCCGGGCCATCAAATCTTTGTCAAAATCCATGTTACCTCCATTGGGTAAATTATCGTTTATCGCACTGGCACGGCAGCGTCCAATGCCTTCCCCTTTGGGGAAGGTGGCAGCCCGAAGGGCTGACGGAAGAGGTATTTCCGCAGTACGTTTTCGCCGAAAGCCAGTAATTGTTCAAACATCTTGTCGCACCTCTCCCGCCCCCTTCGGGGGCACCCTCCCCAAAGGGGAGGGCATTAGGGTGCTTAGATAAACTACAATTTATTTCCCTAAAACAACAAACCGGACCCGTCCCCGGCCTTTTTGGTCAGCCTTCCGTTCTCCACAAAGCCCATTTTCTCCAGCCAGCGCTGGAATTCGGGGATGGCGGTCTTGCCTGTCAGCTCCCGCAATGCTGCCGTTTCCCGGAAGCCGGTGGTCTGATAGTTCAGCATGATATCATCACCATGGGGAATGCCCATGAAATAATTGCAGCCCGCCAGGGTCAGCAAGGACGCCAGGTTCTCAATATCATTCTGGTCCGCCTTCATGTGGTTGGTGTAGCAGCAGTCGCAGCCCATGGAGATACCTGTCAGCTTCCCCATGAAGTGGTCTTCCAGGCCCGCCCGGGTCACCTGCCGGGCATCGTACAGATACTCCGGCCCGATAAAGCCAACCACGGTATTGACCAGGAAGGGCTGGAACCGTTTGGCAAAGCCGTAGCACCGGGCCTCCATGGTCACCTGGTCGGTATTGTGATGGGCATTGGAACTTAGCTCCGAGCCCTGGCCTGTCTCAAAATACATCACATTGGGCCCTTCTGCCGTCCCCTCCTTCAGAAGCAGCTGCCGTGCTTCCTCCAGCGTGGCCGCATTGAAGCCGAAAGCTTCATTGCCCTTTTGGCTGCCTGCAATGGACTGGAAGATCAGGTCGCAGGGGGCCCCCGCCCGGACTGCCTTCATCTGGGCCGTCACATGGGCCAGGACACAGATCTGAGTCGGAATCTGCCAGTGCTCCTTGATCTCCTGAAACCGCCGCAGGACCTTACCCACCTGTTCCGGGCTGTCCGTCACCGGGTTCAGGCCGATGACCGCATCTCCCGCGCCGAAGCTCAGGCCTTCCAGCGTGGAAGCGGTGATGCCCTCCGGATCATCGGTGGTGTGGTTGGGCTGCAGCCGGCAGGACAGCGTCCCGGGCAATCCGATGGTGGTATTGCAATGGGCCGTGACGGTGATCTTGTTGGCCGCATAGATCAGGTCCAGATTGCTCATGAGCTTGCACACCGCCGCCACCATTTCCGCGGTCAGACCCCGGCTCAGCTTCCGGATATCCGCACCTGTGGTGGTTTCCGACAATATCCATTCCCGCAGGTCGGACACTGTCCAGCCCCGGATTTTGCCATAGACCGTCTCATTCACATCATCCTGAATGATCCGGGTGACCTCGTCCTCTTCGTAGGGTACGGCAGGATGCTCCCGCAGGTCTCCCAATGTCACCGCAGACAGCACCACCTTGGCCGCGATCCGCTCCTGAGCCGTTTCCGCTGCCAAGCCTGCCAGCTTGTCACCGGTCTTCTCCTCGTTGGCCTTGGCAAGGACTTCCTTTAAGTCCCGAAACACATATGTTTTTCCCAACAGGGTCGTTTTCAGTTTCATATCATTCTTCCTTCATGTGTAGGAAAATCATCGGTTGGCATCCTGTTCTCTGTAGGGCAGAGCCTGCCCCGCCCTACAACGGATCATCCGCTAACCTAAAGTTTTCCTTTCCACTGCACCATCAGAATATAGAGCATACTGCTCATCCGGTTCAAAGCCCGGAGGATATCCGGCCGGGTGGGGTTGCCGTCCCGGTCGGCGAAAGCCGTCACTGCTGCCAGTTCCGCTTCCCGTGCTGCGCACCGGGCCCGGTTCAACCGGATAATGATCGCCCCATCTGCTGCCGAAGGCATGAAGTGGGGCTGGCCGTAGTAATCCTGGGGAAAGTGGCTGCGCTTACGCTGCTCCTCCTCCGTCAGGCCGCAGAGTTTCTCCCATTTCAGCGGCTCATTCAGCACCTCGCAGCGGATAATCTGCCGGGCCAGAGCCAGAACCTCTCCCACCGGGGTCACCAGATCTTTTTCTGCCAGCTGACACAGAAGCAGCTCTGCTTCCAGTGTATCCAGCTTGCCCCGGAACAGGATCCGGGGATGGTCCTTCCGAACCAGCACATCTCCGTTCAGATGGGTCATATGCTCCGGTTTTTCTTCCAGAAATCCCCCGTTGACCAGGCGGTAAACCTCTGTCTTCGCCTGCTCTGCTGGGAGAATAGGGATCCGTTCCCGGTTTAGAAAATCCCGGGCCGAGCTGGTCAGCTGGTCTCCTTTTCCGAGGAAGAAGACCCGCTTTCCTTCCCGGTTGCGGAGATTAGCCCGGACCGCTTCTTCGTTATAGAGCATTCCTTACTTTCCGGAGGGGGGAGTCTGTCCCAGCCGCCCTTTGGGCAGGATGGCATCCACCTCCATGTGGGGACGGGCAATGACATGGACAGAGATCAGTTCTCCCACCTTTTCCGCCGCGGCGGCCCCGGCATCGGTGGCCGCCTTTACCGCGCCCACATCCCCCCGGACCATCACCGTCACCAAACCGCCGCCCACCTGTTCCTTGCCGATAAGCTGCACGTTGGCAGACTTCACCATGGCATCCGCTGCCTCAATGGCGCCGATGAGCCCCTTTGTTTCGATCATTCCCAATGCGTTGGTATCCATATTCATTCGTCCTTTCATATTGTTGACTCCATAAATTATCGGTTATCGCACTGACGCGGCAGTGCCCAATGCCTTCCCCTTTGGGGAAGGTGGCAGCCCGAAGGGCTGACGGAAGAGGTGTTGCCGCAGTACGATTTCGCCGAAGGCTGGTAATTATTCAAACATCTTTCCGCACCTCTCCCGCCCCCTTCGGGGGCACCCTCCCCAAAGGGGAGGGCATTGGGGTGCTCAGCTAAACGACTATTTATCTCTCCACCGGCCTGGCCGCCACTTCTTCCACCGCTGCGGCAAAGGCCGCACAGGCGGCATCACAGGCACTTTGGGTCCCGGACAGAAGCCCTCCCCCAAAGTTCGTTTCACTGGGGGGTGCATAGAGTTTACATAACGCTACATCTGCCGCTTTCAGTGCCGCGTCCATGGCATACATTCCTTCCAGCGGCGGCGCGATCAGATAGGCCAGGGCCGTCCCCGGCCGGACGCCTGCTTCCTTTGCCAGGAAAAAACCTGCACTGCTAACAGTGTGCGCAAGATACGGCACCTTATTCGCTTCTTCAAAACCGATCCGCTGTAAATAAGCCAGCGCCGCCTCCATGCCGCTGCGCACCGCACCCGGGGTCTGGCCTGCCAAAATGCCAATAACCTCCCCGGCGTTGGGGGTGGAAGCATTGGCTGCCCCGGCATAAAAGCTGCGGCCATAGGCCACCTGCACATCTGCTGCCTTGGTGGCCGCGTCCAGGGCGATATAGGTGGCATCATCGCAGTCGGTGGTCAGCATCGCCAGAGCCGGATAGCCCTGCGGCGCGCCCAAGGCCTTACAGAGGGCCGGGCTTGCATTGGCCAGATAGCGGACCGCCAAAATCTTTACCGGAATCATGCACCCTCCGCATTGACCAGGCCCACACCGGAAACCTTCCGCTTCAGGATCGTTTCGATCAGGCCCGCAATATGGGCCCCGGCCTCCACCGCCGGGGTACCCTGGGCATGGATGTTGGAAACCACCGTCCGGGCGGATTCCGAGACCCCGGTATGGGGCTTGTAGGTGATATAGGTGGACATGCTCTTATCCGTCACCAGACCGGGCCGCTCCCCCACCAGCATACACACCAGCTCACAGCCCGTCACATTCCCAATGGCATCTCCCGCACCGACCCGGCAGTACCGGACAAAGATGGGCGTTCCCGGGTCAATGCCCCGGACCTTCAGGCCCTCCCGGATGGCCTCCAGGCAGTCCATCGCATTGGCGGTGATGGCGGCAGAGGACAGGCCGTCTCCCACCACGATCTGCACACGGGGCGTACCGGGGATGGCTGCACGGATCTTCCTCTGGTTCTCTTCGTCAAAGCAGCGGCCATGGTCCGGCCGGGTCAGGTATTCATCCTTATCTTCGCACCGGGTCCGCACCTCCGTCATGCCGTTCTTCGAGGCGAAATCCTCCGGCACCTGAGAAAATACCGCATCCTGAGCCGCCGCGTGGTCTGCCCGGAAGCGGAGCATGGTCAGGGTTTTATAGCGGGGACCTGCCCGGCCGCTGCCCAACCGGGCAGGCGTTCTTTCTTTCATTTTTCGGAACCGCTCCGGATCTTCCGGATCTTTTGTCAGATACAGCTTCCGCAGATCCAACGCCGTCACATCGGGCACAAAATCCCCATCCTGATACCCGGTTGGCTTCTTTTCCGGCTCGGGAACCATTGCATGGTATTCCGTAGCCTTCACCATTGGCGGAGCCTCCATGGTGCCCAAAATCTCTGCCACCATGGCCGCCAGTTCCTGCTTGTTCATGTGTGATCTCCTAACATTTGATTGTATAAATTTTCGTTTAGCGGCGAGTCGCCGCTGACAATGGCGTGACTGGCGGCTATCTTAAAATCCACCACCAATGGGTGGGCAGCCCGATACGATACCTTTTTATATTGAACTTCATTATAAAAGTGTCTCGAATCGGGTGGCCCACCCAAAGGGAATGGATGCGGAACCAAGTTACAGTCCCGCCTTTATCCGCGGGCATTGCCCGCTAAACTACAATTTACCTACCCAGCACCAGTGTTTTCACCACAACGGGCAACGCATGGCCGATGGGCGCACCAAGGTCCAGAAAGCTTCCCTCGCTGACCTTCACCCGGTCAATGCAAAGTATTTTGGCATCCGGCGGCAGGCGAACCGCCAAAGCCTGTCCCAGGGCCTTGGCCATGTCCTGTTCCAGACACAGCAGGTACGGACCATCAGTTTCTTTGATGACGGACTCTGCCAGAGACACTATCTGCCGGTAAGAAGGGGATACCATTCCAGGCAGGGCCAAAACCGCCGTCCCTTCCTGCCGGGCCAGAGACATTCTGATTTCCGTTATATCTGTAACGTCCGCAACCGGTATATTTTTTAGGGGAAATTGTATATTCTGATAGTACACCGTACTTCCGGAAAGCTGGGTGCTGTAAGAGCCCGCACCGATCACCGTAGCCCGGATTGTCTCTTCACCAAGGACATACTCCCCACGGCACAGGGTGCTTCCGGCAATGGCCCGCCCCAGCAGCGGCCCCAGGTCTCCAAATTCCAGCCAGGGACGCTCTGTTTCAATACAGTCCGCCACACCGCCGGAAAAGGATATTACAGCTTTTTCCGGTGGGATCCAGTCCGATACAGCCTCCTCTGTAAGGAAATGCGCCAGCAGCTGCGCCGGTTCCCGCAGGCCTGCCGCCATTTCCAGCGCCTGTACCAGCACTTCCGCCACTTCCCCGGCAGCTGTCTGTGTCAGGACATCACCAACGTTCCACTTTATCAATCCTGATAAAACCGGAGAAATATACGTAATTTCCCCACTTTTATCCAGCTTTAGCAATCGTCCGCCCACATTCAGGCATCCGGTTCTCAGTATCTTTCCATCCCGGATCAGCGCCAGATTGCTGGTTCCGCCGCCGATATCCATGTGCAGCACCGTCTTTCCGGTCCTCTGGGAATATTCCACCGCCCCGGCCCCTTTGGCCGCCAGCACGCTTTCCAGATCCGGCCCGGCGGTAGCTACCACAAAATCCCCGGCATACTCCGACAAGGCATCCAGCACCGCCCGGGCATTTTCCTTCCGACTGGTTTCTCCTGTAATGATGATCGCCCCGGTATCCACATCCGAAGGACGGATCCCTGCCCTGTTATATTCCGCTTCCACCAGTTTTCGGATGGCATCTCCATCCACATTATGCGCATCCCGCAAAGGTGTAAAAAACACCGGGCTCTTATAGAGGACCTCCCGGCCTGTTATCGCCATCTCCGGTACCGCAAAGGCGGAGGCCCGGTTTTCAATGGTCAGCTCCGACAGGATCATCTGCGTGGAGGTGGTCCCCACATCCAGCCCCACGCTCCGCAGACGTTCAGACACGGCCCGTCACCTCTTCCAGGATTCGACGCACCAAAAAATCCTCCACCACCATAGGATTGCTTTTGCAGCAGGGGTCCGCTAACGTTGCCTTCACGATTTCCCCCACATTGCACCACAGAACTCTCGGATCGACCCCCGCCTGTACCAATGTCTCCGGCAAATTCAATTCCCTTCGCAGCCGGATCAGGCTGTTCCTCAGGTTCCGCACCGCAATGGTATCCGCACTGCCTCCCATTCCGGCCGCCCGGGCCAATTCTGCATATTTCTTTCCGGCCACATGGGCATTGCAGCTGATAATGGCAGGCAGCAGGATCGCATTGAGCCGCCCGTGGGCCACATGAAACATTCCTCCCAGGCTGTGGGCCATGGCATGGCACAGCCCAAGGCCCGACTGGGAGAAGGCCATTCCGGCCATGGTCGCCGCCAGATGGACCTTCAACCGGACCGACCGGTTACCCGCATAGGAAGCCGGCAGAGACGCATAGGCACTGCTGAAGGCTTCCCGGGCATACAGGTCTGTCACCGTCCCCGCCTCCCGGGCAACATAAGCCTCCGCTGCATGGGCCAGCACATCAAAGCCCGCTTCCGCGATAAGTTTCGGGGGAAGTTCCTGTAAAAGCTCGCTGTCCAGGATCGCCACATCCGGACGCAGCCGTTTGTCCACCAGGGGATGCTTCACCCGGTCGTGGGTCAGGATCGCAAAATCCGTCACCTCGGAACCGGAACCGGAGGTGGTTGGGATGGCCACTGTTTTATAATTTCCTTTCGCAAAATAAGCCATGGCCTTGGCCAGATCCATAGCACTGCCACCCCCCAGAGCCACCACCAGATCCGGCCCAAAGGCCCGGAGCCGGGCTGTCCCTTCCGCCGCCAGTTCCACCGTCGGGTCCGGTTGGACCCGGTCAAAAACCTCCACCTGCTGACATTTGGCCGCTTCTGCCACGCTCTGGGCCGTCCCATTCTTTGCGAAGAATGGGTCCGTCACAAGAAACAGCCGTTTTCCTCCCAACGTCCCCAGTCTGGACACCGTCCCGGCCCCGGAGATCAGCTTCGTTTTACAGGAGAATTCCTCCATATCCATACACCGCCTTTTCATGGGTAGTATTTCCCTTGGGGTGAAAAATATGTGCTGGTTGGGAAAGATAAATTGTAGTTTAGCTGTGCAGAACAAAAAACGCATGTCATTGCGAACCAGTCCTCAGACTGGTGTGGCAATCTCCTGCAAGTTTCCAGTATCCATTGTTTTAGGTTCTGCGCGGACATTTGGAGGGGATTGCCACGCCAGTGTGCGGCACTGGCTCGCAATGACATCCATGTTGTGAGAATGCGATAAACGATCATTTTTCTCCCCCCAGAAAGCACAAAAAACCTCCCGGCTTCTTTACGAAGCCGGGAGGTTCCGGAATGTTTTCAATTAAAACTGAGTGGGCTTAATGTGCCAGATCTCTTCGGCGTACTGACGGATGGTACGGTCGGAGGAGAACTTGGCTGCGGAAGCCACGTTGACCAGGCACTTACGGCCGAAGGTCATGCGGTCAGCATAGTCGCGGTTGGCCTGCAACTTTGCTTCGATATAGGAAGCGTAGTCCAGCAGCAGGTAGTACTGGTCGTTGCCGCCCTCAACCAGCTGCTTGAACAGGTTGCGCATGCCGTCGTCGGTCTGGACAGTGCCATCCACCAGGGTGTTCAGGGCACGGCGCAGGTCAGCATTGGTGTCGTAGATATAACGGGCATTGTAGCGGCCCTTGATCTCGTTGATCTGCTCGACGGTGTGGCCGAAGATATACTCGTTCTCGCGGCCGGCCTCTTCGGCGATTTCCACATTGGCGCCGTCCAGAGTACCCAGAGTAATGGCACCGTTCAGCATCAGCTTCATGTTGCCGGTGCCGGAAGCTTCCAGACCAGCGGGAGAGATCTGCTCGGAGATGTCAGCTGCGGGGATGATATGCTCAGCGTAGGAGCAGTTATAGTTCTGAACGAAGACCACCTTCATCTTGTCCGCAACAGCGGGATCGTTGTTGATCATACGAGCCACACGGTTGATGTAACGGATGACGGACTTGGCATCGATATAGCCGGGAGCGGCCTTTGCGCCGAAGATGAATGCAGTGGGCTGGAAGTCGGGCAGACGGCCCTCCTTCAGGCGGAAGTAGATATCCACAACAGCGATGATGTTCATCAGCTGACGCTTGTACAGGTGCAGGCGCTTAACCTGAACATCGAACATGAAGTCAGGGTTCAGCATGATGCCTTCCTTCTGGGCGATGATGTTGCACAGCTGCTCCTTCTTGGTGCGCTTGATGTTGTTGAAGCGGACAACATTCTCGTCGGTGATGTGATCCTTCAGAGCGGAGATCTTATCCAGATCCTTCAGGAAGTCCTCACCAACCAGCTCACGGACCATACCGGTCAGCTCAGGGTTGCACAGGCCCAGCCAGCGGCGGGGAGTGATGCCATTGGTCTTATTCTGGAAACGATCGGGGAAAACATGGTACCAGTTCTTGAAGCAGTCGTCCTTCAGGATCTGAGAGTGGATCTCTGCAACACCGTTGACATAGCTGCCAACATAGATGGACAGGTTTGCCATATGGACGATGTCCTCATCGACGATGAACAGCTTGCGGGCCCGGCGCTCCTGGAAGTCCATGGGCAGCTCTTCTCTCAGCTTGTGGTCAATGCGGCAGATGATGTCAGCGATCTGGGGAACAACAGAGCGCATCAGGTTCAGAGGCCACTTCTCCAGAGCCTCACCCAGAACGGTGTGGTTGGTGTAGGAGAAGGTACGCTGAGCGATGTCGAAAGCCTCGTCAAAGGTGAAGCCCTCGTGCATCATCAGACGGATCAGCTCAGGAATGGACATGGCAGGGTGAGTGTCGTTCAGCTGAACGGCATAGAACTCGGGGA
>JAFVPA010000024.1 GCA_017505505.1 Oscillospiraceae bacterium | reverse complement strand
GTCGCCCATGGCCAGCTTCTCTTCGCCGCGGACCATGATGAAGCAGGAGGAAACCAGGTGGGAGCCCTTCTTGGTCTTGACGATCTGCAGAGCGGGACGGACGGTGTCAGCGGTGGAGTAGGTAGCGCCGCCCAGCAGGGAATCAGCGTAGCCCATCTTCACCAGCATGGTGCCGAAGTAGTTGCCCTTGGACAGAGCCTTGCGGCAGTCCTCAGCGGACATCTTGCCCTTACGCAGTTCGACCATCTTGTCGACCATGGCGTCCATGCCTTCGTAGGTAGCGGGATCCAGGATCTCGACACCTTCGATGTCGAAGCCGCCCTTAGCTGCGTTGGCCTTAACTTCTTCCACATTGCCAACCAGGATGACCTTCAGGAAACCGTCAGCCTTCAGACGGGCGGTAGCTTCCAGAATACGGGCATCATGACCCTCGGTGAAAACGATGGAGCGGGGATTGGCCTTCAGAGTTTCGATCATTGCATTGAACATAGGATATCAGTCCTCCAATTATCGGGTCTGCGCCCGTATTTTTACAGGTTAATTATATATCACTTTGTCCAAAGGCGCAATACCTTTTTTCGATTGCTTTAGCAAAATTTACCGTCTTTGCGAATGGAATCATGTTTCTGTAGGGCGGCTTGCCCTCAAGCCGCCGCTCTGCAGGGGACAAGAAAGGGGGAACTGTTTGATGAACGACGGCGGGCTGAGGGCAGCCCGCCCTACAACAGGCAACAGAAGCGTGTGAGAATATTTTTGTTCATTGTGATGAAAAATCTTTGAAATCGCCCTTGATTCCTCTTGATTTTTGTGCGAATTGGCTTTATAATGATACCAAACTTTGGTTATTGGAGGCGATGATGCTTGGGCGAGCTTTTTGCGGTCCTGTCCGGTAAGGGCGGAACGGGAAAAACCTCTGTCTGTGCCGGCATCGCCACCGCTCTGGCGGAAGAGGGCAAGCGTGTTCTGTGCATCGACTGCGATGTGGGACTGCGGAACCTGGATATCTCTCTGGGCCTTTCCGACAGCGGTGCCCTGTCCTTCCTGGATGTGGCAGAGGGCCATTATCCCCTGGACCGGGCGGCCAAGCATCCCAGCTATCCCAGCCTTCACTTTCTGACGGCTCCCATGAACCGTCCGGTGGAGAAAATCGACCCCAATTCCTTCGCCGCCATGCTGCGCCAGGCGAGAAAGGAATATGACTATATTTTTCTGGATGCTCCCGCCGGGGTGGACGCAGGCTTCCGTCTTGTGGCGGGGGTGGCGGACCGCTTCCTGCTGGTGACGGGCTCCGGGCCTGCTGCCATCCGGGATGCTTCCCGGGTAGGAGACCTGCTGGAGCTGATGGGCAAGCGGGATGTGCGCCTGGTAGTGAACCGGGTGGACCGCAGCGTCCTCAGCACCGTACGGCTCACCATTGATGATGTGATGGACTCCGCGGGACTACCTCTCATGGGCATCGTGCTGGAGGATCCCTATGTGACCCTGGCCGCTTCCTTCGGAAAGCCGGTGCTGCAATACGCTCCCCGGTGCCCCGCTGCCAAGGCCTACCAAAAAATCGCAAAACGTGTGCAAGGCTACCACGAACCCATAACGTTACGATAAAAACAGAATGTTTAAGGAGTGACTGCTGTGAATATCGCATTTTTGGCTCATGACAAGAAAAAGGAACTGATGGTCCAGTTCTGCACTGCCTACAAGAGCGTCCTGCTCAAGCACAGCCTCTTCGCAACGGCCACCACCGGCCGCCTAATCGCGGACAATACCGGTCTGCCCATTACGCTGCTGCTGTCCCATAAGCAGGGCGGCCACCAGCAGATCAACGCCCGCATCGCCTATAACGAGATCGATCTGGTGCTGCTGTTCACCGATCCCAATACCACCGAGCCCTGGGACGATTCCCAGATGATCGAGACCATCCGCCATTGCGACAAGCACAATGTGCCCATCGCCACCAACCTGGCCTCCGCCGAAATGCTCATCATGGGCCTGCAGCGGGGCGACCTGGATTGGAGAGAGATGCTGCGGAGCAAGCCCCGGTTCTAACCTACGCTTTTTAGCCGTCCGGCCAATTGGCGGGGCGGCTAATATATTGCATGCCCTGTAGGTCGGGGTCATGACCCCGCCGGCCCCCTTTCAAAAATTGAGAGGCAGCACGTGATGCGGAAGACCCGCATTTCGCCATGGGCTTCAACAGGGCAATCGACCAACCTGATCGGCGGGGTCATGACCCCGCCCTACATTTGCATATAAGGAGACACGACAATGGAAATCATCAAGCCCCGGACGCTGTCCGGCTTTATGGAACTGCTGCCTGCCAAGCAGATCCGTTTCGAGAAAATGACCGAAATTCTGCGCCGCACCTACGCTTCCTACGGCTTCGCCCCTCTGGATACCCCCGTCATCGAGGATGCCCAGATCCTGCTGGCCAAAGGCGGCGGCGAGACCGAGAAGCAGATCTACCGCTTCCAGAAGGGCGACAGCGACCTGGCCCTGCGCTTTGACCTGACCGTTCCTCTGGCAAAATACGTTGCCCTGCACTATAACGACCTGGCCTTCCCCTTCCGCCGCTTCCAGATCAGCAAGGTCTATCGGGGCGAGCGTGCCCAGCGTGGCCGCTTCCGGGAATTCTACCAGGCCGACATCGACATCATCGGTGATGGCAAGCTGGATATTCTGAATGAGGCAGAGATCCCCGCCATCATCTACAAGGTCTTCAAGGGCTTCGGCCTGTCCCGGTTCCAGATCCGGGTCAACAACCGTAAGATCCTCAACGGCTTCTACGCCATGCTGGGCCTCAGCGAAAAATCCGGAGAGATCATGCGCACCGTGGACAAGCTGGACAAGATCGGCGCGGAAAAGGTCAAGGCCATCCTGCTGAGTGACTGCGGTCTGAATGAGGAGCAGGCCGATGAAATTCTGAAGTTCATTGCCATCACCGGTACCAACGCTCAGGTCATCGCCGCTCTGGAGGGCTACGCAGGCCGCAATGAGATGTTCGACATGGGTCTGAGCGAGCTGAAGGCTGTGTGCAGCAACCTGGCTGCCTTCGGTGTGCCCGAGGCCAACTTCGCCGTGGATCTGACCATTGCAAGAGGTCTGGACTACTACACCGGCACCGTCTACGAGACCACCCTGCTGGATCATCCCGAGATCGGCTCCGTCTGCTCCGGCGGCCGTTACGACAACCTGGCGGGCTACTACATCGAAAAGCAACTGCCCGGTGTGGGCATTTCCATCGGTCTGACCCGTCTGTTCTATGTTCTGGACGAGCAGGGTCTGCTGAACCCCGAGCTGCCCAGCGCTCCCGCGGACGCTCTGGTGCTGCCCATGGGTGAGATCGCCCCCGCCATCGCTCTGGCTGAGGAGCTGCGCTCCGCCGGTCTTCGCATCCAGCTCTATGGCGAGCAGAAGAAGTTCAAGCAGAAGATGGCCTACGCCAACAAGCTGGAGGTCCCCTTCGCTGTTCTGCTGGGTGAAGACGAGATCAACGAGGGCAAGTGCTCCGTCAAGAACATGCGCACCGGCGAACAGGTCAAGCTGACCCCCGCTGAGGCAGCAGAGCACATTAAGGCCTCCCTGGAAGCAGGCGACTGCGCCGTCATTCTGGAAAAGTAAAGCATAGAGCCGCCCAAATTGGGCGGCTCTCATCGTATCAAAAAGTATACCTTTTTATATTTATAAGGTGCAGTATAGTACTTTTCTTGGTCGCCAAGAAAAGTACCAAAAGAAGGCGACTTAAGGGGACATTCCGAAAAGGCATGTCCCCTTAAGAATCCCCTGCGCCGCCTCGCCATCCGACTCCCGAAAATGTTCCGATTTTCGAGAGTCTACCGTGAAAAAACTTGCAACATTTTGAGTTATAAGCGTCCAAAAATCGGGACATTTTTGGACGCTGGTCGGCGTTGCGGCGGGGGTTTCCAAAGGGGGCGCCTTTTCGAAGCGCCCCTTTGGCTGGCTTCTTTTGATTCTTTTCTTGCCAGCCAAGAAAAGAATATTCCCGCACCTCTGTTGATGTGAGTGCCAGACGGCTGTAGTATAGGGAAGTTGAATTTGTTCAACAAATTGAATTTACGTTTCTTCTTTCTCTTTTTTCTTATTTCTGGCATCTGCAACCCACGAACCTACCATTAAAATGATACCGAGTGTGAAAAACAAGCATCCAATAATGGTATCCAAATACCAAGCCCAATGGCCCATCATTGCGCCACCAATTCCGGCACAAATCACAGGCAATCTCTTTTTCATAAGCACACACTCGCCGTCCTTAAAGGACCGGGGCCAGACCTGATAGAATACCTTGTCTTTGTACCAGCGGTTGCGTTCCATAGATATACACTCCTTTTTGTTATTGGGGGTGAAAATTATCGTTTAGCGGGCAAGGCCCGCGGCTAAAGGCGTGACTGTAACCTGGGCAGTCATCCACGACCAATGGGTGGTCAGCCCGGTTCGATACCCGTTTTGTTATCGAAATCATTATAAAATGGCATCGAATCGGGCTACCCACCCAAAGGTGTTGGTTTTCAACCAGCCATCAGGCACGCCATTGTCAGCGGCCACTGGCCGCATAAACTACAATTTACAGCACGAAGGATCGTATACCCATTGTATCATGTTCACCGGGGCCTGTCATCTGAAAATCTCATTGACACACCAAATTTTCCTATATAAAATGAAAGAAAATGCGGAAAGGTGGATTTTCTATGATTACCGAATCAAACGGCGTATTCCACATCCAAACGGGAACCTATTCCTATCTGTTTAAAATCGACGATTACGGTGTTCCGGAGCACCTCCACTTCGGCCTGCCTGTGAAAACGGAGGATGCCCTTGCCCTGTCCTGCCGCCCGGGCCTGGGCTGGGGGAGCAATGTTCTGTTGAAAGAGGGCGATACCGCCAGCTGCATGGACGCGCTGGCGTTGGAATGGAGCGGCAGCGGACGGGGGGATTACCGGGAAAGCCCGCTGGAACTGGCGGGCCGGTCCACGGATTTCCGCTATACTGCTTTCCGGATTCTGGAGGGCAGCGTCCCCATGGAAAGCGGCCTGCCCCAGGCCCACGGCGATTGTGAAACGCTGGAAGTGACTTTGGAGCAGAAGGGTGCAAAGCTGTATCTGTACTATACTGCTTACCCCACTGCCATCGTCCGCCGCAGCGTGCTGGAAAATACCGGGGATAAGCCTCTTGCACTGAACAAACTTATGAGTTTCTGCGTAGACCTGCCCGGAAATTATACCATGGCAACCTTCAACGGCGGCTGGATCGCGGAGATGCGCCGCACGGATACCCCAGTTGGCCTCAGTAAAGTGGTGAATGAAAGCCTTACCGGCGCATCCTCCAACCGGCATAATCCGGGATTCCTGCTCTTCGAACCCGGTGCCACGGAAGCTGCGGGCCGGGTCTACGGCTTCAATCTGGTGTACTCCGGCAACCATTATGCCGCCGCCCAGCAGTCCCTGCAGGGCCTGACCCGGGTGATGCAGGGGATTAACATGAGCAATTTTCACCGGGAGCTCCTTCCCGGGGAACGATTTGAGACCCCGGAGGCCGTGCTGTGCCACAGTGATGAGGGCTTTGGCGGACTGTCGAGCAATATGCACACCTTTGTGAATGACCACATCATCCCCGCCTTCTGGCGAAACCGTCCCCGTCCTGTAAAATATAACAGCTGGGAAGGCTGTATGTTCGATTTCAACCAGCACCGGCTGCTGGATCTGGCGAACCGGGCCAGGGACCTGGGCTGTGAGCTGTTCGTGCTGGACGACGGCTGGTTTGGCGCGAGAAACAATGACAGGGCTGGCCTGGGCGATTACACAGTAAACAAGAAAAAACTGCCAAACGGCATGGAAGGCCTGGCCCAAAAGATCCGGGATAAGGGTCTTCAGTTCGGCCTGTGGTTTGAACCGGAGTCCGTAAACCCGGATTCCGACCTGTACCGTGCCCACCCCGACTGGGCGCTGACGGACGAATTTGAACCGGTCTATGGCCGCAACCAGCTGCTGCTGGATCTGACAAAGAAAGAAGTCCGGGATTATATTGTTCAGAACGTGTCCGGAATTCTGGACAGCGCCAGGATCTCCTATGTGAAATGGGACATGAACCGCCATTCCATCGCTCTGGGCGCCAAGGCCCATGATTTTGTTTTGGGCTTGTACGATGTGCTGCGCCGTATCTTTGGTCCCCGCCCCGGCATCCTGCTGGAAAGCTGCTCCTCCGGCGGAAACCGCTATGATCTGGGAATGCTGTGCTTCTCGCCCCAGGTCTGGGCTTCCGATGATACGGACCCCATCGAGCGTCTGACCATCCAGACGGGCTATTCCTACCTCTATCCTCAGTCCACCTGGGGTGCCCATGTTTCCGCTGCCCCTCATGCCCAGACCCTGCGGACAACACCCCTGTCCACCCGGGGCAACGTGGCCTTCTTCGGCTGCCTGGGCTATGAACTGGATCTAAAGCATCTGCTAGATGTGGAGATCAAAGAGATCAAGGCCCAGACTGCCTTCTATAAGCGCTACCGGGAGGTGTTCCAGTACGGTCGTTTTACCCGCACCAACCTGGGCTGGCAGGTCAGCGACGGAAAAACCACTCTGGCCGGCGTGTTCCATGAGCTGGTCCACGCAGCCCCCGGCTATGAGCAGCTGCGGCTGACAGGACTGGATAAGGACAAGACTTACCGGGTCACCTCCCTGTCTCAGGCTATCCGGGTGGGCCAGTTCGGCAACCTCCTGAAGCACGTGGCCCCCGTGAACATTGACCCCAACGGCCAGCTGCTGCGCATGGCTGACCGTCATTTCACCCTCCCCGGCGGCATAGAAGACTTGACCGTCTCCGGCGGGGCCCTGATGAGCGGCATCCTCCTGCGCCCCCTGTTCCGGGGTACCGGCTACGATCAGAACCAGCGCACCCAGGGGGATTTTGGCTCTGATGTGTATATCGTGGAGGAAATGTAAACAGAAAGGGGCGGTTTTCCGCCCCTTATGACAAAACTTTTTCTTGCAATTTTCTGTAAAGTGTACTATACTATACAGGCACAACGCCGGTGTGATGAAATGGTAGACGTAGCGGGCTCAAAATCCGCCGCCAGCGATGGCGTACCGGTTCGAGTCCGGTCACCGGCACCAAGTCCAAAATCCTTAGAGTCTCTAGGGGTTTTGGACTTTTTCTTTTGCTGGAAGCAATTGTCAGTCCGTTACATGCTGTATCGAATTCTATCAAAAAATCTATCAATTTTTTGCTTCCCCCATCTTCGTTGGTATCGGAGCCAGGAATTGATCATTTATTTTGGCGAGGGCGGCAGCCTTTTTGTCGCTAATTTTATGTGTATACATCTCCGTTGTTGAAAGCTGTGCATGGCCGAGGATTTCCTGGATAGTTTTCAGGTCTGTGCCATTTTCGTAAAGAATACTGGCACAACTATGCCGCAAATCATGGAATCGGATATCTTTGTAACCATGTTTATCGATAAATCTTCCAAAGATGCGGGTAAGTGTGTTGGGAGATATGAGTTTGCCGTCTGCATAGCGAATCAAATGGTTATTCCATGTGGTATCGTACGATTTTCCAAACTGTGTTTTATTGTTTTGTTGTTCCTCGTACAGTGTCCACAGTAGTTCATGAAGCTGAGTGGATAATGTAAACACTTTGGGCTTCTTATTTTTTGTGTAGGGTTTAACTATTACGGTATTCTTTTTGTTGATTGTCTGCTGAGTGGCTGTGCGCCTAACAGTCAAAGTGTTTCTTTCCCAGTCTATATCAGAAAAATGAAGGCCTATAATTTCGGATCTTCTAAGGCCCAGAAACAGGCCGAGAATAACAGCGGTTTTGAACCAAAGTGGTTCTGTATCAAGTGCATCAATCAGATTTTTTGCTTCGTTTGCGTTCAATACAGGAAATTCCTGCCGTTGCGGTCTGGGCACATCAATCTGGCAGTCTCGTTTGGATGCTACATTGCGGTTAACAATGCCTTCACGCTTTGCATACTGCAAGATACTGCGCAATACGGTATATCGGTGATGAACTGTGTTTTCGATGCCAGATCCGTCAATGTACTGAGAGGATACCTTATATTCACCAGTATAGTTTTGGTAACCGATGACTGTACTCAGATCCCCGTTTCCTTTTTCAGTATGCATCCATCTCCAATTTACAAAGAAAGCATTTCAGGACAGAATCAGAAACTTGGTAGAGGTGGAGAAGATACCGCATTTGCATTGGAAAAAGAACGGATAGAAAAGTACTTTCCCAATCTCGCAAATCTCATCCTCCCTTATTACAAACTTCGATATCGTCCCGGATACGATATTCTCTCATTCAGTAACACAGGAAAACCCATTTTTATCGAAGTAAAAACCACCACCGAGGACAATCCTGATTTCACATTGACCAAGCAGGAATATCAAGCTGCCAATAAACTGACAGCAAAAGGTGAAACATATCAAATCTATCGTTTCAGCAATTGGGGGAAGGCCAACCAGGAATTGGTTATTTACGATTTCCAGGATCTGAAGGAACTCTGTGAAATTTCCCCCGCCACCTATTTGTGTAATACGAAACCCAAAGACCCGCTAATCTCCGGAATCACTTACCACAGAGAGGCTTGCGGCATGAGTAAAGGCGATTTAGCAGATTGCCTCGGAATCAAAACACCGGATCTTTGGCGTTATGAGAATGGTAAGCGGGGATGTCCAGTTGGCATATACCAAAAGATTTCCAACATTCTAGGAGTAAGTATTGACCAACTGTTGCAACAGTACATAACGTAAGTGATTCACTCATATGCAAATCTACAAACTTTTTTATAACTTTTTTCTGCTTTTTATAACCATATTATAATATTTCACTCAGAATATAATCCTATTTTTAAAAAGTTATATTCTTCAATATTTTTTACCAGAAGTATGAACTTTTTCGTCACTTTTGCTTTTGTTTAATTTTCATATCCCAGAAATCTTCAAAAAGTTCATTTTCACAAATAAAATTTGACAAAATACGCCACTATTCGTAAAATATAGTTATGAAAAGGGGCGGTCAATTTGAGCAACCAATGTGTGTACTCAGTTAGAGATATAGCAAATCTACTACATATTTCAACAAAAACAGTCTATCAGATAGTTAGGTCAGGTGAATTAGACGCCATTTGGGTGCGCGGACAGATTCGCATCACACAAACAGCACTACAAACATACCTAAAGAAAGGATCACCACATGGAAAAGAACCCCCGCGGTAATATCTATGCAAAAAATGGGTATTACTATGCCAGAATCAGTTATTATGTGGACGGGAAGAGAAAAACAAAAGACAAGGCAACCGGAGTAGCCGTAGATAAAAGTTCAAAAAGAAAGTCAAACAAGCAAGAGCGAGCTGCGCTGCAAATCATGCATGAATTACTTACCAAATTTGCAGTACCTGGATCAAACTCTGAACCGAATATTAGAGAACAACTGTTTAAGGACACGGCACAAGCATGGTTGGAGCACCAACGTGGTTCTAAGGCGCCAGGAACAATATCCAGTTACTCCTATATTGTCAGGGATATCGTCCTTTATTTCGACACGATTACCCCTGTCCGCACTGCCGATTTGACCACCACGCAGGTAGAAACGTATTTAACTTGGGAACGTAATCGCAGGCAACCAAGCATGGACCGGAATGCCCAGGTAATTGGACAGTCTTTGATACTTATCAATTCGTCCGTATGGTTCTTTGATTTCCATTTCGCAGAGGTCTGCTTGCGTAATACCTGCTTTAATAGCCAGTTCCTGCTGGCTAAGGCCGAGATAACTTCGAACAACTTGAATGATATGCATAGATTGCCTCCTGTCTGTTTTAAAACAAAGAAACTTGCAAATACAGCGATAACAGGCTATACTTATAAAGTAACTTTGGTTCTTAGCTGTATGATAGCATATACGATGCCGTATATCAATTGGCAAAGCATACAGCTTTTTATCGGTATTTTATTGCAAAATATACGATGACGTATATTTTGCGCACAGGAGGAGAAAATATGCCACGATCTGAAGCGATGGACCGGGCCATCAAAAAATATGAACAGGAAAAGGTGGACCGTGTAATTTTCCGGGTCCCCAAGGGTGTGAAAGAACAGATCCAGGAGCATGCCGACAAAAGAGGGGAGTCCATTTCAGCATTCCTAAACCGCGCTGTTCGGGAAACGATCGAACGGGATAATGATGAATAACAAAAACGACCTTACGGTATTTTTTCACCGTAAGGTCGTTACATTTTTGTCAGGAATCGCGGTCACGCATGGCTGAGAAAAATACTTTCAGAAGCTTTTCCGCATGATCATATTCTGATGCCGTACACTGTGCCAGTGTTCGCTCGATTTGGGCGGATGAAGCTTTTTCAATCTCCCCAAATAAAATATAGTCGGTAGAGAGTCCCAGAATCTGGGAGAGTCTGCAAAGTGTTGGAACAGACATACCTTTTACACCGAGTTCGATATCGGAACAGAATTTTGGCGTGATCTCGATCTTTTCGGCCAGCTGTTCCCGCGTAAGACCCATATATTCCCGCTGTGTTCTGATTCTGCTGCCGATTTCACCCCAGTCCATAATGAGCCCTCCTGTTTCAGCTGTTGCAGATAGTTTATCACTGAGAGTTGCTATTATAAATAAACTTTCAGGGTTGATTTTGCGGAACTATTAGGGTATAATCAAACATAACCGTTAGGGTGAGCGGGGAGTCACAATTAAGGAGGTAATTTGGTGATCAACGAAAATATGCAAATAACGCATGCTTTTATGAATAACGAACGCTATTATCTGCTGACCGGTGCTGCCGGTTTTCTGGGTACCAATATCTGCATGCAGCTGCTGGAACAGGGCTGCAAGGTCCGGGCCCTGGTGCTGCCCAATGATAAGTCTGTGAAGTACATCCCCAAGGAAGTGGAGGTCGTTCTGGGAGACCTGACCGACGCTGCCTCCCTGGAGCCCTTCTTCACCGTGCCCGAGGGCTGTACCTCTGTGATCATCCACTGCGCTTCCATGGTCACCGTGAATCCCAACTACTCTGAAAAGCTGATGGCGGTCAACGTGGGCGGTACCCGAAACATCATCACCAAGGTTCTGAACCACCCTGAGTGTGAGAAGATGGTCTATGTTTCCTCCACCGGTGCCATCCCCGAGGAGCCCCACGGCGTGAAGATCCGGGAGGTCAATAAGTTCACTCCCTGCGATCCCAAGAAGGTGGTGGGTGCCTATTCCCAGAGCAAGGCTACTGCCACCCAGATGGTACTGGATGCGGTTGCCGTCATGGGTCTGAAGGCCTGCGTTGTCCATCCCTCCGGTATCCTGGGCCCCAATGACCACGCCATCGGTGAAACCACCGGTACCCTGCTGCAGATCATCAAGGGCGAGATGCCTATGGGTATGCAGGGCAGCTTCAACCTCTGCGATGTCCGTGACCTGGCTGCCGGTACCATTGCCGCCATCGACAAGGGCCGCATCGGTGAATGCTACATTCTGGCCAACAAGACCGTTACGCTGAAGGATATGTGCGATATGCTCCACGAAGAGTGCAACGCCAAGCAGATCAAGTTCTACCTGCCCCTGGATCTGGCAGACAAGATCGCCGCCGGTCTGGAAAAACAGGCAGAAAAGACCGGAAAGATGCCCCTGATGACCACCTTCTCCGTCTACAACCTGGCCAGAAACAACGAATTTGACTATTCCAAGGCAGAGCAGGAGCTGGGCTACACCACCCGTTCCTACCAGGAGACCATCCATGATGAAGTCCAGTGGATGATCGCCGAGGGCCTGATCGATGGCAGCGGCGTTACCGAAAAACATGCTGAGATGACTGACGGTCAGGTCAGCGAAGGCGGCTATACGGAAGCGATCGACCCTGTGGAAGCCTACAATGCCATCGAAGAAACCGTTGTGGAGACCTACGAAAAGATCGAAGATGGTGTCGTTGGCGGCTACAAGAAAGTGGAAAACACCTTTGTTTCCGGCTATAAAAAGATCGAAGATAAGTTCGTTCAGAAATTCCTGGCCCGGGAGGGTGAGACCACCGAGGAAGCCAAGGAACGCCTGAGCAGAAAATAATCACCTTTTTCTTTCCGCGAAGGCACCGGCCCATCAAGCCGGTGCTTTTGCAGGCCCAGAGGTTTACCACAATGACAGAACGAAAAGAAAACCGAAATGCACGCCGCTCCCGACAGATGATCCGGGAGGCTTTTGAAGCACTGCTGAAAGAGAAGGGCTTCCATAAAATTACCGTAACCGATATTGTTGCCCGGGCAGACCTGAACCGCTCTACTTTCTATGCCCACTATCCGGACATCTACGGAATCGTGGATGAAATGCAGGAAGAGATCATTCAGCGCAATATGGAGCTGTTTCAGCAGATCCTGTTCCGGAATATTCTGAAAGACCCGAAGCCATATCTTCACTGCATTGCCACAACCATGGAGCAAAATCTGGAACTGATGCAGCGTTTAGGTTTATCGGAAAACATCCAGCGCAAAAGCGAACGGCTTCAGGAAATGATGGAATACGACATCATGCACAATTCCGATATTCCGGAAACGGTACGGGAATCCGTATTGTTTGGCATCCGGGTCCATTTCTTCCTGGGAGGCATCATCAATACCTATCAGCGCTGGGCAGAGGGAACACTGAACTGTACGCTGGATCAGGTTTCTTCGCAAATTGGAGATATCATTTGCCAGTCAGCAAGAGCATTCCTGGAGACTGACTGGATGCGGGAATAATACTTATTTTTTGATAAAATGGCCTGCTGCCATTTTATCGTGCCATAGGTATGGCACGCCGCCTTGGCGGCAAAAAACGTATTGACTTCGTTATTTCGGCTGCGCCGCAGGCTGCTTTTGAAGCAGCCGAATAAAACAGCTTTGGCTGTTTTATTAAAAACTCGTATAAGAAAAACTCCGACAATCTTTCCGGGTTGTCGGAGTTTCCACATTGTACCCGCATTGTTTGTTGATTGTGCAAAATGGTATAGTTATAATAAAAATGACATCATAAAATGCAGCAATATCCCCGAATTGAAAGGAGTTTATCATTATGGCAAGACCCAAGATCATCAAAGCAGGCGGCGGTGAGCGCGGTCAGTTTATTCTCCGGGAATTTAACGACAATACAGTTCGCTTCGTACTGAATTACCCCGGCATCGTGGATGTGGACATTCTCCGCAAGGCCATCAAGGCGGTGGTGGAAAGCGTGGATGTGCTCCACGGCACCTTCTTCACCGAGGGCATCAGTGCCCACTGGAAGCTGAACGAGAACATGGATGAGAGCAACTATTTTCTCCATGTGGAAACCGACGGTGATCCTGTGGTGACTGCCAACTCCCTGTCTTTGCTGCCTGTTTACTCTGAGGACAAGGTACAGATCCACTGTACCCTGGTGCAGAGCAAGGAAAAGAGCTGCGTGGTTGTCCGCATGAGCCATCTGGTGGTGGACGGCGGCGACGGCAAGTATCTGCTTGCCAAGCTGATGGAAGCCTATAATATGATCGCTCAGACCGGTAATGCGGATGCGCTGGAGATTAAGAACGGCAGCCGTGCCCCGGAAAAGGTCTATGACACAGTCAGCAAGGAGGATATGAAGAAGCTGCAGAAGTCTTCTCCCTCCTCTTCCGATGTTCGCTCCTTCTATCCCTATCCCAATGAGAAACCGGGACGGAACCGGCTGGTGCTGAAGAAGATTCCCGCTGATGTCATGAACGCTGCCCGGAAAAAGGCAAAGGGCGTTGGCGCTTCCGTCAATGATATGATGATCGCTGCTACCTACCACGCCTATGCAAAGATGGAGGGTATTGACCCCGCGGCTGCCATGTGCATGAACTCCACCATGGATCTGCGGCGGCACTGTGTCGATGGCGAGAGTGAGGGCCTGTGCAATATGTCCGGCTCCTTTATGACCCTTCTGGAAAACGGAGTTTCTCAATCCTTCTCTGAAACGCTGGCCATGATTGCCGAACAGACCACGAAGGTCAAGGAAAATCCGCTGGCTGGTCTGGAGGGCATGCCCATTGTTCATGCCTTGGCCCGGAAGGTTCCTATCGGTCTGCTGCTGGAGATTATGGGCAAGGTCTATGGTACTGCCCCCGTGGGTGTTACCAATCTGGGTAATCTGAAGTGCGTTGATTTCGCACTGGGCGGTATTGTGCCCAACGGCGGTATCTTTGGCGGTCCTCTGAAGAAGAAGCCCGGTATGCAGATCTCCATCATCAGCTTCGACGGTGAGTGCGTTCTGGCAGTGGCCGTTCAGTGTACGGATGAGGATGTTGTCGTCCTGCAGAAGACCCTGGATGATATGGTGGCCGAAATTACCGCTTACGCGTCGGAATAAAAGAAGGAATATAGAGAGATGAAAAAAGTGTTGAAAGTGTTACTGATCATTCTGCTGATCATCATTCTGATCGTTGCCGGTGGATTTGCTTACCTGTACTTTAACGGTATGTCCGGCATGAGCAATACTTCCGAGCCCAAAGAAGGCCAGATCAAAATCGCCTGCGCCGGTGACAGCACCACCTACGGTCACGGTATTTCCGGTTGGCCCAAGAATAACTATCCCACCGTTCTGCAGAATCTGCTTGGCGAAAACTACCATGTAAACAACTATGGTGTCAGCAGCTTTGCTGTGCAGGAGAGCGCAGACCGCTCCTACCGTACCCTGCCTCATTATCAGGAGAGTCTGGATTACGCGGCGGACTATGTTGTGTTCATGATGGGCAGCAATGACAGTAAGCCTGAGAACTGGAAGGGTGCGGATGCTTTTAAGACAGACCTGCTGAGCCTGCTGGATACTTACGGCGACAGTGAGATCATCCTGTGTACCCTGCCTTCCGCTTTCTTCTTGGAAGGCCAGACAGAAGGAACCACCAACCATGACATCCAGCCCCTGATAGTGAACGAGATCGCGGAAATCACCCGGGGAGTTGCCGCAGAGCGTGGCTATACCCTTATCGACATCCATGCACTGACTTCCCAGCATCCCGAATGGTTTGCAAAAGACGGTGTTCATCCCAGCAACGAGGGCGCAGCTGCTATTGCCCAGGAAGTTTACGCTGTGATCCGCAGCAAATAAGGAGAGAAAAAGATGCTTTACATTGTGTATATTCTGGCAGGCCTTGCCGGTGGTGTCCTGACGGGCATGGCTGGTCTGACTGCCGCTATGGTTTTGACTCCCATCCTGTGCAGCGTCTGCGGCTGGAGCGGCTATGATGCCGTGACCCTGTCTCTGATCGCCAATGTGCCCTCCGCCATGGTCACCTGCTGGACCTTCTACAAGAATGGCAACATCCAGATGAAGAAGGGCATGCCCATGGCAGTGGTGGCTTTTGCCGGTGCTGTGGTGGGCAGCTACTTGGGCTATCTGTTCAGTATGGTGAGCGAAAACGGCATCAGCTATTTTGTCATCATCAGCAACCTGTTTATGGCTGTGAAGTTCTTTATGCCCACTAAACCCAAGAAGGAGAACCTTACTGCCGCCGAGGAGCGGAAGGCACAGCGGAAAACCGTGATTGCTCTGATTCTGGGCTTCCTCATCGGTGTCGAATGCGGCTTCATGGGATCTGCAGGCGGCGCACTGATGCTGATGGTTCTGACCATGATCATGGGTATGGACACCAAGCTGGCCGTTGGCACCAGCAGTATGATCATGACCCTGGTTGCGCTGACCGGTGCAGTCAGCCATGTTGCCATGGGTGCTGCTGTTGATCTGATCCCCAGTATCGTGGTCACTGTCACGTGCACCATCGGTGCAGTCGGTTCTGCCCGCTTTGCCAATAAGGTCAGCGAGCGCAAGCTGAACCTCACTGCAGGTACCGTGCTGATTCTGGTCAGCGTGGTATCCTGGATTTTAAGTAAGTAATGTAAGATACAGCCTCCTTAAACGCGTTATTCCACAAAAACAAGATAGCAGCGGCTTTGATACCGCTGCTATCTTGTTTTTGCATGTAACGGATGTTA
This sequence comes from Oscillospiraceae bacterium, assembly GCA_017505505.1. Next base: position 13,309 of record JAFVPA010000024.1, on the reverse strand, counting down.
TTTGTAGCTGTGATTCATAGGATCGGCTTCCATGATCTCCAACATCATCCTTGCTCCCAACCGGAAACTGTTCTGAAACAGCAAGTACTCCGCCATAGCTTGAAATTCACGAACACAGTCTTGATATCTGGAGAACAGGTCTTTCTGCTCAGCCGTCATGGTTGCAAGCAGCTTTTCTTCATTCCGGCTGATCAGCTGGAGCAGTTCCTTGTATTCATTTTTTGAACTGGCATCATATTCTGCTGGGTCAAGATTACCATACCAAAATTCTTCCAGAATACTCATGCCATCGCCTCCCCGTAGACCAGTTCCCGGAGAATCATCTCCTCTGCCCGGTTCCGGATATTATTCATACGCTGTACCCAAAGCATAGGGTTTGCTGCTTTCAGTTCTTCTGTAACGCCTTCGGCAGCTATCATTTGTTCAAGAATCCTCTCCAACCGATCTTGCGCCTGATCATTCAACTCAGCAAGATAAGTATGAAAATTCCCGGACAGGGCCAGCAGATTGAACTGTACAGGATGATGCTCTTTCAGGTAATCCCGGTGCAACCGTCCCCATTTTCCGATGGGACGTTTCTCCTCGGATAATTTCAGATCGGGAATATAATAATCACCGCAGCGAATATAGTTCAGTTCCATCATTAGCACCTCCCTATGATACCTTCCCCGTGAGCACGGGACGGTGCTTGGCGTAATGGATGCTGAGGATATAGTCGATGGCCCATTCCTTTGGGATCAGATATGCATTGCGAACATGGAGATGCTTCACACGGTTTTCATGGATCAGCTTCCGGGCAGCCTTGTCACAGGTACCGCCCATCATTGTACAGAACTGTGAGACAGTCAGAACATCGGGACAATCCGCGAAACGGTTGCGGTAGTATTTTCGGTTTTTCATATGATCAATCCTCTCAAAAATCATATTGTCAATGACGGGAGGGATGTATCTTTTGTGTGGTGGATTTAAGGGACAGTACGCAGGAAAGAAGGGGGATCCCTCCTGCATCCCTCCAACGTGCAAAAAATCTCTGCAAATTGCCTTGAATTTATAGTGTTTGAAAAGAATGTGATAATCTTGAAAATTGGGGAAAATATAAGTTTTTGCGGTGGAATTGCATGGCTTTTGATGTGCTTCGCCAAGTGGATGGTACCTTTCAGTGCCTCTGAACACCCCCAGATTCCCGAAAAGCCTCTGCGCTCAAAATCCGCCGCCAGCGATGACGTACCGGTTCGAGTCCGGTCACCGGCACCAGCGAAGAATGGGCACCCTATTGGGGTGCCCATTCTTCGTTTATGAAGGGAAGTGAACTCGAACCCGTTTCAATGCGGATGTCCGGTGGACATCCGTTCGATTCCGCCCAGCCGGGATCGACACCATAATGTAATCGAGTCCGGTCACCGGCACCAAGTCCAAAATCCTTAGAGGCTCTAGGGGTTTTGGACTTTTTCTTTTGCTGGAAGCAATTATCAACGGTTTTTCTGTTGACCGATGGGGGCTGCATTGCGCTGGATGGGAAGAAACAGCTCTGTTTCGCTGGCCGGATCACCCCAGCATGACATCCAGCAGCATCATGGCCGCAAAGCCGAGAACGATCCCCATAGTGGCAAAATATGGCTGGTCCTGCTGATTTTTCTGGCATTCCGGGATCAGTTCGTGGACAGCCACCAGGATCATGGCTCCGGCGGCGAAGGAAAGGGCGTAGGGCAGGACTGCTTCCACGGAAACCACCAGCAATGCGCCGATCACACCGGCCACCGGCTCCACCAGGCCGGAGGCCTGGCCAAGCAAAAAGCTCTTTTTCCGGGAATATCCCTCTCTTCTCAAGGGAACAGAGACAGCCGCCCCCTCCGGGAAATTTTGTAGGCCGATGCCCACAGCTACGGAGACTGCAGCCATCAGGTCTTCCACTGTATGGCCGCCCTGTAATGCGCCGAAGGCAACGCCTACCGCCAATCCTTCCGGGATATTATGGAGGGTGATGGAGAGAATCAGCATGATGATTCGGTGCAGCCGTTCATTGGGCATTCCCTGGGTGCTGTCAGCCTTCCTTCTTGCGAAGGAGACCACTTTATCGGATGCCCATAGAAACAGCGCGCCGAGCAAAAAGCCTGCCGTGGCCACAAGATACGCGGGCAGGTCGGATGTGGCCTCTGCCCGTTCGATGGCCGGCTGCAGCAGTGACCAGAAGCTGGCTGCGATCATGACACCGGAAGCAAAGCCCAGCATGAGGTTCAGGATCTTCGGCTTTGGGGATGTAAAAAAGACGACGGTGGCGGCACCCAGGGCTGTTACAAACCAGGTCCCCAGCGTTGCGGCCAGCGCCATCATAACAAAATTTTCCATATTGCACCTCCTGTTCCATTATAGTATCCGTGACCGTTTGTGTGCCGGGATCGGAAGGTGTATCCTGCAAACCCTATTGACTTATCCCGGAAAAAGGCACATAATAGGACCAATACCGAGAAAAAGAGGAAGATTCAGGAGGATGGCACATTGAGCAGACTGAAAAAACTGCTGATGGCCCTGCTGATCCTGCTGCTGTTCGGGGCGGTGGGTGGCGGCGTTATCTGGAACGTGACCTACTATACCTTTGTGGATATGCGCTTTTATCCCAGAGATGCCAAGCTCCTGGATTTGCGGGGGGAGGACATCTCTGCGGCCCACTATGCGCGGCTCCGCAAAGCGCTGCCGGAGTGTGAAGTCCTGTGGGATATTCCCTTTCAGGGGGTGCGGTGTAGCCAGGACACGAAGTCGCTGACGGTCACGGCCCTGTCCCGGCAGGATGTGGAAGTGCTGGCCTACTTCCCGGAGCTGACGTCTCTGGAGGCGGAGGACTGCCGGGACTATGAAATGCTGCTCCTGGCGGAAGAACGGCTGCCGGAGCTGGACATCCGCTACAATGTTATGCTGGGAGAGCAGAGCTTTCCACGGGATGCCGAAACGGTGGAGCTGATGCAGGTCCGGGCGGAGGAAATCCCCCGGCTGAAGTGCTTCACCGGGCTGGAAAAAGCGGTAGTTTGGGGCGGCGAAGCGGAAGCTGTGGATGCGCTGCGGACCCACTGCGGAGAGATAGGCGCGGACTTCTGTGTGGGCCTGGGGGAGACGGTTATTTCCGGATCAGCCAGGAAGGTGACGGCGGAGGCAGTAACGGAGGCGGAGCTTGCCATGCTGCAATTCCTGCCGGATTTGAAAACGCTGCATTTGGAAGACCCAGAGGCGTCTGCCGAAACACTGCTGCAGCTGCGAAGAAGTCTTCCCAATGTGGACATTACCTGGGAAAAGACCGTCTGCGGCGTAAGCTGTTCCTCGGAGGACAAAGAGGTAGACCTGTCTGGGGCGAAGATCCATAGCCTGGACAAGGTCAGACGGGAGATGGCCTATTTCCCCGAAGCCGAGACTCTCTTCCTTGGAAAATGCGGCATCGACAATGAGAAGCTGGCCGCTTTCCGGGCGGAGATGCGGGAGCAGTACAAGGTAGTCTGGACGGTACAGCTGGGGAAAAAGCTGACGGCCCGTACCGATGACACTACCTTCATGCCTGTCCGGGAGCATGTGTATTATTTCAATGATGAAGAGGCCTATGATCTGCGTTACTGCGAGGAAATGGTCTGTATCGATATTGGACATATGAGCATCACGGACATCAGCTTTGTGGAGAATATGCCTGATTTGGAATTTCTGATCCTGGCCCACACCCAGGTGCAGTACATCGAACCTATCCGCAGCTGTAAGAAGCTGAAATTCCTGGAGCTGGACTGGAGTCCTATCAAGGACTATTCTCCGCTGCTGGACTGCACGGCTCTGGAGGATTTGAATCTGGGCAACACCTACGCGGATTTTGAACCGGTGGGGAAGATGACTTGGCTGAAAAACCTGTGGATGATCGGCTGCAGCCGGGGTCCGGCCTACCGGATGACCCAGGCCCTGGCAGATACGAAGGTGATGGTCACGGGTTCCGCCACAGTAGCCAACGGCTGGCGGAATCTGGAGAATTACTATGAGATGCGGGACCTTCTGGGGATGCATTATATGAGCTGGTAAATATGGAAAAACGCCCTGGACGTCATGTTCAGGGCATTCCTGTCAGATTTCCCCTTGACTTATCGTGCAATAAACACGATAATAAAAATGTATGCGAATATAACAGGCAGGGGACCGGATACCCCGGGCCTGGGGAGGAACATAAGTGAAAGCATTCAGAAAAATCTTGACTGTACTGGCGATCCTGCTGACCCTTGTGGTGGCGGGGATGCTGTTTATCCTGAGCAATTTCCACATTATCGGCTTCCGCCTGTATCCCAAGGACGCGGCGGTGCTGGATCTGCGCAAGCAGGAGATCAGTGTTTCTCAATATGAGAAGATCGCGGAGAAAATGCCGGCCACAGAGATCCGCTGGGACGTGCCCTTCCAGGGCAGCCTGCTGGCCTATGATACGGAAGAGGTCACCGTGGAGACCCTCAGGGAACAGGATGTGAAGACGTTGTGCCTGCTGAAGGATCTGAAAACGGTAAAGGCAGAGACCTGCCGGGACTATTCCCAGCTGTACAGCCTGCATTTGCTCCGCCCGGATGTGGATGTGCAATACAGCATCCATTTCAGCGGCGACAGCTACGCCTGGGACATGAAGGAGATCGTCCTGCGCGCGGTGACGGAGGACGACATCCATTTGCTGGAGCATTTCCCGAATCTGGAGACTGTGGCCCTTGGTGCCGGTACTTTCGATCCCAAGACGGTGGAAGCCCTCCGGGGGACGGTTCACAACATGGGTCTGGAGTTCGGTCTGGTGCTGGGAGGCAAGCGGTATCCGGACACGGCGGCGAAGCTGGAGCTGGAAGACGTCACCGATGGGGAGCTGGAGCTGCTTCCCTATCTGCATGAGCTGAAAAAGCTGCATCTCGTAAACCCGGCGGCAGACCCGGAAGCAGTTTTTGCCCTGCCTGAGACCTATCCCGGTGCGGATATCACCTGGGAGGTGGAACTGGGCGGTGAAACCTACGGCCCGGAGACCAGGGAGGTGGACCTGTCCCAGGTGGTCATCGAGGATCTGGAAGAGGTCGAGCAGCGGATGGCCTATCTTCCCAAGGCGGAGAAACTGATCCTGGGCCTGTGCGGCATCGACGAGCCCAAGTGGGGCAACAGCCGCACCAAAAACCTGGCAGTGAGCACGATCGAAAATGAGCTCCTGGCGGACTACCGGGAACGGGTCCGGGAGAATTATAAGGTAGTCTGGACCGTCCGCCTTGGCCCCAGCATCGCCCTGCGGACAGATGCGGACAACTTCATGCCCAACCATTACGGTGTGGGCCAGCTTCCGGACAGCTATGCCTACAACCTGCGCTACTGTGAGGATATGGTCTGTCTGGATGTGGGCCATATGACCCTGACGGACATCAGCTTCGTGGAATATATGCCCAAGCTGAAATATCTGATCCTGGCCTGGACCGAGGTCAAGTATATCGAGCCCATCCGTACCTGCAAGAATCTGGTATTCCTGGAGCTGGATAACAGCTGCATTCGGGACTACTCTCCTCTGGTGGACTGCACCGCTCTGGAGGACCTGAACATCGGTAAGACCTTCTGCGATATCACGCCGATTCTGGAGATGACCTGGCTGAAGAACCTGTACATGATCTTTGGCAGCGGCGCTTCCGCTTACAAGGCTTCTCAGGCCCTGCCCGATACCCGGGTCATTGCCTCCGGTGATGCTACCGTAGGCAGCGGCTGGCGTCGGCTCCCCAACTACTATGATATGCGGGACTGCCTGGGCGTTCCCTACATGAATTAAAAAACGTAATATTTTCTTAAACTTTGGCCCGTTGACAGCCCAAAGCGGATTGTACTATAATAGAGAAACGGAGGTATCGCGTATGAATGTGAAAAAAGTATTGTTTACCGTTACGGTTGTCCTGCTTGTGGCGGCCTTCGGCATCAGCGCCTTTATGGTAGGCAGCTATCTGCTGGAGGGCAAGGAGCAGGAGGACCGCTATAACGAGCTGGCCCAGATCGCCAACCAGACCACCACGACTGCTGAGACTACCGAGGAAGTGACGACGGAAGCTACTACCGAGGAGACCACGGAAGAGACCACCGAGCCCACCGAACCTACCATGATCCCCGGTTATGAAGAGATCTATAATATGAACGACCATACCGTTGGCTGGATCAAGATGGAAGGCACCAAGCTGGACTATCCTGTCATGCAGACCCCGGATGATCCTAACTATTATCTGTACCGTAACTTTGACCGCAAGAGCAGTAAGCGTGGCAGTGTCTATGCCTGGGGAGATGCGGATGTGAACGAGCCCAGTGACAATATCACCATCTTTGGCCACAACATGGCGGATGGCAGTATGTTCGCGGCTCTGAACTCCTATACCAACAAGAATGCCTGGGAGCGCAACAGCCTGATTTTCTTCGATACACTGAACGAGTACCATACGTATAAGATCTTTGCTGTTTTCAAGACCAGCGCCAATCTGGGTGCCAATAACTTCCCTTACCACAAGTTTGTGGATGCGGCTGATGAGCAGGAGTTCAACGATTTTGTAGCCACCTGTAAAGATCTGGCCTTCTATGACACCGGCATCACCCCTGTCTACGGCGACAAGCTGATCTGCCTGTCCACCTGTGAATACACTCTGGACAATGGCCGTTTGGTCGTTGCCGCGGTGCGGATCACCTGATTCAAGAATGTCCCCGGAGGAATCTCCGGGGATGTTTTTCTGGGTGGAGAAATAAATTATCGTTTATCGCACTGGCGCAGAAGCGCCCAATGCCTTCCCCTTTGGGGAAGGTGGCAGCCCAAAGGGCTGACGGAAGAGGTATTTCCGTGGTGCGTTTTCGCCGAAAGCCAGTAATTGTTCAAACATCTTTCCACACCTCTCCCGCCCCCTTCGGGGGCACCCTCCCCAAAGGGGAGGGCAGTGGGGTGCTCAGCTAAACGACTATTTTTCCTTCCATCCGTAAAATTTCATCCCCCCGGGGGGCTTCAATCGGTGGGTTTTTATTGATATAATAGGGTCAAACATAAGAAGGAGGCAACCCTCATGAGAAGAAACTCCATTAAGAACATGACCCTCACCGCCGTATGCATCGCCCTGTGTGTGGTGCTGCCCATTGCCTTCCATTCCATCCCCAATGCGGGATCCGTGTTCCTGCCCATGCACATCCCTGTGCTGATCTGCGGTATGATCTGCGGCTGGCCCTATGGCTTCCTCTGCGGCCTGGCAGGTCCTCTGCTCAGCAGCGCCCTCACCGGTATGCCCCCCATCGCCATGCTGCCTGCCATGATGGTGGAGTGCGGCTTCTACGGCCTGGTATCCGGCCTGATGCTGAAATTTGTCCATACCAGGAGCACCTATGGCGACCTGTATATCGCTCTGGTCACCGCCATGCTGGCGGGCCGTGTGGTTTCCGGCATTGCCAAGGCCCTGATCTTTACGCCCGGCCTGGCCATGTCCGCCTGGATCACTGCCAGCTTCGTCACCGCCCTGCCCGGCATCCTGATCCAGCTGGTGTTCCTTCCCAGCGTTGTCTTCACCCTGATGAAGGCCCGGATCATCCCCAAGCGCTATGCAAAAGGAGAAGTTGTTGCTTGAATAAGAAAGACATCGTAGAATTTTTCGACCGCTGCGCCCCCACCTGGGACGCGGAATTGATAAAAAGTGATGCCATCATCGGTAAGATTCTGGACAACGCCGAGATCGGAGCCGGACAGGATGTCCTGGACGTGGCCTGCGGCACCGGTGTTATGTTCCCCTATTATCTGGAGCGGGAGGTGGCTTCCGTCACCGGTATTGACATTTCCCCGGAGATGGCGAAGATCGCAGAGGGGAAGTTTGCGGATGTATCCAACGTGCGGATCATCTGCGGCGATGTGGAGGAGACGGCCTTTGACCGGAAATTTGACCGCATCGTGGTGTATAATGCATTCCCCCACTTCCCGGATCCCCGGCGGCTGATCAAGACCCTGTCCAGCCTGCTGAAAGACGGCTGCCGCCTGACCATTGCCCACGGTGCCAGCCGGGAGAAGATCGATGACCACCACAAAGGCCCCGTCAGCAAGATCTCCAACGGTCTTATGTCTGCTGACAGCCTGAAAGCCATCTTTGATCCTTACTTTGATGTGGAGGTCGTGATCTCCAATTCCCGGATGTATCAGGTCTCCGGCGTGAAGCGGGATGGAAACGTCCACAGCCACGGCGGCCATACCCATTCCCACGCCCAGGGTCATGACCATCACCACCATGGGGTTATGGAAACCAGTACCCCCATGGAGGAACTGCTGGCTCTGATGAAGTTTATGGTGAATCATAACGATGCCCATGCCCAGGAACTGGCGGAACTGGCCGGACAGCTGATGGGCGCGGGCAAGTCCCGGGCCTATTACCAGATCATGGACGCGGTAGCCAATTTCGACATGGTCAACGCCCAGCTGGACGCTGTGGTGAAGGAACTGTCGCTGGAAGAAGAATAAGCCTGACTCCCATGAGGTTTGCACCCCATGGGAGTTTTTTATGGTAAATTGTAGTTTAGCGGGCAATGCCCGCGGATAATGGCGGGACTGTAACCTGGTTCCACATCCATCCCCTTCGGGTGGGAGACCCGATTCGAGACACTTTTATATTGAAGTTCAATATAAAATGGTATCGTATCGGGCCGCCCACCCATTGGTGGTGGATTTTAAGACAGCCGCCAGTCACGCCATTGTCAGCGGCGACTCGCCGCTAAACGATAATTTTCCACCACCCTTGCAGTTCCGGGAAAGATGCTCTATAATAAGAAAAACTGACACAAGGAGGCTTCGCTATGCTGAGTCTTTGCAACAACTGGGAGTTTATCCCCAACTGGTTCGATGACTTCGCCACGGGGGAATGGGAAGGAACCCCTGTCCGCCTGCCCCATACGGTGCAGGAGTGCCCCCAGCATTATACGGACCATGGTTCCTACCAGATGGTCTGCGGCTACCGCCGGAAGCTGGAACTGGGAAAAGAGCTGGCGGGAAAGCACCTGTTCCTCCAATTTGACGGTGCGGCCCATATCGCTACGGTTTACATAAACGGCAAAGAGGTGGCCCAGCACCGCACCGGCTATACCGGCTTCCGGGTGGAGATCACCGAGGCCGTGACACTGGGCGAGGAGAATCTTCTGGCGGTGAAGCTGGACACCACAGAAAATCCCGAAGTGCCTCCCTTCGGCTTTGTTATCGACTATCTGACCTACGGCGGACTGTACCGGGAGGTCTGGCTGGATGTGCGGAAAAAGAGCTACATCGAAGACCTGTATATCACCACACCTACCCTGACCACCCTGAAGATCCGGCCCACCGTCCATAACGGCGACGGCTGTATCCTGATGGTGGAGCTGCAAAAGGGGGAGCATCAGCTTCTGCGCAAGGCCTTCACCAGCTGCGGCACCATCACCATCGACTGTCCCAGTGTCAAGCCCTGGGATACGGAGCATCCCATCCTGTATACCTGCCGGGTAAGCCTTTTGAAGATCGGCCGGGTGATGGATGTGCAGGAGGTGAAGGTGGGCTTCCGCACCATAGAATTTAAGGCTGACGGCTTCTATCTCAACGGCAAAAAGACCTTCCTCCGGGGCCTGAACCGGCACCAGTGCTATCCTTATGTGGGCTACGCCGCCCCGGAAAGCCTGCAGCGGGAGGATGCCCGGATTCTGAAGGAGGAGCTGAGCTGCGTGGCGGTGCGGACTTCCCACTATCCCCAGAGCCACCATTTTATTGACGAATGCGATAAGCTGGGCCTGCTGGTCTTCACGGAGATCCCTGGCTGGCAGCACATCGGCGGCACCGAATGGAAGAAGCAGGCGGTGGAGAACACCCGGGAGATGGTGCTGCAGTACCGCAACCATCCCAGTATCATCCTCTGGGGCGTGCGCATCAATGAAAGCCAGGATGATGATACCCTGTACCGTATCACCAATGCGGTAGCCCACGAGTTTGACCCCAGCCGTCCCACCTCCGGTGTCCGCTATATTGAGAAAAGCAGCCTGCTGGAGGATGTGTATGCCTACAATGACTTCTCCCATACGGGAAACAATCCCGGCTGCAAGCCGAAAAAGGCGGTAACGTCCGACGAGAAGAAAGCGCTGATCATTTCCGAGCACAACGGCCATATGTTCCCTACCAAGGCTTTCGATACCTGGCAGCGCCGGCAGGAGCACGCCCTGCGGCATATGCGGGTCCAGAACGATGCTGCCGCTGACGGAGAACATGCGGGCTGCTTCGGCTGGTGTATGTTCGACTACGCCACCCACAAGGACTTCGGTTCCGGTGACCGGGTTTGCTACCACGGCGTTATGGATGCGTTCCGGAACCCCAAGCTGGCGGCCTATGCCTATGCCAGCCAGGGAGACAGCCGTCCGGTGCTGGCGGTAGGCTCTTCCATGGACATCGGCGACTATCCCGGCGGTATCATCGGGGCCATCCAGGTCTTTACCAACGCGGATGCCGTGTCCCTGTATAAAAACGGCTGTTTTGTCACCACCCTGACAGAAGGGGACTGGAATGGTCTGCCCCATGGCCCCATGGTGCTGGACGATACGGTAGGCTGCCTGCTGGAAACCCAGGAGGGTTTTGATAAGAAGAAGGCGGATCTGCTGCGGCAGTGCCTGCTGACCATTCAGCGCAAGGGCCTGGCGGGAATGTCCCCGGCGGATATGGCCAAAATGGGCTACGCCATGATGAAGTATAACCTGAAATACGAGGATGCCGTAGCCCTTTACGGAAAGTACATCGGCAACTGGGGCGGGGAAGCCACCGTCTGGCGGCTCATCGCCGTGAAGGACGGGGAAGTGGTGGCAACGTACACCTGCAAGCCCAGCGCGAAGCTCCATCTGGAAGTGACCCCCAGCCACGTCCATCTGACGGAAGGGGATACCTACGACATGGCGGCGGTCCGCATCCGCATTCTGGACGAAAACGGCAACATTGCCCCCTATGCCCAGCTGCCTGTTCAGTTCGCACTGGAAGGGGCGGCGGAACTGGTGGGTCCCGCTGTCGCTACAGCCGAGGGAGGTATGACGGGCACCTACGTCAAAACCACCGGACAGTCCGGTGAAGCCAAACTCACCATCACCACAGCCCAGACCGAGCCGGTGACGCTGCTGTTCAAGGTGACAGCGTCGGAATAAAGAACCTGTAGGGGCGGATTTTCAATCCGCCCTTAACATAACAATGTTTTTCAAGTAAGATGGTTTCAACAGATCCTTTGTCGATGGGGTTAGGGCGGATTACAAATCCGCCCCTATCCTGTTTAAAGTGAGCGTAAATCAATAAGGAAACTGTAGGGCGGGCTGCCCTCAGCCCGCCGTTTTCCAGGGAAAACTTATGCGGCGGCTTGAGGGCAAGTCGCCCTACTTGACTTCATCCGGCTTACATGATATGATTTTCGATACAAAATAAAGAAAACGAGGTTATTCCCATGAGCTTTACTTACCGCGGCCTGAAGGCCACTTTGGAAAAACACATTGTCACCGGCGAGGAAATTGACCGCCAGATGGAACGGCTGCGCCAGCAGACGCCCCGCATCGCTGTGATCGATAACCGGCCCACTGAGAATGGTGACGAGATCGTTCTGGATTACGCAGGCTTCTGCGACGGTGTCCAGTTCCCCGGCGGCACTGCCGAGATGCAGACGCTGGTTTTGGGCAGCGGCAGCTTCATCCCCGGCTTCGAGGAGCAGCTGTTGGACAAGGTCCCCGGTGAAGAGGTGGTGGTGAAGGTCATGTTCCCCAGCCAGTACCATGCCGCCGAGCTGGCCGGCAAGGCTGCCGAGTTCCGCTGCAAGATCCACCAGATCCGGGTCAAGACCGAGTATCAGCTGGACGACACCTTCGCCAAGGAAGTGGGTGGCTGCGAGACCTTCGGGGAAATGCGCGTCAAGCTGGGCCAGAGCCTTCAGGCCTACACCGATGACCGGGGCGAGATGGACCTGCAGGACCGCCTGCTGCGCCAGGCCGCCGAGACCATGGACTTCACCCCCAGCGAAAAGCAGATCGATGCCGAGGTGGATGAGCAGTTGAACAACCTGAAGGCCCAGCTTGCCCAGCAGGGCCTGACTCTGGAGATGTACTGCCAGTTCATGAGCACAACCGAGGAAAAGCTGAGAGAGGATGCCCGGGGCAATGCCGAGGCCTCCGTCAGGATCCAGGCCGCCATTGAGCAGATCGTGTATCTGGAAAATCTGGAAGCCACGGAGCAGGAGATGGGCGAGGCACTGGCTGTCATTGCCCGTCAGAACAACATGACCGTGGAGCAGCTGAAGCCTTACGTGGATGCCGAATTCCAGGCTGCCGTTGTCCGCAGCGTACTGACCACCAAGGCCATGAAGCTGGTTCGCGACAACGCGGAGATTACCGAAACCACAGACGAAAAGTAAGCAATCGATAAATATATACAGGCCACAGTGTACTTTTTTGCACTGTGGCCTGCGTATTTTATGGGAAATCAACAAAAAATATTTTAATTCCCATTTTTTACCAATTGCTGTTGACTTAATCGCTTAAGGATGGTACAATTCTAAAGTACCGATAAACAATTATCGATATAGGCGCTGGGCGTCACTTATGTCTAAAGTGCGGCGCTGAAAAAACATACCTTTCGGAGATAGTTAAGACTCCGGAGGATTCCTTAAGGAGGAAACTATATGGCAATCAATTTTGTTGATGGCAAGTACGTAAACCCTGAAAATGGTCGCGTTACTCTGGACCCCACCATGTACAAGGACTGGCAGATCGCTGAGGAAGCAGAGAAGACCCTGCCCCCCGTCGATTTCTTCCGTGAGAAGCTGGGCTTGCTGCCCGAGGAGATCATCCCCTACGGCAAGACCCCCAAGATCGACTTCATCAAGGTCATGGAGCGTCTGAAGGACAAGCCCGATGGCAAGTTCATCGAGGTCACCGCTGTTACCCCCACCCCCTTCGGCGAAGGTAAGTCCACCGTTTCCCTGGGTCTGATCGAAGGCCTGGGCTACATCGGCAAGAATGCCGGCGGCGCTCTGCGTCAGCCCTCCGGCGGCCCCACCATGAACGTTAAGGGTACCGCAGCAGGCGGCGGCAACGCTCTGCTGATGCCCATGACCGAGTTCTCCCTGGGTCTGACCGGCGATATTAACGATATTATGAACGCTCACAACCTGGCTATGGTGGCTCTGACCGCCCGTATGCAGCACGAGCGCAACAACAACGACGAGTGGCTGGCCAAGAAGGGCCTGCGCCGTCTGGACATCGACCCCAAGCGCGTGGAGATGGGCTGGATCATCGACTTCTGCGCTCAGTCCCTGCG
>JAFVPA010000023.1 GCA_017505505.1 Oscillospiraceae bacterium | reverse complement strand
TCAACATCCGTCAGATGTGCCACGCTGTCATAGCCGCAGATGATATTGCGATAGACCTCCAGCCACAGCTCGTTGTCCTTGCCAAAGCTCTCGGACAATACTGCTGTTGACGCATAGCAGGGGTCGTAAATTCGGGCATTCTGTTCTGCCAGGTCAAAGTCGATGAAGCCCCACTGATCCTGGTTGCAGATGATATTGCTGGGGTTGGGATCACGGTGAATGATCTGCCGGGGCAGCTTTGGATGCAATGCTGCAAAACTGTCTAAATATTCCTTGCAGAAAGCATCGGTAAGACCAAGATCCTCCTTTGCGTTCGGTAGTGCCCAATCCCTGACGGTTGCTAAAAGGTCAGCTTCTCTGACGCAATCTTCGATTTTGCTCAGTGCCAGATGGAGCTGCCCGATGATCTCGCCCACGAACCGGGCATCGCCGTCACTGAAACAGTGGTAAACCATCTGCATGCCTTTGATCCGCTGGGTCACATAGAAGTACAACTCGCCGTCCTGAATATACCCCTGCCCGGCTATGGTCGTCACCGGAGATGCAGACAACAAGCCGATACTTTTAATGGCCTTGGAAACCTCAATGTGGTTCTTCAATTTGCCCAGGTTGGCAGTGTATTTCAGCACGAATTCTTCGCCCACATAGCAGGCGCTGTCATTTTTGCTGCCGGTTCCCTCATAGTAGATATCGGTAATGGTTTCCCCCTCCAGATTCCAGTATTTTAGAATCTGGGCGGCTTTTTTATGTGTTACGGTCATGTGTTCCTCCTTGGTAAGGTCGATCCTGTATGGGCGCTTCGCACGGCAGGACTTTAAAAACTCGGAGGGCGTGCTGCCAAATTCCCGGCAGACCATTGCCAGTTGGGAGAAAGGGAAAACATATCCGGACATTGGCAGCGTTTTAAAGCTGAGTGATCTTTATGAGGTCTCTCTGGACGAACTGCTGAAGGAAGATTCCCATATGAAGGAACATGTGAAGGACGCAGCGGAGTTTACGGGTAAGCTGTGGAACAGCCTGTTTGTTGCCGCGGTTCTGCTGCTGCCGTCCAGTATGCTGCTGACGCACTGGGGGTGGGGCGCGGCAGGGGAGATGGCGAAGCTTTTGGGTATGGTCCTGCTCCTGCTGGTGCTCGTATGCCGGTGGAAATTATCCAATGGAAAGAAAAGTGAACTGGCGATTGGCCTCTTTTTCTGGCTGGTGTTTTTTGTACCGGATCTGATCGGCCTGTTTGTTCCGCGGGAGGAAGTTGTCAGCGGGTTTACGTTTGAGTATATTCTCTTTGGCATTTTCCTTCTTTACAGCTACGGTGTCTGCTTTCAGACACGGCTGGCGTTTTTGCTGGTGACTGGGCTTTATTTTGGCGTACCCATCTTTGTTACCGTGTCGGCACATTTACCCACAATCATGGAACACGGAATTACACAGAAGCAGAATATTTGGGGAAAGGATTACCGGGTAGAAGCGGTCCTATATCAGGACGAAACGGTGGAACCGCCATCCAAGATCACACTGGATGGGGATGGGAAGACGCTGATCATTGACCATACGGCCATTGGACAGTTTACAAAGATGGAATCCGGTTCGGGGGATCCGATGCAGACCTGGAAACTGATTCCAACCAACGATCCTGTAGGCCGGGTCATTCTCTCCGCATCAAAGGCCTCCGAAAGTGTTATCACGCTGGAATACCGGATCGACAATTCCACAGCGGAGTATTCCCGTTATTCTACATTATGGAGTGTTAAACTGTCACCGGTGGATAAGATTTCCTTTCAAATCACCCAGGAGGATAGCCAGCACTCGGTACTGCTGAAATGGTACAGCGAAAAGCTGATCCCGGAGCGTATGGAATCGCTTTTCCCGTTTACGATTGAGGAGCCTGGAACGGGGGCGATTTTGTTGGATGATGACGCGGTTACCCAATTAACGGTATGGGAAGAATACCACTGTGACAGCCAAATAGAAATTTTTGAGCATCAGCTGCACCGGGATAAGAAGGGCATTTTTCCACTTCCGGAAGGTTTAAAGAAGCGGTATGAAAAGGGACAGCAGTACGTGATTTACCGCATTTCATGGCAAGACGGTGAATTTCTGTTCCGTTTGAACTATGAAGAAGGCTAACGAAAAAGCTGTTTTAAACCATACAGTTATTGTCGGCTGCGTAATAATTTCCCAAAATTTGTAATTCGGTTATACCATTTTCCCTCCTGAGATGGTATAATGAAAAAGCATAAAGAAAAAAGGAGGAAATGCATTATGCGTAAGTATCTGTCTTTGCTGCTGGCACTGGCTTTGTGCCTGTCTCTGGTGGGCTGCGGCACGCCTGCACCGGCTGAGACCACAGCGCCGTCCGCTATGGAAGCACCTGCTGCGGAGACTGCGGCTGTGGCTGCAGCGGAGGATGTTGTCATTCTCTACACCAATGATATCCACACCTACATCGACGGCCCCATCAGTTATGACGTTCTGGCCGGACTGAAGTCCGCTCTGGAAGAAACGTATGGAAATGTGCTGCTGGTGGATGCAGGCGATGCCATTCAGGGCACCGCTTATGGCTCCATGGATAAGGGCGAGACCATCATCAAGCTGATGAACGCGGCTGGCTATGATCTGGCCACGCTGGGCAATCATGAGTTTGACTATGGCATGGAAGGCTGCATGAATGCCATCGAATGGGCGGAATTCCCCTATGTTTCCTGCAACTTTTTCCATGAGGAAAACGGGGTGAAGGGGGACACTGTGCTGGCCCCCTATGAAATCGTAGAGATCGGAGAACGGAAGATCGCCTTTGTGGGCATCACGACTCCCGAATCCTTTACCAAATCCACGCCTGCCTATTTCCAGGATGAAAACGGCAGCTATATTTACGGTATCTCCGGCGGTGAAGACGGCACTGCCCTGTATGCAGACGTTCAGACAGCCATCGACGCTGCCAAGGCTGAGGGCGCTACCATGGTCATTGCACTGGGCCACCTGGGTGATGACCCCGCATCCCAGCCCTGGACTTCGGAGGAAGTCATTGCCAATGTCTCCGGACTGTCCGCTTTCATCGACGGCCACTCCCATTCCGTTGTAGAAGGCAGGGAAGTTGCCGGCAAGGATGGCGGAAAGGTGATCCTGACCCAGACAGGAGAATATTTTGGACGTATCGGCCTGATGCATATTCCTGCAGAGGGTAATCTGCCCCTGACCAGCTTCGTGGATTACACGGAGATCACCGAGGTAGTGAAGGACGAAAACGGGGAAGCTGTTCTGGATGAGGATGGCGAGGAAGTGACCGAAGTTGTCGGCTACGAATTTGTTTCTGATTTCGATCTGGGTACCACCTGGACTTCCGATGCCGGTGTAGCGGCTGTTAAGGATGCCTGGATGACCGAGATCGACACCCAGCTGGGCCAGACCATCGGCAATACTGCATTGACTCTGGATAACTACGATGCTGAGGGCAACCGTCTGGTCCGCAGCCAGGAGACCAACACCGGCGACTTCTGCGCGGATGCTCTGTACTATCTGTTTGATGACATGGGCCTGGATGTGGATGTTGCCATTATGAATGGCGGCGGTGTCCGCAACAAGGCCGTCACCGGAGAGCTGACCTACAAGACTGCAAAATCTATCCATACCTTCGGCAACGTGGCCTGCCTGCAGACCATCACTGGACAGCAGCTGCTGGATGCCCTGGAGTGGGGCGCCCGGGGTGTTGGCACCGGCGAAGAGATTGGTGGTTTCCTCCATGTTGCCGGCATCACCTATAAGATCGACAGCGAATGGCCCGCCTCCGTCCAGATGGACGACAAGGGTGTCTGGATCGGCGGCCCCACCGGCGGCTACCGTGTCCACGATGTACAGGTCTACAATAAGGAGACCCAGGCGTATGAGCCTCTGGATCTCAGCGCCAGCTATAACCTGGCCGGCTACAACTACACCCTCCGGGATCTGGGCGACGGCTTCAACATGTTCAGCGGTGCGGTGAACGTGCTGGACTATGTGATGGAGGACTACATGGTTTTGGCGAATTACATTCAGGCCTTTGAAGACGGCAATGTGGATGCCACCAATTCTCCTCTGGCTGTTAAATTCCCCGGCATGCTGCTGGACTACGGCACGGTCAACGGCTCCGGACGGATCGTCATGGAGGCCGCTGCGCGCTGACAGGATAATACGGAAAAAAGACATCCGAAAGGATGTCTTTTTTCTTTAGCATAGGAAATCAAGAACCTCCCGGGCGGCCCGGACGGCGGCTTCATCGGTCTGCTGGATATGCCATTCGTCCAGTCCGGGCAGACCCATGGGGACGCCCTCTCTGCGGAAACGCATGCCGCTTTCAATCTCCGTTTTGCCGCTCATGTGGAAGGCCCGGGCGGCGGGACATTCTCTGCGGAACCGTTCAATGACATTGGCGCTGACACCGGCACCAATGAGAACCTCCGGCCCCTGCGCTTCTTCCCGGAGCGCCAGCAAAGTACGGATGGTTTCCATGCCTGCCACACAATTTCCGGCGGCTCCGCTGGTCAGCACCGTATCGATGCCCATTTCTGCGGCATCCCGGTAGGTTTGCACCGGATCCCGGGAAACGTCGATGCAGCGGTGAAGCGTCAGCCATGCACCGCTGGCGGCTTCCAGCAGGGGCTTCATAGCCTCTCTATCCAAGCTGCCATCAGCGGTGAGACAGCCGATCACGAAGCCGTCAGCGCCTGCCAGGTGCAGCTCCCTGATTTCCATGGCCATCTGTTCAATTTCTTCCGGGGTATAGAGAAAATCACCGCCCCGGGGACGCATCAGGCAGCGGATGGGGATAGAACTTACCCGGCGGATCTGCCGCAGCAGTGCCGCAGAGGGGGTCAGACCGCCAACGGCCAGGGCACTGCACAGTTCCAGACGGTCCGCGCCACCCCGGACGGCGGCCATGGCCGAGGCGTAGGAATCTACGCAGACTTCCAGTAGTGTTGCCATAAGAGGTACCTCCCGGATTTTTTTATTTTATTATAACGAATTTCCGTTCTTATGGCAACCGAAAGTTGACTAAAGCAGTGGAATTCTGTATAATACTAAAGACAGAACTAAGAAATAGAACCTCGGAGGAATATACTATGAAAACTGTTCAGGACATCCTGTCTCTGATCGAAGAACATGACATCAAAATGGTGGATTTCAAGATGGTGGACATCAATGGCCAGTACCGCCATGTGACCATCCCTGCCAACCATTTTAATGAGGATATCATGCGTGACGGCATCGGCTTCGATGCTTCCAACTATGGTTACGCCGTGGTGGAGAAGAGCGACATGGTCTTCATCCCCGATCTGGATACTGCCGCTGTGGACCCCTTCTGCCAGGTGCCCACCCTGTCCATGACCGGCAATGCCATGATCATCGACCATCCCTACAACCGTCCTCTGGACCAGTATCCCAGAAACATCGTTCTGGCAGCGGAAGCCTATATGAAGGACACCGGCATTGCCGATACCATGCTGATCCTGCCTGAATTTGAGTTTTACCTGTTCAACCAGGTGGGCTGGGAGGTGCAGCCCTTCTCCATCGGAATGAATCTGGACCACGACCAGTCCTACTGGAACTCCGGTATCCAGGGCCAGGGCGTGGTGGTCCCCAAGCAGAAGAACTACCACATTGCCAAGCCCTTCGATCCCACCTATGAGTGCCGCAGCGAGATGTGCCTGCTGATGGAAGAGGCCGGTATCCCCATCAAGTACCATCATCCCGAGGTTGCTGCTTCCGGTCAGTTTGAGATCGAGCCCAAGCTGGGCCAGATGTCCAAGATGGCGGACGCTTCCATGATGATCAAGTATATCATCCGCAACACCGCCCTGAAGCATGGCTACAGCGCCACCCTGATGCCCAAGCCCGTCTATGGCGAGGCTGGTAACGGTATGCATGTCCACATGCTGCTGCTGAAGGACGGCGAGCCTGTGTTCTCCGATGACAACGGCTACAGCCATCTGAGCAAGGAAGCCCACTGGTTCATGGGCGGCCTGCTGAAGCACATTGCATCCCTGTGCGCCCTGACCAATCCCTCCACCAACTCCTTCAAGCGGCTGGTGCCCGGCTTCGAGGCTCCCGTTACCGTTGGCTATGCCACCTCCAACCGCTCCGCTGTTATCCGTATTCCTGCCTATGCCAAGACTCCCAATCTGCGCCGGTTTGAGCTGCGGAACCCCGATGCCACCTGCAACCCCTATTTCTGCTACGCTGCCATCCTGATGGCCGGTCTGGACGGCATCAAGAACCAGATCGATCCCCACGAAAACGGCTGGGGCCCCTACGACATGAACCTGTACAACCTGCCCGAGGAAGAGAAGAAGAAGCTGAAGGGCCTGCCCACCTCTCTGGAGGCTGCTCTGGATGCTCTGGAAGCCGACCACGACTACCTGACCGCCGGCGGCGTCTTCCCCGAGATCCTGCTGAATAACTTCATCAAGGCCAAGCGGGCTGAATGCGCCGAACTGAGCAAGATCCCCCATCCTGCTGAGTTTGAGAAGTATTATAATCTGTAAAGCATCCTGAGGCGGAAGGGAATGACCCTTCCGCCTTTTGGCATACTGGACAAATCAGAGAGCGCTTCTTTGACGGATCGAACAAAAATATTCGGATTGTAACCGTATAAATGAATGTTGCCGGTGAAGAACAAAAGTACTTGACAGATGAACAAAAATCTGTTATTATCTACCCATGATTTTTATATGGCAAATGCGTCTGAGCAGAAAGAGTAGCCGGAAGGGATGCTTCAGAGAGTTGTCGGGTGGTGCAAGACAATAGCGGATGGTCCGGTGAAGTTCATTCTGCGAGCAGTGTGTTGAAATGACAAGTAGGCACAACGGGTGCGACCGTTATATCGCTAAGACTTTTCAAGCCTAGTAAGGGTCCTGCTGCAAGGCCGGACAGAAGCAGAGTGGTACCGCGTGTTTTCACGTCCCTGTTTTTCAGGGGCGTTTTTTATTTCCATTTTGTTTCAGCTGGCTGCGAAGTCGATGAGGCATGTTCTGTGAAGGATATGCGAAGCAGAGTGGTACCGCGTAGCATCTTACGTCCCTGTTGATTCAGGGACGTTTTTTGTTTGTATTTTTGTCCGAAACGGGCAGGAAATATAGAAATCTGGAGGAACCAAAATGAAAAAGCTTATCTCTCTGACTATGATCCTTGTTATGCTGACGGCTATGCTGGCCGGCTGCGGCGGCGAAGCTGCTGAGTCTGCTTCCGGAGCGAAGGATTTTACCGTTGGCGTTTGCCAGCTGATGGTCCATGATTCTCTGGACCAGGCAACCAAGGGCTTCGTTGATGCCCTGACCGCCGAAGTGGAGGCTGCTGGCCATACCGTTACTGTGGATACCCAGGTAGCAGGTGAAGCCGGTCTGTGCACTACGGTCATCAATACCTTCACCGCAAAGAAGGTGGACCTGATCATGGCCAATGCAACGCCCGCACTGCTGGCTGCTGCCAATGCAACCACCACCATCCCCGTGCTGGGCACCTCTGTGACAGACTATGCGGACACCTTCGCCGGCAATATCCCCGATAATGTTTCCGGTACCTCTGACGCAGTTCCCTTTGCGGAGCAGGCTAAAATGATGATCGACTCTCTGGGTCTGACGGCTGGTGATCTGGTGGGTGTTCTGTACTGCACCAATGAGTCTAACTCTCTGATCCAGTACGAAGCTGTAAAGGCTCTGTTTGAGGCAGAGGGCATCGAGGTCAAGGCCTACACCTTCTCCGAGACCACGGAGCTGCAGGCGCTGACTACGGCCATGGCTGGTGAATGCAAGGCTGTTTACGTTCCCTCTGACAATACCGTTGCCGCCAACGATTCCATCGTGGGCACCATCTGCACCGAACAGAATGTTCCTGTTTACACCAGCTATGGCGGCGCTATCTGCTATGCCAGCCTCTCCATCGATTACTACGAGCTGGGTGTTGAGACCGGCAAGATGGCCGCTCATATCCTGCTGGAGGGCAAGGCTCCCGCTGATTTCGAAGTCATGACGCTGATCCCTTCCGTTTCCTATAATGAAGACCTGTGTGCACAGCTGGGTATTGAAGTCCCCGCTGAATGATCTTAACTGTTTGAGGTAATTATGGCTTTTCTGTATGCGCTGCCCGGTGCGGTGGCTGAAGGACTTATCTGGGGATTGATGGCCATTGGCGTCTATATCTCCTACAAAATTCTGGATATTGCCGACCTGACGGTGGATGGCTCCATTTGTACCGGTGCCTGCGTATGTGCTGTGCTGCTGGGGATGGGAGTGCCTGCCTGGTGCAGTGTGCTGGCGGCCCTGATAGCCGGTGCGCTGACAGGTGTGGTGACGGGACTGCTGCACACCCTGCTGGGGATCCCGTCTATTCTGGCAGGTATCCTGACCCAGCTGATGCTGTACTCCGTGAATCTGCTGATCCTGAGCGGCAAATCCCTGATGCCCATCGATCCCAGGGCCAATGAGCTGCTGGTCCACATGAGCGACAATAACCATTCCATCCTTTCCCTGAGCATTATTGTTGTGGCTACGATCTACCTGCTGTATCAGTTTTTTTATACGGAGATCGGCCTGACACTGAAATCCACCGGTGACAACCCGGATATGAGCCGGGCCCAGGGTGTGAATGTGGACCGGAACAAGGTGGTCGGCCTTGCCATCGCCAACGGAATCGTCGCCATGGCCGGTGCCCTGCTGGCCCAGTACAAGGGCTCTGCCAATATCAACGACGGCCGGGGTGCCATCGTCATCGGTCTGGCAGCGATCTTCATCGGCCTGTCTGTTTCTCTAAAGATCAAGCCGAATTTTGTGGTGAGCCTGATTGGCGTTATCGGCGGCGGCATTGTGTACTATATCGTCTATAATTTTGTGATCCTGCTGGGCTTGAAGACGGATTACCTGAAAATGCTCTCCGCCATTATCGTGGCGCTGTTCCTGGGAATCCCCTATTTGAAGGCAAAGTATTTTACCAAGCGCAGGGATCTGCATCCTTCTGATCTGACTGCCCAATCCAATGTAACAGGGGGGAATGGCCATGCTTAAGATCACCAACCTGCAGAAGACCTTCAACCCAGGCACTGTCAATGCCAAGACGGCGCTGAACGGCCTGAACCTGCACATCAAAGAAGGGGATTTTGTCACTGTTATCGGCGGCAACGGCGCGGGCAAATCCACATTGCAGAATGCCATTGCCGGTGTCTGGAAGCCGGATTTTGGTACCATTGAGATCGATGGTGTGGACGTGACCAATATGCCGGAGCATAAACGGGCACAATTTCTGGGCCGTGTGTTCCAGGACCCCATGAAGGGCACGGCTCCGGATATGGAGATCGCGGAAAACCTGGCCATTGCATCCAGACGGGGCATCAGGCGCCGCTTTGTCCGGGGCGTGCGGAAGGCGGACCGGGAATTCTACCGTGGTCTGCTGAAAACGCTGGATCTGGGTCTGGAGGATCGGCTTTCCACCAAGGTGGGCCTCCTCTCCGGCGGTCAGCGTCAGGCCGTTACGCTGCTGATGGCATCTATGAACAGGCCTAAGCTGCTGCTCCTGGACGAGCATACCGCTGCCCTGGATCCTAAGACCGCAGCAAAGGTCCTGGAGATCACAGATAAGATCGTCACAGAGAATAACCTGACCACTCTGATGATCACCCACAATATGAAAGATGCCATCGCCCATGGCAACCGGCTGATCATGATGCAGGATGGACACATCATCGTGGATGTGGAGGGTGAGGCGAAGAAAAAGCTTACCGTAGCGGATCTGCTGGACCTGTTTGCGCAGGCCAGCGGTAAGGAATTCACCAACGACCGCGCGATTCTGGGATAAAATAAGAAGGCCGGCAGTCTAGCTTAGACTGCCGGCCTTCATGATATAGGATGTTTTTTCAAAAAATAGTATAACGGGTGTAACCTTTGTATATGGAATTCTTACTATTAGGGTGAGGAATAAAAAAGAAAGGAGTGACCATGTGTGGAAGATGCGAAGATCATCGCGTTATTCTTTGCGCGCAATGAGCAGGCCATTGTGGAGACGGATACCGCTTATGGGCGAAAACTATACAACCTGTCCAACAATATTTTGAACAATCCCGAGGATGCGGAAGAAAGCGTGAGTGATACGTATATGGAAACCTGGAAATCGATTCCTCCCAAACACCCTAAGTATTTTTATGCCTTTCTGGCATCTATTTGCCGGAATCTGTCCTTTAACCGGCTGGATTGGCATTTGGCGGCCAAACGAAAGGCGGAGGTGGTGGCGCTGACCCGGGAGATGGAAATGTGCATACCGGATGCCAGGCAGGAGGGGGAACTGGACCGGCAGGAGCTGAGGCGGGTCCTGGAAGCGTTTCTCGACAGCCTGACCAGAGAAAGCCGTCTGATTTTCCTGCGGCGTTATCTCTATGTGGATACGGTGGCGGAAATTGCGGTGCGGTACGGTATCAGTGAGAGC
This sequence comes from Oscillospiraceae bacterium, assembly GCA_017505505.1. The sequence continues at coordinate 16,681 of JAFVPA010000023.1, read as the reverse complement.
AAGGTCAAGACCCAGCTCCACCGGACAAGAGCCAAGCTCCATACCTGGCTTGCAAAGGAGGGGATCTCCCTATGAATGGAAAAGATCTGCTGGTCGGACTGGGAAATATCAGCCATAAGTATTACGAGGAAGCGGAAACTGCCACGTTATCTGTTCCAAAGAGCAGGAAAAGCATGCATAAAGCCTTGCAGATCGCGGCGGTGATTGCCCTGCTGGCGGTTACCGTCACGGCCTGCGCCTATGCGATTCGGAGGATCCGTATGAATCTGGTGCAGCATAATATCCCGGCCCAGACGGAAACGGTGTCTGTGGGCGGGGAGCAGGCTGCAGAGCCCCTTCCGGTCAATGTCCTGACGGACTATTCTCCCCGGCATATTCCGCAGGGGTATGAGATCCTTTGCGGAAGTCCCCTGAACTACACCTCACGGAATCTTCAGTATTGCAACGCCAATGGCAATTCCATCAATTTCTGGATCTCCACAAAGCCGCCGGAGGAAGAAGCGGCCCTGCGGCCTCCCGTGGAGGAAGCGGCCATATCCCTTGCCTGTGGGGAAGCCATCCTCCGGAGAAACGAAGGCGCTCAGACACTGCGGTGGCAGAGTGAGGCGGATGGGTATTATGCAAATCTGTTTACCGATGATGTTACCGTGGATCTGGCGGCTATGGCGGACAGCGTAGGCCTTGGAAAATCTGTTCCCTTGTCCGTATGGTATCACCGGGGACAGGAATGGGAACCCTGGTATCCACAGCTGCTGCCGGAGGGTTATATGTGCGAAGATGTGTCTCCCATCAGCGGCGGTTCTCAGATCATGACCTTTGAAAACGGCAGCGGTGGATATATCCGCTACTGCCTGTCCACCGTGGAGGACCTGACAGCCGCACAGATCAGCGGGGATGCTTACCTGGAAGAAACGAAGGTCGATGGTTTTTCGGGGAAACTGTTGTGCAATCAGGAACAGAGAATATTATTTCTGGAAAACAGGGAAGAAGGGTTTTACGCCTTTCTGGAAACCATGGACGATGGAGTAGATCTGGCGGCTCTGGCGGAAAGCATCGCCCCAGGTGAAACACCGGAGGTATCCAAATCCTATCTGGGACCGGATTTCACCATCGAGCTGGAGCAGGAACCCACCACCTACATCGAATGGCAGAGCATATATCCCCAGGAGATCCCGGAGGGTTACAAACTGGACTATGTTGGAGACCGGGCCTATGGACAACAGAGCATTGATTGGAAAAATGAAGATGGTGATGTAATTTCTTATATTTTGTATTTCCGTCTGGGCCAGTACGGCCGGGAATTTGATGGTTCCGGTGAGCCTGAGACTGTGTCCATTCACGGACACACCGGATACAGAATCGGCAACAATCTGCTCTGGGCAGATGAGGAACTGGGATTTGCCTATAAGCTGTATTGCTCCGGGAATGTGGATTTGATCGCACTGGCAGAATCCGTGGGGCCCGGCCCGGAGTTGGAATTGACCAACGATACGACCGAAGCTGCACTGGAGCAGCTGGGAGATTACCGGATCACCGCACTGCCGAAGAATATGGTGGAGGACGGACTACTGGGCGCACCGCTGGAAGGGGAAGATGACTGGTATTCCTATGTGCGGCGGTGGTATTACGATAAAACCAATAACGATCAGATTTATTTCACGTATGAGACCTATCTGACGGACCAGTCTACAGAAGAGGCGGTCCTGCGGCTGTTTGTCAGTTATACGGCCACCAGTGAACCGGAATTTGTCACCATTCAGGGACATCCTGGAATGATCTTACAGGATGGTGACCGGGCTTATGCGGTCTGGATGGTTGGGGACGTGGGCAGCGGTGTCTGCTTCCAGTTGTACAGCGAACAGTTCAGCGCGGAAGCACTGCTGGGAATGGCACAGAGTATTCAGAAGCAATAAAATATACTTTTTTGTAAAGTATGAAGGTGTGGCAATGTTACTTTCTTGGCGACCAAGAAAAGGACATTCACCGCACTTACAAAAAAGTATACATTTGAACGGAAAAACCGGAAGGTCAGAAGACCTTCCGGTTTTGTGTATCAACCATTTTTACGAATTGCCATGTATTCGTCCAAAGCCTTGACAGCCTTGCCGCCCATGGGGAGGATGGCCACCATGTTGAAGATGGTCATCAGGGCGATACCGATGTCACCCAGGTCCCAGACGAAGGTGTAGGCAGCCAGACCGCCGATGAACAGCATCACCAGAGCCACCAGCTTGTAGATGGTCTGGGCCTTCCAGCTGTCGCCGAAGAGGTAGGCCACATTGCTGCGGGCATAGTACAGAATGCCGATAAAAGTGGAGAAGCTGAACAGCCACAGCGTCACAGCGGTGAAAATCACACCGGCCTGACCGAAATGGTGGCCCATGGCGGTCTGCAGCAGCTCCATGCCCTGCAGGCCTGCAAGCTTGTCCTGGGGGGCCAGAAGCATGATCATGGCGGTGCAGGTGCAGATGACGATGGTATCGATGAACACGCCGAAGGCCTGGAACAGGCCGGCCTTGGCGGGGTGGCTGACGTTGGCGGCTGCGGCGGCGCAGGGAGCGGAACCGCTGCCTGCCTCGTTGGAGAACAGGCCCCGCTTGACACCGTTCATCAGAGCGGCACCGAAGGCACCGGCGGCCATCTGACGGACACCGAAGGCCTCCTCCACGATCCGCACCATGACAGAAGGCAGCAGAGCCGCGTTCTTCACGATGACGATGATAGCGATAAGGAAATAGAAGGCGGCCATGATGGGCACCATGATGTCCAGCACCTTGACGGTGGTGTTCTTTCTCAGAACGACCACAGCGGCCAGGGCTACCAGGATCACGGTGGAAACAATGGGGGCAATGCCGAAGGCATTCTCAAAGGCGGAGGAGACGGAGTTGCTGATGACCTGGCTGACGCCGCACCAGCACAGCAGACCGGACAGGGCGAAGAGCACTGCGATCCAGTGGTGGCGCTTTTCCTTGCCCTTGGTGAAGAAAGCATGGATATAATGGGCAGGGCCGCCCCGGTAGCCGCCGTAGAGGGGATCCTCTTCTTTGTGCATCTGGGCCAGGGTGGATTCGATATAAGCGGTGGAGGAGCCGATGAGTGCGGTGATCCACATCCAGAACACGGCACCGGCGCCGCCTGCGGAAATGGCGGCTACAACGCCTACCATGTTGCCCATGCCCACGCGGGTGGCGGTGGCAACGATCAGGGTCTGCAGACCGGAAATGGCCCCGGCCTTATTCTTGCCTTCCCGCTCCAGGGCGATGCGGATCATTTCCGGGAAGCACCGGATGGGCAGGCATTTGGTGCGAATGGTGAAATAGATACCCGCCGGGATCAGAATGGCAACCAGCAGGGAAATGCCGATGCTGCCGCCGCCGGGCATGGGGATTGTGAACAAATCACCCCATAACAGATTGTAAACTGCCGAAATTAGACTCATATTTATATACCTCTTGATTTATTCCCGAGAGAGTATATAATAGAAACAAAGATTTGTCCAATTGATTGTTTTTATGATTTGGATAGAAAAATTAAATGGAGGAAACCATGGATCTACGCAGTCTGAATATCTTCATTGAAGTGGCGGAGCTTGGCAGCTTTACCAGGGCGGGAGAAAAGCTGGGCTACTCCCAGCCCACCATTTCCTTCCAGATCAAGCAGCTGGAAAAGGAGATGGGTGTGCCTCTGTTTGACCGCATCGGCCATACGGTGAGCCTGACGGATGCAGGCCGGGATGCCTTGCGCTATGCCCAGAACATTTGCCATATGTCCCAGGAAATGGTACTGGGCACCACAGGCCGCCGGGAACCCAGCGGCGTGCTGCGTCTTGGTATGGCAGATTCCCTCTGTGCACCTCTGGTTGTGGGGCACTTCGGCAAATTCCGCAGCGAATACCCTAAGGTGTCCCTGCATATCTCCACCGGTGATACCGGTATGCTGCTGGAATACCTGGACCATAATGAGGTGGACATGATCTGCACCATGGACGACCATGTATACGACCCCAACTACATCATTGCCAATGAGGAAGAGATCAAGGTACATTTTGTGGCGTCTCCGGAAAATCCGCTGGCGAAGAAACGGGAGGTCACCTTGGAGGAACTGCTGCCCCAGCCCTTCCTGCTGACGGAAAAGGGCATGAGCTACCGCCGCCTGATGGATGAGAAGCTGGCCCGGAATTCCCGGGAGATCCAGCCCGTGCTGGAAACCGGCCGGGCGGATCTGATCTGTTCTCTGGTGGAAGAGAATGCGGGCATTGCGTTCCTGCCGGATTACGTTACGGAAGAAGGCGTGCGGCAGGGAAAGCTGAAGCGGCTGAACGTGAAGGATTTTCAGGTGGTGGTCTGGAAGCAGCTGCTGTACCGCCGGGAGAAGTGGGTATCCTTGCAGATGCGGGCCATGATCGACCATCTGGCGGACATCAAGCTGGTGGAAACCGGTGTGTGAGGATGGAAGTATGAAACAGTTTCGTGTATTTCTGTCTATATTGTGTTTGCTGTCCCTGCTGACAGCCTGCATGCCGGACGAACAAAAAGAAGAACCCCGGCCGGCGGAATCAATAGTACAAACCGAAGAGACTGCTGTTTCTACTGCGGCAGAGACAGAGCCCGTCCCGGAACCCGATGACGGCGACTTTGTGAAGATCACGGATCATATTCCCACTGCCAGCCAGGAGCTGTTCTACGCCACGGACCGGAACTTCACGGGGCAGGTGATCTATGGCTTTGAGGACGCGTATCTGCGCTACGGCACGGTAAAAAAGCTGATGGCCGTCAGCGAAGACCTGGCCCAGCTGGGCTTGTACCTGAAGATCTGGGACGGCTTCCGCCCCGTATCGGCCCAGTTCAAGCTCTGGGAGGTCTGCCCGGACCCCACCTATGTAGCAAACCCCAATGTGGGATTTTCCTCCCACAGCCGGGGCAATACGGTGGATCTGACATTGGTGGATGCAAATGGCATGGAGCTGGAAATGCCTACGGGCTTTGATGATTTTTCGGCTAAGGCGGACCGGGATTATTCTGACTGTACCGAAGCTGCGGCCAATCATGCAACGATTCTGGAAGTTGTCATGGAAAAGCACGGCTTTACCGGCTATGCCGGGGAATGGTGGCATTATTCCGATACGGTCAGCTATCCGGTGGAGGAAGGGTTTGAACCGCAATAAGATCTGAATGAAGGGACACAACCTTGTAGGGTGGGGGCTTGCCCCCACCGTCAAGTTTGGGAAGCAATGCTGTTTGCGTTTTTAACATGGGAATAAAGTTTCTTTTTGTTGCACAGAAAATGATGCACAGTGGTGGGGGCAAGCCCCCACCCTACGGTGTGGAAGGAGGTAAATTGTGAAATACAGGAAAATTTTTGTTTGCTTCCTGCTTTGCTGCCTGTTGTTTGCGGGCTGTGGAAGGAAGAAAGATGTTTCGGGGTATGTGACCAATTATGCAAAGGGAACGATTTCCATCACCACAGATGAGGGAAAAACCTATGATTTTGTTCTGGAACAGCCGGAGGCGATCCTGATCAGCTTGGTGGACTTTGACCGGGACGCGTTCCTGGAGAACTGGCAGGACTGCTATGCCCATGTGACCTACCGGAGGGAAGCGGGCACATACCATGCCGAAACGGTGTTTGTCCATCATAAGATCTACCGCAATGCCATGCAGCTGTCTGACGGGACTCCTATCGATATCTGGACGGATGGTATCCGGCGGGAATACTGGCTGGAAGACGGAACGGTGCTTTTGGTGGAGGAAAATACCGGAAGTCCGGAGAACTACTACCGCTGGAATGAACTTAAGTATTATGAGGACTTCCCGGAAGCGGCCCGGCAGGGAATTCTGGACTATTATGAGGAAATGGGCCAGAGATATGATATCCAAGGGCTGCTGGAGGAGGCTTACCAGGTATATGGGATTTCGAAGGAGTATAATACCCAGATGGTGAGCCAGTTTATCGGCATCGAAGCCTGGAATGACCGCATCATCTGCTGCCAGATGAATCTGACCATTCCTCAGGAGCGGAGCAACGGCGGCCATGAGTATTTTTGTGAGGGTGCGGTTTTTGACCGGGAAACGGGGGCGCATATCTCCAATTACGATCTGTTCACCCTGGCTCCGCTGGAACTGGAGGCCTATTTGCTGGATCAACTGGATACGGACGGCAGTCTGGACCGAAGCAGCATCCAATTGAATCTGAAGCCGGAGCAGATCGTCCTGCGGCGGGATGGAGGAATTGAGTTCTTCCTGGTGGACCGGGTGGAGGACGGTGTGCCTCTGATGCTGCAAATGGGCTTGACGGCGGAACAGGCCAGAGAGATCCTGCAGCCCTGGGCGGTCATGGAAATGAATAATGAAGATTGAATGGTGAATAAGGAATAATTGAGAATGACATTTTGAAAGAAATGTATGCTGTATAAAGACAGTTGTTAATAATACACGAACGACCCGCTTCGGCGGGTCGTTTTTTATGTGGATTTTTGCATTGACAAATTCCTGTCGACAAGTATAATTGTATACATTCGTACAGAAGAGCAAAACCGACCCCTCGAAAGGAGACTGCTTTATGCTAGAGATTTCCAGCAAGACCAACCTATTGGAGAAAAAATCTTATAAATACTCCCTGCAGGATGTGGCGGAGCCCAACCTGCACCGGGATGTCTATTCCTACGGTACCATTCCCAAGGTGGCCTTCAACCACCGCCGTGTGCCCATGTCCATGCCTGAGGAGATCTGGATCACCGACACCTCCCTCCGGGACGGCCAGCAGTCGGTGGAACCCTACTCCGTGGACCAGATCGTGCAGATCTACAAGCTGCTGAATAAACTGGGCGGCCCCTATGGCATCATCCGTCAGACAGAATTCTTTATTTATAGTAAAAAGGACCGGGAGGCCATCGAAAAGTGCATGGAGCTGGATTACCAGTTCCCGGAGATCACCAGCTGGATCCGGGCCAGCAAGGAGGACTTCAAGCTGGTTAAGGATCTGGGTATCAAGGAGACGGGCATTCTGGTTTCCTGCTCCGACTACCACATCTTTAAAAAGATGAAAATGTCCCGTTCCCAGTGCATGGATTATTACCTGGGCACCGTGAAGGATGCCTTCAACGCCGGTGTCATTCCCCGCTGCCATCTGGAGGACATCACCCGGGCAGACTTCTACGGCTTCGTGGTGCCTTTCGTCAATGAGTTGCAGAATCTGAGCCGGGAGGCCGGTATCCCCGTTAAGATCCGGGCCTGTGATACCATGGGCTACGGCGTTCCCTATACGGAAGCCGCTATGCCCCGGTCTGTGGCGGGTATCATCTACGGCCTGCAGCACTACGCCGATGTTCCCAGCGAGCATCTGGAATGGCACGGCCACAACGATTTCTACAAGGCCGTTGCCAATGCCTCCACCGCATGGTTGTACGGAGCCTGCGCCGTCAACTGCTCCCTGCTCGGCATCGGTGAGCGGACCGGCAATGTGCCGCTGGAGGCCATGGTCTTTGAGTACGCCTCTCTGCGGGGCTCTCTGGATGGTATGGATACCACCGTTATTACAGAGATCGCCGATTTCTTCCAGAAGGATGTGGGCTACACCATCCCGCCCATGACGCCCTTCACCGGCTCCGCCTTCAATGTTACCCGGGCCGGTGTCCACGCTGACGGCCTCATGAAGGACGAGGAGATCTACACCATTTTCGATACCAAGAAGATCCTGAACCGGCCTGCAACCGTGCAGATCAGCAAAACCTCGGGCCTGGCCGGTATCGCCTATTGGATCAACCAGACCTACCGCCTGGAGGACGAGCAGAAGCTGGATAAAAAATCCCCCCTGGTCATTGCCATGAAGCAGTGGGTGGATGAGCAGTATGAGGACGGCCGTCAGACGGCGATGACCGACCACGAGCTGGAAGAAAAGATCGCGGAGCTGGCTCCCGAATTGAAGAAAGGGTAAGGGAATATGTTAAAGCAATTTAAGAGTACCTCTCTGGCGGATCAGGTATTTGACCGTCTGGAAAATGATATTATTCAAGGCGTTTACCCCAAGGGCGAGATCCTCACGGAGCTGAAGCTGGTGGAGCAGCTGGGCGTCAGCCGTACGCCCATCCGGGAGGCCCTGCGGCGGCTGGAACAGGAGCGGCTCATTGAGGATGCGGGAAAGGGCTCCCGTGTCCTGGGCATCACCGAGGATGACCTGCTGGACATCATGACCATCCGGGAGCGGATCGAGGGTGTGGCAGCTTACTATGCCACCATCAACATGACCCCCGAGGGACTGAAGGAAATGACCCATCTTGTGGACCTGCAGGAATTCTACTTTGAAAAGAAGGACGCCGAGCGGCTGCGTCAGGTGGATGACCAGTTCCACGATGCCATCTGCTACCTGAGCAAGCGCAACGTCATCATCGATACCGTTGTTCCGTTGATGCGCAAAACCCGCCGTTACCGCCGTCTGGCTATGGACGACTGGAACCGGGTGCCCAACACCAAGCAGGAGCATTACGAGATCTTCCAGGCCATTGCCTCCGGCAATGCCAAGCTGGCGGAGGAACTGACCAGCCGCCACATCACCAACGCCAAAATTCACATGCTGGAAGGAATGAAGAACAATGGGTAAGACCATCGCACAGAAGATCATCGCCGCCCACCTGGTGTCCGGCGATATGACAGTCGGCAGCGAAGTTGCGCTGCGCATTGACCAGACCCTGACCCAGGATGCCACGGGAACCATGGCTTACCTGGAATTTGAGACCATGGGCATTCCCCGGGTGAAGACCGAGCTGTCCATTGCCTATGTTGACCACAATACATTGCAGTGCGGCTTTGAAAACGGCGACGACCACCGTTACCTGCAGACCGTTACCGCCAAGCACGGTGTCTATTTCTCCCGTCCCGGCAACGGTATCTGCCACCAGGTCCACCTGGAGCGCTTTGGTAAGCCCGGCAAGACCCTCATCGGCTCCGACTCCCACACCCCCACCGGCGGCGGTATCGGCATGCTGGCCTTCGGCGCAGGCGGTCTGGACGTGGCTGTAGCCATGGGCGGTGGCGCATACTACATCACCATGCCCAAGATGTTCAAGGTCAACCTCACCGGAAAGCTGAATCCCTACGTTACCGCCAAGGATGTGTCCCTGGAGCTGCTGCGGATTTTGTCCGTTAAGGGTGGCGTGGGGGCCATTGTGGAGTGGGGCGGCCCCGGTGTTGCTACCTTATCCGTTCCCGAGCGCGGCACCATCACCAACATGGGCACCGAGCTGGGTGCTACCACCTCCATCTTCCCCTCTGACGAGATCACCCGGGAATTTCTGAAGGCCCAGGGCCGTGAGGAGGATTACATCCCCCTGGCTTCTGACGAGGATGCCCAGTATGACCGGATCATCGATATCGACCTGTCGGCCTTGAAGCCCATGATCGCCTGCCCCCACAGCCCCGACAATGTTGTTGAGGTGGCATCTCTTAAGAATGTGAAGGTGGACCAGGTCTGCATCGGCTCCTGCACCAACTCTTCTCTGTATGATATGCTGAAGGTTGCTGCCATGCTGAAGGGCAAGACCATCCATCCCAGTGTTTCCCTGTCCGTTTCTCCCGGTTCCCGGCAGGTTTTAACTATGCTGAGTAACTGCGGCGCTCTGGCGGACATTCTGGCCTCCGGTGCCCGTGTGCTGGAATGCGCCTGCGGTCCCTGTATCGGCATGGGCTTCTCTCCCAACTCCGGCGGTGTTTCTTTGAGAACCTTCAACCGGAACTTCCTGGGCCGCTCCGGCACCAAGGACGGCCAGGTCTATCTGGTTTCTCCCGAGACCGCTGTGGCTGCGGCGCTGACGGGCTACATCACCGACCCCACCACCTTTACCGAGCCGCTGGAAGTTACCATGCCCGAAAACTTCCTTGTAAATGACTCCGCTGTGCTGGCTCCTGTACCTGCGGAAGAGGCAGAGAGCGCCGAAGTCCTCCGTGGCCCCAACATCAAAGAATTCCCCAAGAGTAAGCCCTTCTCCGATTCCCTCACTGCCCAGCTGGTGCTGAAAGTGGGCGACAACATTACCACCGACCACATCATGCCTGCCGGTGCAAAGATTCTGCCCTACCGTTCCAACATTCCTTTCCTGAGCAAGTTCTGCTTCGAGGTCTGCGACCCCACCTTTGCCGAGCGGGCCAAGGCGGCAGGAGACGGCATCATCGTTGGCGGCAGCAACTATGGACAGGGCTCTTCCCGTGAGCATGCCGCGCTGGTGCCCATGTACTTGGGTGTCCGCTGCGTTATTGCCAAGTCTTTTGCCCGTATCCATGTTGCGAACCTCATCAATGCGGGTATCCTGCCTGTAACCTTCGAGAATCCCGAGGACTATGACAAGCTGAACCAGGATGCGGTTCTGACCATTTCCAACATCGTGGCCGGTATGGAAGCAGGCAAGCTGACGGTCACTGATGAAAATGGCTTTGCCTTTAACGTTGTCTGCAATCTGACCGAGCGTCAGCGGGCCATTCTGCTGGCCGGCGGCCTGCTGAACTACACCAAGGAGGGTGGACTGTAATGTTTGAAGTGACCAAGGCCTGTGGGGCCTTTATGAAGCTGCTGGAAGAGCAGCTGGACCGGATCGCCGGTATGAAGGAAGAAAAGACGGACTTCTCCACGAAAGAAGTCGTCACCATCGGTGTCATCGACGGCGACGGTATCGGCCCCATCATCACCAAGCAGGCGAAGCGGGTGCTGGAAAAGCTGCTCTGCGAAGAAATCGCTGCCGGTTCCATCGTTATCAAATATATCGAGGGTCTGACCATCGAGAACCGGATGGCCTGCGGCAAGCCTATTCCAGAGGACGTTCTGACCCAGATCAAGGCTTGCGACGTGCTGCTGAAGGGTCCCACCACCACCCCCCACGGCGGCACCATGGAGTCTGCCAACGTTTCCATGCGCCGGGAGCTGGACCTGTATGCCAACTGCCGTCCCGTTTGCATCCCTGAGAAGAATATCGACTGGATGTTCTACCGGGAGAATACCGAGGGCGAGTATGTTCTGGGCAGCCGGGGCATCGAACTGCCCGGTCTGGCTGTGGATTTCAAGGTCACTACTGACAAGGGTACCCGCCGTATCGCCCGAGCTGCTTTCGAGTATGCCAAGAATAACGGCAAGACCCATGTTTCCATCGTCACCAAGGCCAACATCATGAAGAAGACCGACGGCAAGTTCACCGCCATCGCCCATGAGGTTGCCAAGGACTACCCCGGCATTGAAGTCGAGGATTACTACATCGATATCATGACCGCAAACCTCATTAAGGAACCTCTCCGGGAGAAGTTCCAGGTGGTGCTGCTGCCCAACCTCTACGGCGATATCATCACCGACGAGGCTGCCCAGATCCAGGGCGGCGTGGGCACGGCCGGCTCCGCCAACATCGGCGACAAGTACGCCATGTTCGAGGCCATCCACGGCTCTGCCCCCCGGATGATCGAGCGGGGCATGGGCGAATATGCAAACCCTGCCTCCATCATTAAGGCCGCTGCCATGCTGCTGCGCCACATCTGCCGGGCCGAGGCCGCTGCCAAGCTGGAAAAGGCTATGGAAGACTGCACCGTGGAGGTCAAGTCCGACGGCACTGCCGCAACGGCGGAACAGTATGCGGATGCGCTGATGGAACTGCTGTAAACGGAAAAAAGAAAATGTCATTGCGAGCCGGCGTGCGCGATGGTGTGGCAATACCCCTGACCTTTCCGAAAACCGGGGGAGATTGCCACACCAGTCTGAGGACTGGTTCGCAATGACATCGTTTTATCTTTTTATTTTAATAAGCCTGGGCCCGGTCGATGACGTGACGCAGGGGCTGTCCGCTGCAGAAGCGGGTCAGATTCTCGCAGAACAGGTCCACCAGGGTATCCCGGGTGTAGGCCAGGGTCATCTGGCCGGAGCAGTGGGGGGTCACCAGAAGGTTGGGGGTATTCCAGACCGGGTCCTCCTGGGGGATGGGCTCGGTGCGGAACACATCCAGGGCGGCGCCTGCCAGTTTTCCTTCGTTGAGGGCTTCGATCAGAGCATCCTGGTCCAGGCAGTTGCCACGGCCGATGTTGATGAGGTAAGCGGACTCCTGCATCAGCTCCAGACGCTCCTTCGTGATCAGACCGTTGGTCTGGGGGGTTCCCGGCAGGGTCAGAACGAAGATATCTGCCAGGGGGAGGACCTTATCCAGCTGTTCAATGGGATAAATTTCGTCAAACCCCTTTGCTGTCCGGCCGGTCCGGTTCACGCCGATGATCTTAGCGGGGCAGAAGGGCCGCAGCCGCTGGGCGAACTTGCTGCCGATGTCGCCGGTGCCGCAGATGACGATGGTGGAGCCGTAAATGGAGCGGATCTTTAAGTCGTTGCGGAACACTTTATCGACCACAAGCTGCCGGTATTCCATGTTCCGCCGCAGGAGCATCAGGGTCACCATGGTCAGATGCTCGGCGATGGTGACACCGTAGGCGCCGGAGCCATTGGTGAGGAGCACATCGTCCTTCAAAACCCCGTCCTTCAGTAAGGGGTCTACCCCTGCAAAGTAGCTGGAAAACCATTTCAGGTCCGGTGCGGCCTTGGCAGACAGGGGAGAACTGGCATCCGCCGGGCCGAAGATGATGTGGGTGTTCTGCATATGGGCGGAAGCGTCTGTGTGATTGGGGAAGAAAGCAGCGGTGCAGCCGTTGGCTTTGGCGGTGTCCCGGATCTTTGCGATATGCTTGTCTTCAAAGGCCGTGCCCACCACGGCGATGTTGTAGGACATAAGTGACCTCCTTTGTTGCTGCATTGCGGATTTGTCGGTAGGGCGGGCTGCCCTCAGCCCGCCGGGAAATGGAACGGCAGAATGGCTGGCGGCGGCTTGAGGGCAAGCCGCCCTACAGAGGATTGCCTGTTGAAATCGTGAATCACATCTATAACATATCGAAGAAGTTTCCGGTTGTCAATGAATTTTCGGGGGAAATCATATGTCTATTGAAAAAGTAAGAGCATACTTTGCAACCTTTGGCATGGAAGAAAGGATTCTGGAATTTCCCGTGTCCAGTGCCACAGTGGAGCTGGCGGCGAAGGCCCTGAACTGCGAGGGGTGCCGCATTGTTAAGACCCTGTCATTTAACGTTGGCGGCAGGGCCATTCTGATCTGCGCCGCGGGGGATGCCAAGGTGGACAATGCCAAGTACAAGGCCCGGTTCGGTGCCAAGGCCAGGATGCTGTCCCATGAGGAAGCCGCCGCAATGATCGGTCACGCCGTGGGCGGTGTGTGTCCCTTTGCCGTCAACGAGGGAGTGGAGGTCTATCTGGACGAATCCATGAAGCGCTTCGAAACGGTCTTCCCGGCGGCAGGCAGCAGCAATTCCGCCATCGAGCTGACCATCCCCGAGATGGAACGCTACTCAGGCTTCACCGCATGGGTAGACGTGTGCAAGGGGTGGCAATCATTAGAAACCGTGTAGGGCGGAGATCTGCCTCCGCCGGGCAGTACCGAAGATTGAGCGGTAAGTCAGACGCTCAGTAGGTGCAAGTGCCCGGCGGGAACAGGTCCCCGCCCTACAGTTGTTTGATTGTAATCCAATAGACGGAGCAGGTTATTCCAACGCGTCCATATCCAGCACCTCGTCCTCAATGGTCAGCAGCGAATACAATGTAGGGCGGAGATCTGCCTCCGCCGGGCAGTACCGAAGGTTGAGCGGTAAGTCAGACGCTCAGTAGGTGCAAGTGCCCGGCGGGGACAGGTCCCCGCCCTACAGTTGTTTGATTGTAACAAAACAGACGGAGCAGGTTATTCCAACGCGTCCATATCCAGTACCTCATCCTCCACCGTCAGAAGCTCCAGGATGCCGTCTTTGATGCGGTAGGCCTCGCCACAGAGGAGCAGGCCGTCAGCATCCTGGTAGAAATAGCTGTTGTCCGGCAGGGCGAAGAACTGGCGGCCCCGGCTGTCGGTGTAGGTGATGTCCTCGAAGAGCTGCAGGCCGTCCAGAATATTGTCCTTCACCTTCTGATAATGGGGACAGATGTTCACCCAGGTCAGACCCAGGCCGGGGGCGAAGCGGTTAAATTCCGGGACGGATTCTCCCGGTTCTTCCGGCTGGACGTAGACCGTTTCTGCCATGTTCATGGAGCCGGCGCTGATGCCCAGGACGGTGCCGGTAAAATGCTTCAGGTTGTGACGCAGGCGGATCTGGCGGAAGAAAGCATTCTGGGTGGGCACATGGCCGCCGCAGAGGACGAGAAAATCACAGTGGGTGACCATACCGTAGGCCCGGTGGGCGGTGGTGCCATCCAGCACCTGATAGCCGCCGAAATGGATGCCAACCTCCGCAAAGGCGGCGGTGGTGATGGCGGCGAATTCACAGGTGCCCCGGTGGTCCTCCGGGTCGGAAGCCACGAAGAGCACCTGGGGATTGTCGGGGAGAACGGCGCGGATGCGGTCTACAAATTCGTTGCGGTTGCTTAAAATGGCACGCTCCGCCCCGTCGATAAAGGGGGAGCTGGTAATGAACAGGGTCATGGGGTTAACGCTCCTTGTATCAAATGATTGATGTCATTGCGAACCAGCGCGCACGCTGGTGTGGCAATCTCCACCCCTTTTTACGGAAACTTGAAGGGGATTGCCGGGTTAAATTCTGGTGCCGGGGAAATATTCCTCCACGAAGTCTACCTTGTCCACCTGGAAGGATTTGCCGTTTAGGTAGCCTAAGCCCTCTGCGTCGGTGGTGAAGGTGAAGGTCAGCTTGTAGGAATAGAGGGCCTGGTAGCTCCGGTCGAAGCGCTTGTCCAGCTTGCCGTATTTGCCGTCACCCAGCAGAGGATGGCCCGCATGGGCAAACTGGGCACGGATCTGGTGGGTCCGGCCGGTGATCAGCTCGCATTCTACCAGGGACAGACCATTTTTGGAGACCAGAGTCTTGTAGTTGGTCTGGCAGGATTTGGCCCCTGTCTGGGGGGTGTCGGTGACGAAGACCCGGTTTTTCTTGGCATCTTTGAAGAGGTAGCCCTTCAGACTGCCCTCACGGGGCTTTGGCGTGCCCTCTACGATGGCTAAGTACCGCTTGTCCAGTTCCCGGTCCTTGATCTTCTGATTCATGACCCGCAGGGCTTCAGCGGTCTTGGCGGCGATGACGATGCCGCCGGTGTTCCGGTCGATGCGGTTGCACAGCGCCGGAGTGAAGGCGTTTTCCTCCCGGGGACGCCATTCCCGCTTCTGATAGAGGTAGGACTGGATGTGGTCGATGAGGGTGCGGCCGTACTCCGCCCCGTCGTGGGGATGGACGGCCAGGCCCGGGCGCTTGTCCACCAGCAGAATGTGCTCGTCCTCGTAGACGATGTTCAGCTTCGGTGTGGCGACCGTCAGGTAGGCGTTATCCTCCCTGGGCTTGTCAAAAAATTCGTCGTTGATGTACAGCTGCAAAACATCCCCGGCGTTTAGGCGGGTGTCCCGGTCGATGCGCTTGCCGTTGCATTTGATGCGCTTGAGACGGATGTATTTCTGGGCCAGGGAAGCCGGCAGCAGCGGCACAGCCTTGGCCAAAAACCGGTCCAGCCGCTGGTTCGCGTCATTGGGACCGATGGTGAATTCTTTCATAAAACCTCCAGAGGTTTTTAATTGAAAATTGAAAATGGAAAGTTGAAAATTGTGGTATCGCCTTCGGCGATGATTTAAAAAGTCCCGAAGGGACACCTTAATTTTCAATTTATTTCAAACTTTCGTCAAAATGCTTATTGATCTGCTCCGTAAATTCCAGGGCGGCATTGTAGCCCATCTTCTTCTGGCGGTTGTTCATGGCGGCCACTTCCAAAATCACGGCCAGGTTACGGCCGGGCGTGATGGGTATGGTGTACATGGGCACCTGGACGCCCAGGATCTCCGTATACTGGTCCTCCAGGCCTAAGCGGTCGTAGGCCTCCTGGGTGTTCCAGTGGACGATGTTCACCACCAGGTCGATCTGATTATTCAGCTTAACGGCACCCATGCCGTAGAGCTTCGCCACGTTGATGATGCCGATGCCCCGAAGCTCGATGTAGTTGCGGATCAGCTCCGGAGCGGTGCCCACCAGGGTGTTGGTGGAAACCTTACAGATCTCCACCGCGTCGTCGGCAATGAGCCGGTGGCCACGCTTCAGCAGCTCGATGGCGGCCTCGCTTTTGCCGATGCCGCTGTCACCGATCAGCAGGATGCCCTCGCCGTAGACCTCTACCAGAACGCCGTGGCGGGTGACACGGGGGGCCAGGGCCTCCTTCAGATAGGTGATGATGGAGGAGACGATGGTGCTGGTGGGCTGAGGGCTTAAAAGAATGGTGATATTGTGCTTTTTTGCCATGGTCAGCATTTCCGGATGGGGCTGAATGTTCCGGGCAATGAGCAGGGCAGGGAACTTATAGGAGAAGAGCCGGTCGAAGATCGCACTGCGGTTGGCAGGAGAGAGCTTGGCCATGTAGCTCATCTCCACATTGCCCATGACCTGCAGGCGCATGGGCTCGTAATGGTCGAAGAACCCGGCCAGCTGCAGGCCCGGACGGGCCACATCCTCCACGGTAATGCGGATGGAATCAAAATCCGTAGAGGCATAGGCGGTCTCCAGACGGAATTTTTCCACAAGGGTCTTCAGGGGGACGGAATATGTATCGATCATGGTGCATACCTCGTTTCTGGAAGGATAACGGATGCCGCCGGGCGGGCAGGGGCAGATGTTTTGCTCCTATTATACCC
>JAFVPA010000001.1 GCA_017505505.1 Oscillospiraceae bacterium | reverse complement strand
CGGCTTCTGCATCAACATCCTGGACACCCCGGGCCACCAGGACTTCTCCGAGGATACCTACCGTACTCTGATGGCCGCGGACTCCGCCGTCATGGTCATCGACGGTGCCAAGGGTGTCGAGCCCCAGACCCGGAAGCTTTTCAAAGTCTGCGCCATGCGCCATATCCCCATCTTCACCTTCGTCAACAAGATGGACCGGGAAACCAAGGACCCCTTCGACCTGCTGGATGAAGTGGAGCGGGAGCTGGGTATTGAGACCTACGCCATGAACTGGCCCATCGGCTCCGGCAAGGATTTCCAGGGCGTTTACGACCGGGAGAAGGAAGAGCTGATCTTCTTCTCCAGCAACACCGGCAAGCGCAAGGCCGGTAAGATGTCCGTGGACCTGTACGATGCCCAGGTCGCCGAACTGCTGGACAGCGAAGCAAAGCACCAGCAGCTCATCGACGATGTAGAGCTGCTGTCCGCCGGCCGGGAGATGGATATGGAGGCTGTCCGCAACGGCCAGCTGTCCCCCGTGTTCTTCGGTTCCGCTCTGACCAACTTCGGCATTGAGCCCTTCCTGGAGAACTTCCTGCAGCTGACCCCTCCCCCTCTGGCCCGTACCTCCGATGCCGGTGTGGTGGATACCTTCAGTCCCGATTTCTCCGCCTTTGTCTTCAAGATCCAGGCCAACATGAACAAGGCCCACCGGGACCGTCTGGCCTTCATGCGCATCTGCTCCGGTAAGTTTGAGCGTGACAAGGAATACTACCACATCCAGGGCAAGAAGAAGATGCGCCTTTCCCAGCCCCAGCAGCTGATGGCCGCCGAGCGTGAAATCGTCGAGGAAGCCTACGCAGGCGACGTCATCGGTGTCTTCGACCCCGGCATCTTCGCCATCGGTGATACCATCACCGTCCCCGGCAAGAAGTTCAGCTATTCCGGCATCCCCACCTTCGCCCCCGAACACTTTTGCCGGGTGTCCGCCAAGGACTCCATGAAGCGCAAACAGTTCGTCAAGGGCACCGAGCAGATCGCCCAGGAGGGTGCCATCCAGATCTTCAAGGTCCCCAACTCCGGTATGGAGGAAGTCATCGTGGGTGTCGTGGGTACCCTGCAGCTGGATGTGTTCCAGTACCGTATGAAGAACGAATACGGTGTGGACCTGCGGATGGAAATGCTGCCTTATGAGGAGATCCGCCTCATCGATGAATACTCCGGCGAACTCAGCGACCTGAATCTGGGCAGCGATGCAGAGCTTCTGGAAGACTATCGCGGCCGCAGCCTGCTGGTATTCTCCAGCTTCTGGGCCATCGACTTCACCTGCCGCCGCAATCCCGGTCTGAAGGTCTCCGAGATCGTGGTCCAGGAAGGCTGATTTTCCAGCCATCCACATCGGACAAGTGCTCATAAAACAGTTAACAGGCACAGCAGTTCATCTGCTGTGCCTGTTCTTGTATAATTGGATTTCATGTGGTACTATGTTAATAGACCGATAAACTTGAATTTAACGAAGGAGTGTGATTGTATGAAAAAGCATTTGTTTTTCATTTTTGTTCTGATTTTGGCGTTAGCGATTACTGGTTGTAAGAACGATGCACCTGGAGGAGAAATCCAGATAGGTAGAGAATATGACTTTTCTGGTGTTACCCAAGTAAAGCTGGTAAATGGACATAGTGGGTATTCCACTACCATCACCAACGAAGCAGATATGGCAAATATTATTTCCTTTGTGGGAGATACAGTTGGTAAACCTCTGGGAAGCGGCAAGGGTTACTACGAAGGCAGCTATTCTGTTGTGTTTCTCTTCGATAATGGCGAAGAATTCCATTTGACATATGGTGATGACACGGTCTTTTATACGGGAGAGGGGAATGATGGTTATCCTGTTCGCTACCGTCTTATCCATATGAATATTTCTGATGATGTCATTCCTTTCTTTTCTCAGTATGACCTGAGTACTTTAGATAGTACTGAAACGTCGGAAACGGATGAATCTCGTCTGGGTATACGTGAGTTTAGAATAAAGAATAACGAAAACGGTACATGGGAACTCGATGGCATTACGTATAAATACAGATTGGAAATTACAGGTAGGATGCCGAATGCTTCCGCAGATATAACATTTGTGTATCTGAGCAATCTGGAAACCATTACGTTTGACCAAGCATGGAAATCTTCGGGATATAGTAGCAACACGGCTGATTACTTTGCGGCTGAAGATGCTGTGCTTGTAGAAGTAATAGCTCATTGACAAATTCCAATTTATTGAACAGTCATAAGAGCGCACCCCATGCATAGCAAATTGCCATATGGTGCGAACAAGGAGAAGGCTTGGGTGCTCCCGCGCCACAGGGTTTATCGACAGTCTGGGCCCGGCTGCAAAATGCAGTCGGGCTTAAGCTGTTTTATGAAGGCCTGCCAATGGGCGGTTTTATTTTTTGCCCCTTTCCTTGCAAACCATGAGATTTTGTGCTAAAATGTGAGTAACTATCTGCTGGAGGGAAATCATGGACGACGAGAAGCTGAAGCTCCGAATCGGCGCGAATATTGCCGCCCACCGCAAGAATGCGGGTCTGACCCAGGTGGGGCTGGCGGAAAAACTGAATTATTCCGACAAGGCTGTTTCCAAATGGGAGCGGGGCGAATCCATCCCGGATGTGCTGACACTGATGGCCCTGGCAGAGCTTTTCGGTATCACAGTCAACGACCTGATTTCCGATCCCAACGAGCTGCCCGGCAATCCCGGCAAGCTGGAAAAGGCCATGACCCAGGTATCCGAGAAGGCCCTGAAACGGAAGGCCAACAAAAACGTGATCCTGGCCCTGTCCTCTACCCTGGTATGGTTCGTGGCGCTGTTTGCCTTCGTGATTTTATCCAGCTTCGATTTTCTGGAAAAGTACAGCTGCCTGCTGTTCTTCATCGCCATCCCGGCCAATGCCATCGTTCTGCTGAGCCTGCGCTCGGCCTGGCGGGATTTTCGCTGGAACCAGGCACTCATCACCATCATCGTCTGGGGCAGTCTGCTGAGCATCTACATGATCCTGCGGTCTGTCTGGCAATACAATTTCTGGAAAATTTTCCTGCTGGGCATCCCGGGACAGCTGGCCATTTTCCTCTGGTTCCGGTTATTCCGCCCTTCCAGATCTGACAAGGAGGCAAAAAAGCATGGATAAGAAAGAACTCCGCCGCTCCATCCGGGAGCGCAAGCGCGCCATGACCGAAGAGGAGATCGTCAGCCGCAGCGAGAAGCTGGGGGAACTGTTTCTCTCCTCTGAAGCCTACAAAAATGCCAAAACCATCTACGGTTACCTGCCCTATAATCAGGAGGTCCGCACCGTCCCCATGCTGGAGCAGGCCCTGAAAGACGGCAAGCGGGTAGCTGTGCCCAAATGCTACGGTGATGAAATGAAGTTCATCTTCATGGACGACCTTTCCAAAGTAGAAAAGGGCTACGCCGGGATCCCCGAGCCGATTGCCGACGACCCCGTGGCAGACGATACCACCGCGCTGGTGCTGATGCCCGGCATGGCCTTCGACCCTCAGGGCCACCGCATCGGCTACGGCGGCGGCTTCTATGATAAGTTCCTGGCCGCGGAACCGAACCACCCCACCCTGGCGCTGTGCTACGAATTCCAGATGCTGCCCCAGCTGGAAACAGAAGCACATGATATCCCCGTGGACTACGTGATCTGGGCATAATAATTCTTCCTGTAGGGCGGGCTGCCCTCAGCCCGCCGCCTATCGGCACATTGCTGAACGCGGCGGCTTGAGGTCAAGCCGCCCTACATAAGTTATTCCTAACCCCTGTGACACTGCATCACCGGATCCTGTTTTGACAAAGGAGAAAAACAACATGGCACAACTCATTCCCATTCTGCTGGTAGCAGCCCTGGTTTTTGGTGTCTGCTACCTGGTGGATAAAGCATTCGCAAAATTGTTCCGCAGCAAGGCCCAGCACCGCAGCGGCAAGGCCGTCCGGGCCAACAAACGCTACGGTATTTTCGGCGTGATTCTGACCGTTCTCGGTATTATGGCCATCTGTGTCGGCATCACCGACGGCCCTGTTCTGATCTGGGGCGGCATCATCGTTCTTCTGATGGGCGTTGCCATGGCGGTGTATTACTTAAGCTTCGGCATCTTCTACGACGGCGAAAGCTTCCTGCTGTGCCGCTTCGGCAAAAAGGATGTTACCTATTATTATAAGGATATCGTCGGCCAGAAGCTGTATCTGATCCAGGGCGGCAACGTGGTAGTGGAGCTGCATATGGCCGATGGCAGCGCCGTCAGTGTCCAGTCCGCTTTTGACGGTGTTTATCCCTTCCTGGATACCGCCTTCGCTGCCTGGTGCCTGCAGACCGGCCGGGATATGCAAAGCTGTGATTTCCACGATCCCAGCCAGAGCCTCTGGTTCCCCACCGTGGAGGAAGTGTAAATGGCCCACATTCCCAGCGGCACCACTGCCGAGATGGAGTTGGTAACTTTTCAGCAGGCTCTGGAAGCTGCCAATACCCCCTCTCCGGAATATGATATTGAAAAGTGGCTGTACGCCCCCAATTTTTATTCCGAATACCGTTACATTCTGGGCACCCGGGGCAAAAATCCCCTGATCTGCATCGGCATTAACCCTTCCACGGCCAAGCCCGATGCCCTGGACAACACCCTGAAATCCGTGGAGCGCATCGCTCTGGGAAACGGATTTGACTCCTTCATCATGTTCAACGTCTACGCCCAGCGGGCCACCTCTCCCGATGATATGGAGAAGCAGTGCAACCCTCTGCTTCACAAAGAAAATCTGGAAGCCTTCCGCTATGTGCTGTCCATCTCCGAAAAGCCTGCCGTCTGGGCCGCCTGGGGAGCCATCATCGAGAAGCGGAAATATCTTCCCGACTGTGTCCGGGATTTGCTCCTGGCCGGTGAGGAATTCGGTGCCCAGTGGTACTGCGCCGGGGCCATCACGAAAAAAGGCCATCCCCACCACCCCCTGTACCTGCGCAAGGATGAAAAGATCCGTCCCTTCGATGTGAAGGGGTATCTTGACAAGCTTTTATAAATCTCCCTGTAGGGCGGCTTGCCCTCAAGCCGCCGGGCGGTCCCGATATCTGAGCAGTCCATTAGCCGCTCAGATCACGAAAACATCCGGCGGCTTGAGGGCAAGCCGCCCTACTACACATTTATTCTAAAAAAAATGGAGGGATATCCGTGTATTCGACAGAATGTGAAAGCTGTTGGCATTATGATTATGACGAGGAATTTGAGGAGTACTACTGCATGATGGATCTGGACGAGGATGAAGTCTACCGCATCATGACCTCCCGCAATCAGCACTGTCCCTACTACCGGCAGGGCGATGACTACACCCTCGCAAGGAGACAATAAAATGAAGCTTTTGCCCCTGTTCCTGTGCCTGCTGCTCTGCGGCTGTACCCAGAAGGCCCGAGACATTCCCACCGAAGTTTCGACCATCCCTACCACCGTCACCGCCTTGGAAACGGAACCTGTCAGTATGTACGAGCCGGGGCATCCTCTGGAGGAAGCCAACCGGGGTGCCCTCCGGGTAAATCCTCTGACCATACGCAAGGTCCGTGGACTGCAGGCCATCGGTGATGACCTGATTGTTTTCTCCGGCTATGGCTCCACCACCCTGACCCGGCTGACGGGACGGGATCTTACGGTTGCCTCCGAGGTAACACTGGGTCACGAACTGGACCCCAGCGACCCTTCCGTCCGGACCGATGCTGAAACCCTTTCTTTTTATGACCCGGCCAAGCGGCAGCTGGTGGTCCTGGATAAGACACTGACACCCATCTGCCGATATGATATGACCGAAACCATTACAGGCAGCCCCATTTTGTCCGGGGACCAGTCCACGGTTTATTATTGTACATATGGTGCCATCCGTGCCTGGGACTTAGGCTCCGGGATCCACCGGACGATCAAGGAGCTTTCCTATGATGACCAGCAGCTCACCGGACTGCATCTGAACGATACCGTACTGCAATGCCGCATCCGGGACGGAGCCGCCGTCAGGACCCTCTTTCTGGATGCTGAGAATGGACGCCTGCTGGAGCAGCAGGACGAAGATATCCAGCTCTGCACCAACGGCGGCCATTACTACGCTACCCTTCCCACCGGAGGATTGGACCTGCTGATATTTGGTATCTCCGATACCACGCCCCACATCCTGTATCCGGCGGATACAGCAGCGGAAAGCTTTTTCCTGCCCAAGGAAGATTCCTGTATAACCGCGTCTTATGAGGAGTCTGGCATCCGGCTTTCCTATTACCAGTTGGAGACCGGAACCCTCCGGGCCCAGCTGATGCTTCCGCCCCTGCAAATACCAAAATCTGCCCTCAGTGTATCCGGCGGCACCATTTATATTCTGGCTTATGATCCCGCCGCAGACTGTGACACGATCTACCGCTGGGATGTCCCCGAAAATAGCAGCAGCAAAAAGGGATTCACGGAAGCATACGCCGGAAACGCTGACCAGGACCAGCAGGCCCTGGCCCGGTGCCAAGCCTACGCCGCAGAGTTAGGCAATAAATACGGCATCCACATCTGCATAGGAGAGGCGTCCCTGGCCGTCCAGCCCTGGGATTACCAATTTGAAGCAGAGACCCTGGACCGTGTACTCATGCAGGAACTGGCGCTTCTGGACCAGCGGCTCTCCCAATACCCACAACATGTCCTGGAAAAGACCCGGTCCCATTTCGGCAGCTTGACCATCGCACTGGTACGGCGTATTACCGGAACTCCGGAATCCGGCTCTCTGGATACCGCTACCGGAATCCAGTTTTTGGACGGTACCGATGCTTATGTGGTCATATCTGTAGGAAAATACGCCGAACAGGCCCTGTACCATGAGCTGTTCCATGTGATGGAGACTCACATCCTGGCAGAAAGCTCTGCGTTCGACCAGTGGGAAACGTTAAATCCCACTGGATTTGTGTACCATTACGGTGCCGGGCTGGCTTCCGGTATGGAAGGGTACCTCTCCGGTCCGGACCGGGCCTTCGTGGATGCTTACTCGACCTCCTTCCCCAAAGAAGACCGGGCACGGATCATGGAAAATGCGATTCTTCCAGGCAACGCCCAGCTGTTCCGCAGTTCAACGATGCAGGCCAAACTGCTAACGCTCTGCGAAGGTATCCGCCAGGCCTATGGCCTGCGGAAATCCCCCGAAACCTATATCTGGGAGCAATATTTGAACTTTCCGATGGCCTACGCAGAATAAACAGCATCCCGCTTTCCGAATCCGGAAAGCGGGATGCTTCATTATGTACGTTACGCTTCGGGAAACAGCAGATCCTGGCAATACTTGATAATGGCCTTGCGGGTGATCAGGCCGATGAAGGCGCCGTAATCATCCACCACGGGGACACAATTCTGGTGAGAGGCCCGCTCGATCAGGTCCTGCATGGAGGCTGTGACACGGACGGGGATATTGTCCTTCCGCCGGGAGATCTCGGCAATGCGCCGGGCCTCCGCCTGCTTCATGTCCATCTTACACAGGTTTTTCATGGCCCACAGCAGGTCGCCCTCCGTCAGCATGCCCCGGTATTCGCCCTGCCGGTTCAGGATAGGGATGGCTGAATAACCAGCCACTTCCATTTTCTCCAGGGCCTGCCGGATGGTGAAGTCATCGTATATATACGCACAAAGCGCCTTTGGTGTCAGAAAAAATAAGATACTGTTCATAGGGTACTCCTTTTCGGTGCGATGCGAAAGGGAGAGAACCCTCTCCCTTACCGCCATTACTATTATAGCATATCCGAAAAGGAAAAGTATGAAATTTTTTCGTATTTTTACCAATCCGATGCCAAATTAACAGCTCCGTTTTTATGCACAATGCACATTATTCACCAAATTTAAACTCCGTGCAGTCAAAAGTGGCAAAATAATCGGCAGGCGTTTCCGCCCGGCGGATCAGCTGGAAGGATCCATCGGCTTTCAGCAGCACTTCCGCAGAGCGGAGCTTACCATTGTAGTTATAGCCCATGGAGAAGCCGTGGGCGCCGGTATCATGGATGCAGAGGATGTCGCCGATCTCGATTTCCGGCAGGCTGCGCTCGATGGCAAACTTGTCATTGTTCTCGCACAGGCCGCCGGTCACATCGTAGACATGGTCCAGGATGGCATCCTCCTTGCCCAGTACGGTGATGTGATGGTAAGCACCATACATGGCGGGACGCATCAGGTTGGCCGCGCAGGCATCCAGGCCGATGTACTCCCGGTAAATGTGCTTCTGGTGCAGGACGGTCGAGATCAGGTGGCCGTAGGGTGCCAGCATGAAGCGGCCCAGCTCCGTGTAGATGGCAATATCGTCCATACCCTGGGGCTTCAGAATCTCCTCATACTTCTGGCGCACGCCGTCACCGATCATGGCGATGTTGCTGGCAGGCTGCTCGGGACGGTAATCCACACCCACGCCGCCGGACAGGTTGATAAAGGAGAAATGGCAGCCGGTGGCGTTGCGCAGGCGGACTGCCAGACGGAACAGCTGGCTGGCCAGCTCGGGATAATAGCCGTTGGCGGTGGTATTGGAGGCCAGGAAAGCGTGGATACCAAAGTGCTTCGTCCCAAGCTTCTGGAGGCGGTTGATGGCACCGGCCATCTGATCCTCGGTCATACCATACTTGGCATCCCGGGGCATATCCATGATGGTGTTGCCCAGAGAGAAGGATCCGCCGGGGTTGAAGCGCAGGCAGACCGTCTCGGGCATCTTGCCGTCGCAGATCCGCTCCAGGAATTCCACATGGGTGGAGTCATCCAGATTGATATAGGCCCCCAGCTCATAGGCCTTGCGCATATCCAGCTCCGGGGTCACGTTGGAGGAGAACATAATGTCATGTCCGGTATTGCCAACAGCCTCCGCCATCAGCAGTTCGGTGTAGCTGGCGCAGTCGCAGCCGCAGCCCTCTTCCTTCAGGATCTGCAGGATATAGGGGTTGGGGGTAGCCTTCACGGCAAAATATTCCCGGAAGCCTCTGTTCCAGGCAAAGGCTGCCTTCAGGGCCCGGGCATTGGCCCGGATACCGGCTTCGTCATAAACATGGAAGGGAGTAGGGATCTGATCCCGGATCTCCTTCGCCTTTTCCAGTGTGATAAAGGGTGTCTTCTTCATGGTCTATCTTATCCTCTCTCAGGTGATTTATATTTTCTCAACAAAAAACCCTGTGCATGCAGCACAGGGCAAACGATTCCCGTTCGTCCCGGCAGCACAACATCCTTTTGTGGATGACAGTTCCGCGCATATTCTGCGCGGCCCCAGAATCTCCCTGTTTGGCATCAGGCAGATCCTTCGGCGCGGGTCCCTTTCCCTGCCCCGGCAATTGCCGGACCGGAGCGGTACTGATGGCCTGCGCGACCTCAGCCGTGGTTACCCGTAGATTGTATTCCATCGGCGTACATTTGTCAACCCCAAACAGGATTCTACTGGCAGTAGAATCCCATTTTCTCCACAAAAGAGAGTACCCAGCTCCACGGTAGGGTTACTTTTGTGTAAAATGTGCTATCATAACAGCATCTCCTTCCGAAAGGCTGGTATTCCCAATGAAGCGAACCAGATTATGTGACCGAAAGCTCCCGGACTACACCCGGGGCGAAGAACTGATGAATATGATCACCCACATTGTCGGCGGAGCCCTTGGCGTTGTGGTACTGCTGACCTGCGTGGTCCGGGCCGCGCTGAACGATCATTATTATGGTATCGTAAGCTGCACCATATACGGCACCACTTTCATCACCATGTTCACCATCTCCAGCGTTTACCACGGCCTGGCTCCCGGTCTGGGTAAAAAAGTCCTGCAGGTCATCGACCACTGTACCATCTATTTTCTCATCGCCGGAACCTATACCGCGGTAGTCCTCTCTGCCATCCGCCCATCCTACCCCACGCTCGGCTGGGGACTGTTCATTTTTGAATGGGTGCTGGCTCTGACCGGCGCTACGCTGACCGCCATCGATCTGCATAAATACAGCGTCTTTGCCATGAGCTGCTACATCGGCATGGGCTGGGCCGTGATCCCCTTCTGGAGACAGACCCTGCAGGTCATGCAGCTTTCCGGTTTCCTGCTGCTGCTTTCCGGCGGTATCGCCTATACCGTCGGCTCTATCCTCTACGGCCTGGGAAAGAAACGCAAATGGATGCACTCTGTATTCCATATCTTTGTGGTGCTGGGTGCCGTGCTGCAATATTTTGCCGTATTTTGTTATGCGATTTAAATAGTTTATCAGCAGTTTATTTTTATTTCGTTGGTCATAATATCCAATTTCCGACCGACTCCTTTGGCATGCAAAACCTTGCTCTTTACCGCTTCTTGGTTGCTCCTCCTCTTTTTTCATACTATAATTGTGTCAACTAACGAGGTGCCTTGCACACCCCCTTAGGAAAAACAAAATAGAGGAGGAACACTATGGTTACATTTATCGCTGCAGTCGCAATCCTGATCATTGGCTTCATATTCTACGGCAAATATGTTGACAAAGTCTTTGGTCCTGACGACCGCATCACTCCCGCAAACGAGATCAACGACGGCGTTGACTTCGTTCCCATGAAAGGCTGGAGAATTTTCCTGATCCAGCTGCTGAACATCGCTGGCCTGGGCCCCATCTTCGGTGCTCTGAACGGCGCTCTGTTCGGACCTGTTGTTTACCTGTGGATCGTTTTCGGTACTATTTTCGCCGGTGCTGTCCACGACTACTTCAGCGGCATGATCTCCATGCGCCATAAGGGTGCCTCCATTTCCGAGATCACCGGTATCTACCTGGGTAAGACCATGCTGACCGTTATGCGTGTCTTCTCCGTGATCCTGCTGGTCATGGTCGGTGTCGTCTTCTCCAAGGGCCCCGCCGGCCTGCTGGCTATGCTGACTCCCGAGGCTCTGGATGCCAACTTCTGGCTGTGGGTCATCATCGTTTACTACTTCATCGCCACCTTCGTTCCCATCGATGCTGTTATCGGCAAGGTTTATCCCCTGTTCGGCTTCTGCCTGCTGTTCATGGCCTTCGGTGTCGCCGGTGTTCTGCTGTTCTCCGGTGATTATCAGATGCCCGAACTGTGGAACAACTTTGGCAACTTCCATGCCAAGGGCACCAATATCTGGCCCTTCATGTTCCTGACCGTGGCCTGCGGCGCTATCTCCGGCTTCCACGCAACCCAGTCCCCCATGATGGCCCGCTGCTGCACCTCTGAGAAGCAGGGCCACAAGATCTTCTACGGCGCCATGGTCGCCGAAGGCATTATCGCTCTGGTTTGGGCCGCTGCCGGTGTTTCCTTCTACGAGGATTCCCAGGCTCTGCTGGAAGCAGGTGCCGGTGTCAACGCTGTTGTTTACGAGATCTGCAACACCACCATGGGCAAGCTCGGCGGCATCCTGGCTATGCTGGGCGTTATCGCCTGCCCCATCACCTCCGGTGATACCGCTTACCGCTCCGCCCGTCTGACCATCGCTGACTGGTTCGGCATTGACCAGGGCGGCTGGAAGAAGCGCATGCTGCTGACTGCTCCTATTCTGGGCATCGGTGCCCTGATCTGCCAGATCGACTACTCCATCATCTGGCGCTACTTCACCTGGGCTAACCAGACTCTGGCTATGATTGCTCTGTGGGCCGCTGCCATGTACCTGTCCAACAACAAGCGGAACCATTGGATCTGCACCATCCCCGCAACCTTCATGTCCGCAGTTTCCATGACCTACTTCATCGCAGCTCCTGAATGCATGGGCCTGCTGTGGACACCCATGGGCCTGTCCTATGAGGTCTACTATCCCATCGCTCTGGTCGGCGGCGCGATCTTCGCCGTTCTGTTCCTGGGCATCTTCCTGAAGACTGCCAAGAAGAATGCTGCTCTGGCCAAATAAACAATAAGCGCCGCAGTCCGTGGACTGCGGCGCTATATTAAATTTCATTATTCAGACAAACTGCAGTTAAACCTTTCCCACCGGGATCGAAGTCTTTTGGCGGAAGGCATCCAGAATGGCATCCAAATTCTCTTCATGGGTAAAGCGGAACGCTTTCTCCTTGCCGTCATAACGGACGACCAGGTAGCAAAGGGTTCCATACATCTTGCCTTCAAAGAACCCCTTGCTCACACCCAGACGCTTATATACCCGTTCAATTGCGGACAAGGGAATATATGCCATCCGGCTGCAGGCCAGGTATTCCAAGTACAATGCCTCATCACCCAGACCGAAGTCCTCATATTCGGCACAGCATTTTCTGTCAGGCCGGAGCTTTTCCGGCGGCAGTTTTTTTTCGGACAGGGCTTTGGGGGGAATGTACATAGGCTGATTCCTTTCTTATGAAAAACGAATTTGTTTACTTAGCTGCTTTTGCACCCTTGGGGGCCTTGACAACATACAGGGCAAACAGAACAACGGCGATGCCAACACCCAGATAAGCGGAGATGGGAGGCAGGAAGGAAATACCGCCCAGATACAGGTTGCTGTTGAAGACGAAGGTCAGGGTAACTGCGGTCATAAAGGCAGCGGGAATGGCGCAGATGAGATCCTTCTTGCCCTCATGACGGAGATAGAAGGCAGCAGTCCACAGAACGATGGCAGCCAGGATCTGGTTGGTGGAAGCGAAGTAGTTCCAGATTGCGTTGTAATCCAGCTGAGAGACCAGAACGCCCAGGCCCAGCAGGGGAACGGTCACCAGGATACGGTTCTTAATGCTCTTCTGCTCCAGATTCAGAGCGTCAGCAATCGTCAGACGAGCGGAACGGAATGCGGTGTCGCCGGAAGAGATGGGGCAGGCAATAACACCCAGCATAGCCAGGATCGCGCCGAAGCCACCCATAGTGGTATAGCAGATGTCGTAAACACAGGCAGCCTGGCCCATAGCCATAGCTTCCTTCAGGCCGGTCATCAGACCGCCCTCGATGCTGAACAGAGCGCAGGAGGCAGCTGCCCAAACCAGAGCGATGATGCCTTCACAGACCATTGCGCCGTAGAAGACCATGTGAGACATCTTCTCACTCTTGCAGCAACGGGCCATGATGGGAGACTGGGTGGAGTGGAAACCGGAAACAGCGCCGCAGGCCACGGAGATGAACATTGCGGGGAAAATGCCGGTTCCGCCGGGATGCATATTGCGCAGGGGGAAGATTTCGGGGATCGTGTAACCCTTAACAATGGTACCAAAGCCAACGCCAATCGCCATGATGATCAGGCAGATGCCGAAGACAGGATACAGCTTGCCGATGATCTTGTCAATGGACAGGAAAGTTGCGATGAAGAAGTAAATGAAGATGACAGTCAGCCAGAAGGTCTTGTTGACCAGCAGACCGCCGCCACCAGCCTGGCCACCCAGATAGGTCAGAAGACCAGCGGGACCAACAGCGAACACGACACCAACCATGAACAGCAGAATGGTGGAGAACACACGCATAACCTGCTTCATGGTATTGCCCATGTACATACCGGTCAGTTCGGGAACACTCTTGCCCTCGTGACGCATGGACATGAAACCGGAAGCGAAGTCATGGACAGCACCGACGAAAATGGTACCGAAGGTGATCCACAGGAAGACGCTGGGGCCCCACATTGCACCACCCACAGCACCCCAGATGGGGCCAAGGCCTGCAATGTTCAGAAGCTGGATCAGGAAAATTCTCCAGGTAGGCATGACAACATAGTCAACGCCGTCTTCCATGGTGATTGCAGGAGTTTCCCGGTCATCGGGACCGAAAACGTTGGATACATATTTGCCATAAATAAAGTATCCGCCAATGAGAATCGCCAGACATACAAAGAAGCTAATCATACTACATCCTCCTATTAAATTTGTTGTCCCCGCAAGCGCGGATGACAAGAAAAAGTCCACAGCAACAATGTTGGCGCACCCTGCTGTTGCTGTACATTATAACTCCGCCGTTCGTTAATGTCAACAAATTCCTTCATATTTCGTTCAATATTTTTCAACATTTATAACTAAAATTTATTATAAGGCAAAAATACGATAAAGGTTTATCCTGCTATGACCCATTGTCCGGAGTATACTCTGCACAAAAAACAGGCAGCCATTTTCATGGCTGCCTGTTTCTATACCTATCATTTTCTTATTCAACGCTGAAATATGCAACAGCAACCGCGCCCGGGCCTACATGGACACCGATGGCAGCACCAATGATGGTCTGCGCGGTATTTTCGGGCCAGATATCCAAATTCTCTTCCCGGTATTTTGCCAGATTTTCAGCATTCGTTCCCGTAAAGCCCATAAGTGCAGGTTTGGCCAGATCCGGACCGCCGTTCTTGGCAAACAGCTCCGTCAGTGCGGAAAATGCCTTTTTCATTCCCCGGGCGGTACTCAGCATTTCGATTTCTCCGTTCTGATTCACCTGCAGGATGGGCTTGATATTCAGCAGTCCGCCTACCACAGCCACTGCAGAATTCAGCCGGCCGCCCTTTTTCAGATATTCCAGGGTATCTACCATAAAATACAGCCGGATCTTTTTCCGGGCAACGATCAATTCGCCCAGAATCTCCCGGCCGCTCATTCCGCTTTCTGCCAGGGTCAGGGCATACTCCGCCAGGACACCTGCGCCAATGGCAGCTGTGCGGCTGTCCACTACAAAAACCTTGCCCGGGAACTCCTCTGCGGCAATGGTTGCGCTTTGATAGGTACCGGACAGCTTGGATGCGATGGTGATGCACACCACCTCATCACCAGCCTCTACCGCTTCCCGAAAGGCATCCTCAAAGGCCGCGGGAGTGGGCTGGCTTGTGGTAGGCAGTTCTTCGGCCGCTGCCAGTATTTCATAAAACTTCTTCGGGGTGATGGTCACACCATCCTGAAACTCCTGTTCGCCAAAGCGAACGGACAAGGGAACCGCCGTTACCTTTTCCTGAATGGTAGGCTTCAAGTCGACGGTAGAATCCGTAATGATCCTTACGCTCATCGTATTCTCCTTTTAAATATATATTGTGTTATACGCTTCCTCAGGCCTTTGACAAGCCCTCCCGGCAGATAGCATGCAGATTACCGGCAATCTTCGCCAGTACCCGGTAAAATAGCTCCCGCTCCGCATCCTCCAAACCCTTTCCTGCCAGCTCCACCGCCATCCGGGCCTTTTCCACCACCGTCTGAGCCGCAGCCTTTCCCTGCTCTGTCAGCGTCAGCAAGGCCCGGTAACGGTTCCCGTTCCGGGTATTGCGAAGGACCATCCCAGCCTGCTCCAGCTCTGCCAGAATGCGGGAAATGGCAGCCTTATCCTTTTCGCAAACCTCACACAGCTGAGCTGCAGTGATCCCCTCCGGATGCCGGCCCATGGCCAGCAGGCACTGGGCATGCGGGCCCTTCAGTCCATATCCGGACATTTCTGTCCGTTCGATCTTCTGAATATCATGGTACATACAGGAGATGGCGGAAGAAAACGCTTCATATCTGGTTTCCATGATTTCTTACCTCCGTTAATGTTGATCTCTCAACCTCATGTATCATAACAAGCTTTTGTTGATTTGTCAACTTTGTTATAAAAAAACGTTGTGGTTATCACCTTAAATAAGCACCGTATCTATTTGAATATACCACAGTAGGGCGGGCTGCCCTCAGCCCGCCGCAAAAAGGGTAAATCTGCGTGCAAAGCGGCGGCTTGAAGGCAAGCCGCCCTACAGTAGGTGCATATTTCCATTTTGATTCCGATGTTTGCTTATTAAAAGGGATAACCACAAAAAACGTTTATTTTGTTTCCCGGCCAGACGCAGGCGTAGAATAATCCGGCCATTTTTCTGTTTCACATTTTGGTATCATTTTGTAACTTTTATATTTCGCCGCAAGAAAAAAATCCCGGTATTATAGGCTTTTTGTTTCTTAAGAATTCTTTAAATGTTAAAATCCGTAAATGTTTTTGTAATATTTTGTAATTTTCCTATTGACGAAATGACAAAGATAGGTTATAATGCGTGTATGAAACAGATGCTGGCGCAGGACTGGCCTGCGGATGTCCCCGGACTCTTCCGAGGGCGACGATCTTGATGACCGGCAAAAATTTCAAAAACGTACATATTTCATTAGGAGGTTTGAAAACAATGAAAAATGCAATGAAAAAGCTGATGAGCCTCGTTCTCGTGGCAATTCTGCTGGTTTCTGCAGTGCCCTTCGCAGCTTCTGCTGCAAGCGTGACTAAGGTCGTTATCAAGAAGGACGGCGCAGTCATCCACGAAAATGCAAACGTTGCTATTTCTGATGCTGGCAATACCGTTCAGGAACTGTTGAATGCTTCCGGTTTCGATATGACCGGCTATGCCGTTAGCGGTAATCCCTACATCTACTACGCCGAAGGCAAGGGCGAAGCAACCATGGACACCAAGATGGTCCCCGGTGACCGCGGTGTTCACATCGCTATTGAAGCCACTACTCCCCCCACTGAGACCCAGGCTCCCGCTGAAACTCAGGCTCCCGTCGTCCGCAAGGACATCGCCTGGGAACTGAAGTACGCTGAGAGCGGCGAGGTCGTCAAGTCCGGTTCCTTCACTCCCAAGGATGAGCTGGCCAATGCCAAGGACATCCTGTACTACCATGTCTTCGACAGAAGCAACGACTGGCAGGCTAACTACACCTGCACCAAGGTCTGGAGCCATCTGTATCAGACCAACGTTGGTTACGAAGGCCAGGTCCCCGAGGGTGACACCGTTTCTTTCGTTCTGACCAACAAGAAGGTCCAGGAAGAGCCCAAGCCCACCGAGCCCGAAGCTACCACTCCCGCCAACAAGTTCCCCTGGGACATCTACCTGAACATCTATGTCAACAACAAGGTCGACGTTCCTGCCAAGACCATCAAGATCAATGATACCATTGCTCTGGACAACACCGTTTCTCTGAGTGAGACCCTGACCATCGTTGACGATTACTACTACGCCACTGATTCCAACAAGGGCATCATCCTGGACGGTCTGTACATGGGCAAGGGCAACTGGGCTCTGAACTTTGTTACCGACTCCGGTAAGTATGACACCTTCATCAACCTGGATCAGGCACGTCAGGAGAACTACGTCTTCATCAACGTCATGGCTACCAACGTCACCGCCCGCGGCACCTACACCGCTGACTCTTCCAACCCCAAGACCGGTGACACCATCTTTGCTCCCATCTTCGTTCTGGGCCTGTCCGCCAGCGCTCTGGCTGTCATGTTCTACCTGAACAAGAAGCGTGCTTTCTAAGCAAAGGACTTACTTAAATTCCTAATGAAAATACCCGGCAGCTACGGCTGCCGGGATTTTCTTTTTCCGTGGAGAATCATCATTTTTCTTATAAATCTCACACACATTGTAGGGGCGGGGCATTGCCCCGCCCGCAGCGTTACCGTGCATATACAGAAGCAGCATATTGGCATTTTCACAGTTCAGATCGAATAAGCCTCTATTATGCTGCCAGATGTGAGGAACAATGCCACTCCCCTACATGGGACATATTTCGACTCTGGCAAAACACAGAGGGGAGAGCCACGCTGCAGCTCTCCCCTTCTCTTTGTTTTTAACACTGCTTCATCAGCCGGATGTAGAATTCCACAGCCTTGGCTATGCTTTCAACACGGATGCGTTCGTTGTTTCCGTGAATGGTGGAGCGTTCCTCCGCTGTCATATCCATGGCGGAGAACCGGTACACATGGTTGGAGATCTTACCGTAATGCCGGGAATCGGAGCACTGGACCATCAGGTAAGGAGACACGATACAGCCCTTCCAGGTGGAAGCCACTGCAGAGGCTACTTTGTCCCAGGCGGGGCATCCGGTCTCAGAAATCGGGCTGGGTTCAAAGGATTCCAGCGCCGTAATTTCCACACTGGGATCCTTGACGGTCTTTTTTAAGTACGCCAGGGCGGAAGCTACGCTGTCATGGGGATTCAGTCGCATATTAGCAACCATCTTGGCCTCCGGAGGAATCACGTTCCGGGCGGAGCTGCCCTCCATCTGGGTAAACGCCACGGTGGTACGGACCAGCGCGTTCATCTCACCGCCGGATTTGCGGCCCAGCAGGTCGATGACCCAGCCGAAGCACCACATGTTGGCGAAGATCACACGGTACAGCAGGTTGGAGTAGCGCCCCAGAGTGTCAAACATCTGTGCCGCAGGACCTTCGATGTGGGCCTTGAAGGGATGGTCCTCTACCCGCTTGCAGGCTGCGGCCAGCACACCTACAGGAGTATGGGGCTTGGGTGCGGAGGCATGGCCGCCGGCGGAAACAGTACGGTACTGGGCGTTCATCATACCCTTCTCCGCGATACCGATAAGACCGCAGGGCTGTTTCACGCCGGGGAATACATTCTCCACTACGGCGCCGCCCTCGTCCACAACGATGGCGGGCTGGATATTGTGGTCGATAAAATACTGAACAATGTTGGGTGCGCCCTTACCGTTGACCTCTTCCCCTCCGGAGAAGGCGAAGTAGATATCATTCTCCGGCTGGAAGCCCTTGGCGATCAGGTAGTTTGCCGCGGAGAAAATACCATTGAAGGTGACCTTGGTATCCAGGGTGCCCCGGCCCCAAAGGATGCCGTCCTCCAGGATACCTGCAAAGGGAGGCTTCTCCCAGTTTTCTTCATTCACAGGCACCACATCGTAGTGTGCCATCAGCACCGCCGGGTCCCCGGGATGCTTACCGGGCCAGCGCAGCAGCAGCGCCCGGTCCGGCAGCTGATTCACAGAGCAGACATCGAACACCCGGGGATACAGCCCCGGAAGCAGGGCGATCAGCTTGTCAAACTCCGCGTCATCTTCCAGAGAATGGTCATTGTAGGAGACGGTCTTGCAGCGCACCAGCTGGGCCAGAGCATCTACCGCGGCTTCCTTGTCGAACTTATATTCTTCATCAGAAACCACAGGCTGGGCCTTGGGCTTGAACCGAATGGTGCGAACCGCAATGACCGCCACGAACAGCGCCAGCAGGAACAAAATAATGTATCCGATCATATTACAGCACTCCCCTCTTGTACAGCACCCGGGCTACGGCGATAGTGAATACCACAGAAACAGGAACCATGATGCCTACGGTACCTGCATCCAGGGCCGGGATAAAGATAAACAGCACCAGCATCAGAAGCACAGGAGCAATGGCAAGCTTCCAGTTCTTGCTGACGAAGGCTACGCCCAAGCCGCCAAACAAGGCCGGCAGCATCTGCTCGAAGGCAGGAGCCAGCACAGGAGCCTCCAGGATCGGCGTCAGCGGCACGATGCAGATAACGCCGAGGATGATAATGATGGTAGTCACAATGGAGGATGTAGCGATGGCAATGGTGGAGATGATCTCGCCCTCCTCGGAGTTGGCGCTGACACCGTTCTGCTCCAGCGCATTGATGGCACAGGGCAGCTTCAGGTTGGAAATGTTACCGGTAACGAAACTTAAGTAAGAACCACCGGCACCCAGCATGGGAACGAAGGTGATGGTCTCGATGGTGCCAACCGCCCAGTACATGGGGGCCGTTGCCACCAGACCGATACCCAGTGCCTTCCAGTCGGGAGCCGCGCCAAAGATGGCCGCCACCGTCAGAGGAAAGGCCAGCAGCAGAACCATGACGGACAGGTTCCAGATGGTACCGTCACGATAAACAGAATCAATATAGCTCATTTCTTTTTTCATGTCCGTACCTCCTTAGCCCAGCCAGGCGGTGATGGGGATCGCAGAAGCCATACCCAAAATCAGAGAGATGGGCAGCGCATAATCCCCCAACCAGGCAAACTTAGGCTTTTTCATCAGCAGTCCGCAGACCACCATCACCACAGCCGCCACCGCCATGACTGCCACAGGCACCAGGCCGGAGGTAGGCGTGTAGTCACCGGGGATCCACAGCCGGGAGAAATCGCAGAACACGAATCCCAGGAAAGCCGCAATCATACCGATGAACATGGCGTTCTGGAAAATATCCGCCCACTTCTTATCCCGGTTTTCCAGGCTGGACATGCCCTTCAGCAGCTTTTTGCCAATGGCAGGAACCAGCCAGATACCCAGCATGATGGAAATGGTCATGACCAGGGTGATATTCACGAACTGCTGGGCCGTCAGATGGTCGATCTTACCCAGAGTCAGGCCCATGGCGCTGACGGCGTTGGATGCCGCAATGGCCTCGTAGCTGAGAGAACCCACCACACTCAGCCGCAGCCAGGGCAGCGGCAGGCCCAGGCTCTTGCTCAGAGTGATAACGCTGATAACAATGGACACCGCCGGAGCGATGGTGAACACCGCAGCCGTCTTGATGGTCTTTTTGATCTTCGTCTGGTCCATTCCGATCTGCTTGCTGCGGCGCAGGGCCTTCACCAGAAAGTAGACCGACTGGGCCAAAACCACAGCCACCAGGAAGCCCGCCAGCAGGAAAAGCAGTGGATGGTTGACAGAAAATTCCATTTCATACACCTCCAAAATGGATATAGATAGTTTCATTATAGCACTGTCTCTCCACAGACACAAGGTGTAATGTCAGAATTTGTCAGCTGCCTGTGCTCCATGAAAAATACAACGGATTCCACTTGCTATTTTTCGCCGAATGCAGTAAAATAAAGGGTAGTGATTTTTGAAAGAGGCGATACTATGGCCAAATTGGCATTTGACAACGACAAGTATTTGCAGATGCAGTCTGCCCATATTCGTGACCGGATCGCCCAGTTCGGCGGTAAGCTGTACCTGGAATTCGGCGGCAAGCTCTATGACGACAACCATGCCTCCCGGGTGCTCCCCGGCTTCCAGCCGGACAGCAAGCTGCGGATGCTGCTGCAGCTGAAGGATCAGGTGGAGATGATCATCGTCATCAACGCAGATGATATCGAAAAGAACAAGGTTCGCGGCGACCTGGGCATCACCTATGACCGGGATGTGATCCGGCTCATCGACGTTTTCCGTGGCTTCGGTCTGTATGTTTCCAGCGTGGTCCTGACCCGCTTCCATAATCAGAATCTGGCCAAGGCCTTCCAGTCCCGTCTGGAGGGATTGGGAATCAAGGTCTATCACCATTACGATATCGAGGGCTATCCAAACAACACCGCCAACATCGTCAGTGAAAACGGCTTTGGCAAGAACGATTACATTGAGACCAGCCGTTCTCTGGTGGTGGTCACCGCCCCCGGCCCCGGCAGCGGCAAGCTGGCCACCTGCTTAAGCCAGCTGTATCACGAGCATGAGCGGGGCATCACCGCAGGCTACGCTAAGTTTGAAACCTTCCCCATCTGGAACCTGTCCATCAATCACCCCGTGAACCTGGCCTATGAGGCCGCTACCGCGGATTTGAACGATGTGAACATGATCGATCCCTTCCACTTAGATGCCTATGGGGTCACCACCGTCAACTACAACCGGGACGTGGAAGCCTATCCCGTTCTCGTTGCCATCTTCGAAAAGATCCTGGGCCATTGTCCCTACAAGTCCCCCACGGATATGGGTGTCAACATGGTGGGCAACTGCATCGTGGATGACGAAGCCGCCCGCTACGCCTCCCGGCAGGAGATCCTCCGCCGCTATTACGAAGCCCTGTGTGACCAGAAAAAGGGCAAAAACGTGGAAGAAGCCATCCGCAAGCTGGAGCTGCTGATGAAGAAGGCCGGCATCACCGCAGCTGACCGCAAGGTGGTAGAGCCTGCTCTGGCCCGTGCAGAAGAGACGGGCGATGCAGCCGCCGCCATGGAGCTGCCCGACGGCACCATCGTCACCGGCCGGACCTCCGACCTGCTGGGCGCCTCCTCTGCCCTGCTGCTGAACGCCCTGAAAAAGCTGGGCGGTCTGCCGGACGATCTGCACATGATCTCTCCCATCGTCCTGGAGCCTATCCAAATGCTAAAAACCAACCATCTGGGCAACCGGAATCCCCGGCTCCATACCGACGAGACCCTCATTGCCCTGTCCATCTCCGCCTCCACCAACCCCATGGCGGCCCTGGCCATGCAGCAGCTGGGCAAGCTCCGGGGCTGCGATGTCCAC
The DNA here is from genome assembly GCA_017505505.1 of Oscillospiraceae bacterium. The sequence goes on along the minus strand of JAFVPA010000001.1, from coordinate 27,060 downwards.
TCCTCCGTGATTCTGTCGGCCGTGGACGAGCGGACCTTCAAGCGTCTGGGCGTGAATCTGACCTGCGAGCCCCGGTATCAGGGATAATAAAATGCGAAATGATAAATGCTGAATGCTAAATTTACCTGGCATTCAGCATTTTTCTTTATCTTTGACAATTTTCTTATGGTGTGATAACCTTACAATGAGAAAGACAATTTATAGGGGGATATGCAATGTACAAATATGAATACGAAACAGTTTGCTGTGATTTTGGTGGCTGGGGTTTTGGATCTGGTAATAAATATAGCATCGAGAATTACCGTTCGATTATTAACAAAAGAGCCGAAAATGGATGGAGATATGTTGGTTTTATTCCCACAAAACAGCGAGGTACAGGACATACGCAAGAGATGGATCTGATTTTTGAGAAGGAAGTATAAAATAATCCAATTCCATTTCGTAACCATTTCCATACAAAACATTTATTTTACAGTGTACAAAAAGCTCCGACTTTCGTCGGAGCTTTTTTGTCAGATAATTACCATGTATCGAACCGGGCGGGCCTCCCGGCTGTGGTTGAATGCTCAGCCATCAGGCACGCCATTGTCCACGGGCACATGCCCGCTTATGCTTTCTGCTCGCAGTAAATGCAGCGGTAGACCTTCTTGACGGGGTCTGTCAGCTTAAACTCATGCACGATCTCCCGCTCTACGGAAGTGATGCAGCGGGGGTTTTTGCACTTGATGACACCCACCACGCGCTGGGGCAGGGCCACGTGACGCTGCTCGGCCACGATGCCGTCATGGATGATGTTGACGGTAATTCCGGGATCCAGATAGCCCAGAATGTCCAGGTCGATGTCCATGTGGGTGCTGATCTTGATGATGTCCTTCTTGCCCATCTTGGGGCTGTCGGCGTTTTTGATCAGAGCCACGGTGCAGTCCAGCTTGCCCAGATTCAGCACATTGTAGATGTTCATGCCGTTTCCGGCGGTGATGTGGTCCAGGACGATGCCGTTTTCAATGTGTCCGATGTTCATACCGTCACCTCCAGCATTTTCAGGATCAGAGCCATACGGATGAACATACCGTTCTTGGCCTGGGGGAAATACATAGCCCGGGGATCGTCGTCCACAGCAACGGAAATCTCATTGACACGGGGCAGCGGATGCATGACGATCATATCCTCCTTGGCAGGGACCAGCTTGTCGGGGGTCAGGATATAGGTATCCTTCAGACGGATATAGTCGGCCTCGTTGAAGAACCGCTCACGCTGGACGCGGGTCATGTACAGCACATCCAACTCGGGCATGACCTCTTCCATGGTGGCAACTTCCTTGTACTCGATGCCCCGGCTTTCCAGTTCATCCTCAATGATGTAGCGGGGGAAGCGCAGCTCTTCAGGGGCAATGAAGACGAATTTGATACCCGTATACCGGGCCATGGCACCCACCAGGGAGTGGACGGTACGGCCAAACTTCAGGTCGCCGCACAGACCGATGGTCAGATCGTTAAACCGCTTCTTGCAGCGCCAGATGGTCAGCAGGTCTGTCAGGGTCTGGGTGGGATGGTTGTGGGCACCATCGCCGGCATTGATGATGGGCACACCCGCCCGGCGGGCCGCCACCACGGGAGCGCCTTCCTTGGGATGGCGCATGGCGATGATATCGGCATAGCAGCCCACAGTCTGAACCGTATCAGACAGGCTCTCGCCCTTGGCAGAAGAGGAGGAACCGGCTTCGCTGAAGCCCACCACGCTGCCGCCCAGGCGGTGCATGGCAGATTCGAAGCTCAGACGGGTACGGGTGGAGGGCTCAAAGAACAGGGTGGCCAGCAGCTTATGGCGGCAGGCATCCTGATATTTTACAGGATTCGCAATAATATCTTCCGCAACCGCGATCAGCTCGTCGATCTCTTCGACGGTCAGATCGGTAATGTTCATCAGATTCTTCATTACTTTGCTCCGTTCACGGCCAGGTAGTTCTTGATCCGGGTAACGTTCTCCTCATTGGCGGGGTCCTCTTCCAGGTACTCGATGATGTCATAGACATCCACGACGGAGTAGACGGGGAAGCCAAACTGCTCCTCGATCTCCTGCATAGCGCCCTTCTCGGTCTGGCCCTTCTCCTTGCGGTCAACCATGATGAAGGTGGCAATAACCTTGGTGCCTTCCAGATGCTTCAGGATCTCCATGGACTCCCGGATAGCGGTACCGGCGGTGATGACATCCTCGATAATGACGATCTCTTCACCGGCCTGAGGAACATAGCCAACAAAGGTGCCGCCTTCGCCGTGGTCCTTGACTTCCTTACGGTTGAAGAAGAAGGGCACATTCAGGCCGTTCTTGGACAGGGCAACAGCAGCGGAAATGGACAGGGAGATGCCCTTGTAAGCGGGGCCGTAGAGGACAGCTTCCTTCTTGCCCAGCTTGTCGAAGTAAGCCTTGGCATAGAACTCGCCCATCTTGGTGATCTGGTCACCGGTCTTGATCATACCGGCATTGACGAAATAAGGGATCTTACGGCCGGACTTTGCGGTGAAGTCACCGAACTTCAGAACACCGGCACCCTGCAGGAACTCAATAAACTCTCTCTTGTAGGCTTCCATGATTCTATCTCCTTATGATTTTATTGTAGGGCGGGGTCATGACCCCGCCGATCAGGCAGGACCACTGCCCAGCCAAGATATTTTATCCGTCATAAATCTACGCAACTCGCTTCACGTTTGCATATCGATAGTGCGTCGGCGGGGTCATGACCCCGCCCTACGCATATTATCTAATCAATCGCAGAACTCAGCCACGCAGCGCTCGTAAGCGGCCACGGGGTCAGCAGCAGCGGTAATGGGACGGCCAACCACGATGTAGTCAGAACCGATCTCCTTGGCAGCAGCGGGAGTCATGACGCGCTTCTGGTCGCCGATGTCGCCGTCAGCAAAACGGACACCGGGGGTGATGGTCAGGAAGTTCTCACCGCAGCGGCCGTGAACCTTGCCAGCCTCCAGAGGAGAGCAGACAATACCGTCCAGACCGGCGTTCTTGGCGGTCTCAGCGTAGTGCATGACCACTTCATCAATGGGCTCTTTGATCAGCAGATCCCGCTCCATAGCTTCCTGGTCGGTGGAGGTCAGCTGGGTAACAGCGATCAGCAGAGGACGGGTGCCATCGGGACGGGTCAGGCCTTCCAGAGCGCCCTTCATCATGGCGGTGGTACCGGCAGCGTGGAGGTTGGTGATGTCCACATCCAGGTTAGAAAGAACTGCCATGGCCTTCTTGACGGTGTTGGGGATATCATGCAGCTTCAGATCCAGGAAGATCTTGTGGCCACGGGCCTTGATCTCCTTGACAATGCTGGGGCCCTCTGCATAGTACAGCTCCATGCCGATCTTCAAGAAGGGCTTGCGGCTGCAGTTTGCGAACTTGTCCAGGAATGCGAAGGTGGCTTCTGCAGAAGCGAAGTCACATGCTACGATTACGTCCTTACCCATTATTTTGCGCCTCCTATAATTTCACTTAAATTGTTGATACGGTATTTGGCCATGACCTCGGGCAGGTCCCGAACGATATCACGGCAGATGTAGGGGTTCACCAGATTGGCCGCGCCCACTTCGACAGCAGTAGCGCCCGCCAGCATCATTTCGATGACATCCTCGGCAGAACTGACGCCGCCCATGCCAACCACGGGAATGGATACGGCATTTGCCACCTGGTAGACCATCCGGACAGCCACAGGGAAAATGGCAGGACCGGAGAAGCCGCCCATCTTGTTGGCAATGATGGACTTGCGGGTCCGCAGATTGATGCGCATACCCAGCATGGTATTGATCAGGCTGATGCCGTCAGCGCCAGCATCTTCGCAGGCCTTGGCGATGGAAACAATGTCGGTGACATTGGGGGAAAGTTTAATGATGACAGGCTTGGTGGTGACAGCCTTCACCGCCCGGGTCACTTCCGCGGCCGCCTCCGGCTGGGTGCCGAAGCTCATGCCGCCGCCGTGGACATTGGGGCAGGATACGTTGACTTCCAGCCAGCCCACCTGTTCTTCCTTGTCCAGTTTTTCACAGGTGTAAGCGTAATCCTCCACAGAAAAACCGGAAACGTTGGCCATGACCGGCTTGTGGAAGCATTTTGCCAGCTTGGGCAGTTCCTCGGCGATGACCTTCTCCACACCGGGATTCTGCAGGCCAACGGCATTGATCATACCGCTGGTGCATTCCGCGATCCGGGGCGTGGGGTTGCCGAACCGGGGATCTTTGGTGGTTCCCTTGAAGGAGAAGGTGCCCAGCTCGTTGATATCGTACAGCTCCGCAAATTCATAGCCGTAGCCAAAGGTGCCGGAGGCAGGAATCACGGGATTGTCCAGCTCAATGCCGCAAAGATTAACCTTTAAGCTTCCCATAAGATCTCCTCCTTCTTCATGACGGGGCCTTCCTTGCAGATCCGCTTGTAGCCCGTCAGGGTCTTGCAGGAGCAGCCCATGCAGGCACCGAAGCCGCAGCCCATGCGCTCCTCGAAGCTCATCTGGCCGGAGGTCTTGGAGGCCCGGTAGACAGCCTTCAGCATAGGCTCGGGACCGCAGGTATAGAAATACGTATAGGTTTCTGGTAGGGCATCGGTGACGAAGCCCTTGACACCGTAGCTGCCATCCACGGTGGTGACCGTCACATCACAGCCCAGTGCTTTGAATTCTTCCTCGTAGAAGATCTCGCTGGCGGTGTTGAAGCCCAGAATCACCTTGACTTCCTTGCCCAACGCGATCAGCTTCTTAGCCAGATTGTACATGGGAGGCACGCCAACGCCGCCGCCCAGCAGTACGGGCTTCTCTCCGGCCAACTCTAAGTCATAGCCGTTGCCCAGGCCGGTGAGGATGTCCAGCTTGGTGCCGGGAACCATGGCGGACATAGCCTCGGTACCCTTGCCGACCACCTTGTAAACGATGGTCAGGGTTTCGCTGTCGTAATCGCAGACGGAGATGGGACGGCGCAGGAACAGTCCGTCCAGCTGGATGTTCACGAACTGGCCGCAGTTGGTAATATCGGATGTATCACCGGAGAGGACCATTTTATAGACAGAATCCGTCAGCGCTTCGTTGCTGCGGATCTCGAAAATGCTTTGTTTCATAATATCCCCTTTTACAGCAAACCCAGTGTAGGGTGGGGGCTTGCCCCCACCGTCCGCACCGGGTCTTTTTTTGATATGGGAACGTCCTTCCAGACGTTGGGATGCTTTGCATCCCTGGTGGAGGCAAGCCCCCACCCTACAGTGGAATTACCACTTAAGCATCGATGGTAGAGATGGTCAGCGTGGTCTCTTCCAGAACATCCAGCAGAGCCTTGACGGTGTCCAGAGAGGTGAACATGGTCACGTTGTACTCGGTAGCCACCTGACGCAGCTTCTGGCCGTCGTTCTCGCTGGCACCGGGATCCTTGGTGTTGATGAAGTAGGCGATGTGGCCCTGGCGCAGTGCGCTGGGGATCTCGTCGCTGCCGTCGCTGATCTTGGCCAGCGCATGGGTACGGATACCGTTGCGCTTCAGGAACATAGCGGTGCCCACAGTGGCCTCAATATTGAAGCCCAGCTTGTAGAACCGGCGGATCAGAGGCAGAGCCTCTTCCTTGTCCTTGTCAGCGATGGTGCAGAAGACGGTGCCGTAGTTCTGCAGGTGCATACCGGAAGCCTGCAGGGCCTTGTACAGGGCGCGAGTCATGGTGCGGTCATAGCCGATGGCTTCGCCGGTGGACTTCATCTCGGGGGACAGGTAAGCATCCAGGCCGCGGATCTTGTTGAAGGAGAAGACGGGAGCCTTCACATACCAGCGCTCCTTCTCATCGGGATAGATATCGAAGAAGCCCTGCTCCTTAAGAGACTTGCCCAGGATGACTTCGGTGGCAATGTCAGCCAGAGAGTAGCCGGTGGCCTTGCTCAGGAAGGGAACGGTACGGGAAGAACGGGGGTTAACCTCGATGATATACACATCGTCCTTCTCGTCCACGATGAACTGGATGTTGAACAGGCCCACAATGCCGATGCCCAGGCCCAGCTTCTTGGCATACTGCAGGATAATGCCCTTAACCTTGTTGGAGATGGAGAAGGGAGGATAGACGGAAATGGAGTCGCCGGAGTGGACACCGGTACGCTCTACCAGTTCCATGATACCGGGAACAAAGACATCCCGTCCATCGCAGATGGCATCGATCTCCACCTCGCGGCCCTGGATATACTTGTCAACCAGAACGGGCTTGTCCTCGTCGATTTCAACGGCGGTTCTCAGATAGTGGCGCAGTTGCTTCTCGTTGGCCACGATCTGCATGGCCCGGCCGCCCAGAACGAAGGAGGGACGAACCAGAACGGGGTAGCTGATCTCAGCAGCGGCGGAGATACCGTCTTCCAGATTGGTAACAGCCTTGCCTTTTGCCCGGGGGATGTTCAGCTCATTCAGCAGATTTTCGAAGGCATTGCGGTCCTCGGCCCGGTCGATAGCAGCGCAGTCGGTGCCGATGATCTTCACACCGCGGTCGTGGAGGGGCTGGGCCAGGTTGATGGCAGTCTGGCCGCCCAGGGAAGCGATGACACCCTCGGGCTGCTCAAACTCGATGATGTTCATCACATCCTCGGGAGTCAGAGGCTCAAAGTACAGCTTGTCAGCGGTGGTGTAGTCGGTGGAGACGGTCTCGGGGTTGTTATTGATGATGATGGCCTCGTAACCGGCATTCTTGATGGTCATGACGGCATGGACGGTGGAGTAGTCGAACTCAACACCCTGGCCGATACGGATGGGGCCTGCGCCCAGCACCACGATTTTCTTTTTATTGGTCAGGCGGGAAGCATTCTCACCGGTGTAAGAGGAATAGAAGTAAGGAATATAGGCGCCGGTATGGCAGGTGTCCACCATCTTGAAGACGGGGAACAGGTTGGCTTCCTTGCGCATCTTGTAAACATCCAGCTCATTGCACTTCCACAGGCGGGCAATGTACTTGTCGCCGAAGCCCATCTTCTTGGCAGCGGTCAGCGTCTCCAGATCCTGCTTTACACGCAGGGTTTCTTCCATGTCGATGATGTTCTTGATGGCTTCCAGGAAGTAGGGAGTAATCTGGGTGATCTCATGGATCTTCTCGATGGACACACCGTGGTAAATCAACTCGGCAATGGCGAAGATGTTGTCAGAGCGGAACTCCTGGATATAATCCAGCAGTTCCTCCACGCTCATGTTGTCGAACTTGCTCAGGTACATATGGTTTGCGCCGATCTCCAGAGAACGGATGCCCTTCAGCAGTGCCTCCTCCAGGTTGGAGCCGATGCCCATGACCTCGCCGGTAGCCTTCATCTGGGTGCCCAGCTTGTTGGTGGCAGAGGTGAACTTGTCGAAGGGGAACCGGGGCAGCTTGGCAATGACGTAGTCCAGCTTGGGTTCGAAGGCAGCGTTGGTATTGGCGATCTTGATATCCTCCAGTGCCATGCCCACGGCGATCTTGGCGGTGACCCGGGCAATGGGATAGCCGGAAGCCTTGGAGGCCAGAGCGGAGGAACGGGAAACGCGGGGGTTGACCTCGATGAGGTAGTATTCAGAGGAATGGGGGTTCAGGGCAAACTGAACGTTGCAGCCGCCCTCGATCTTCAGCTCCTTGATGAGCTTGATGGCAGAGTCATTCAGCATCTTCTCATCTTCCTTGCTGAGGGTCATGATGGGAGCCACAACCAGGGAGTCACCGGTGTGGACACCGACGGGATCGATATTCTCCATACCACAGATGGTGATGGCATGGTCATTGGAGTCACGCATGACCTCAAACTCGATCTCCTTGTAGCCCTTGACGGACTTCTCGATCAGGACCTGATGGACGGGAGACAGATTAAAGGCGTTGACACCGATCTCCATCAGTTCTTCATCATTGTAAGCAAAGCCGCCACCGGTGCCGCCCAGGGTGAAGGCGGGGCGCAGAACGACAGGATAGCCGATGCGGTTGGCAGCCTCCCTGGCCTCTTCCAGAGAGTAGGTGATCTCGGAGGGGATGACAGGCTCACCAATGGATTCGCACAGCTCCTTGAACATCTCACGGTCCTCAGCCCGCTCGATGGAAGAGCTGGAGGTGCCCAGCAGCTTGACCCGGCACTCCTTCAGGATGCCCTTCTTCTCCAGCTGCATGGCCAGGTTCAATCCCGTCTGGCCGCCGATGCCGGGGATGATGGCATCGGGACGCTCGTAACGGATGATCTTTGCCACATATTCCAGGGTCAGAGGCTCCATGTAGACCTTATCCGCGATGATGGTGTCGGTCATGATGGTAGCGGGGTTGGAGTTGCACAGGACAACCTCATAGCCCTCTTCCTTCAGCGCCAAACAGGCCTGGGTGCCTGCATAGTCAAATTCAGCGGCCTGGCCAATGACGATGGGGCCGGAGCCAATGATCAGGATCTTCTTGATATCTGTTCTCTTTGCCATGTTGTTGATATCCTCCTAAGTTTCTTGCGATGTATGTGAAATCAAGTTGATGGGTTTACTGTTCAGCCTTATAAATGACCTTCCCGTCACAGACGGTGGCCATGCACTTGCCGTTGACCTTCCAGCCTTCAAAGGGCGTGGCCTTGCCCATGGAGACAAAGTCCGCAGGATCCACGGCATATTCCGCCTCCAGATCCCAGATGGAATAGTCACAGCCCAGTTCGATGCCGAAGCGCTTTCTGGGGTTAATAACCAGCAGCTCCACCAGCCGGTCCATGGTCAGGATACCGGGCTTTACCAGATAGGTATACAGGATGGGGAAAGCCGTCTCGATGCCAACCACGCCGAAGGCGCTCTTTTCCAGGCCCCGGGCCTTCTCCTCAGCGGAGTGGGGCGCATGGTCGGTGGCGATCATGTCGATGGTGCCGTCCAGAATGCCCTGGATCAGCGCTTCCCGGTCCTCCTTACCTCTCAGCGGGGGATTCATCTTGAAGCGGCCGTTCTCCTCCAGCATGGAGTCGTCCATTGTAAGATAGTGTGGCCCGGTTTCACAGGTCACATCCACGCCCTCTGCCTTGGCCTTGCGGATCAGCTCCACGCTCTCCTTGGTGGAGATGTGACAGACATGGTAAGCGACACCCGTTTCCTTTACCAGTTCCAGATCTCTTGCGATCTGGCCCCACTCGCTCTCGGAGCAGATGCCCCGGTGGCCGTGGGTCCTGGCATAGTCACCGTCATGGATGTAGCCACCGCGGAGCAGTTCGTTGACCTCACAGTGGGCCACGATCATCTTGCCCAGAGCCTTGGCCCGGAGCATGGCGGCGCGCATCATCTCATCGGACTGGACACCCCGGCCGTCATCGGAAAAGCCGATGACATCAGGGGCCATGCCCTCCAGGTCAGCCAAAATTTCACCCTTCTCCCCTACCGTGATGGCACCGTAGGGATAGACGTGGATGCAGGCAGAATCCTCGATCAGATCCAGCTGCTGCTTCAGGTGCTCCACACTGTCGGGCACGGGGTTCAGGTTGGGCATGGCGCAGACCGCCGTATAACCACCCCGGGCCGAAGCCAGACTTCCTGTTGCGATGGTCTCTTTATAAGAAAAGCCCGGCTCTCTGAGATGCACGTGCACGTCACAAAAGCCGGGGAAAACCACATATCGGTCAGAATCGAAAACAGAAAGGTCAAGGGCGGAAACAGAGGCAGCAATGCCGTCAACGAATGCGGTGCCCAGGGAAGCGGTAATAACGTTTGCCTTGGCAAATGCAGTCATAGTGGTCTCCTTTCTTCTCTCTAAACCTAAAAAAATGTCCTGCCACAAGCGGCAAGACGGGTATGCGGCGAGCCGCTGTATTTATCTTTGAAATTATACCATGGCGCAATTATCTTGTCAATAAAAATATCCCCCAAAACCACGGGGCAAAAGCCGTCAATTTCTGTCAGGTTGGTAGATGTTGTTTCGCTTCGTATTTCATGTACCGCTGTAGGGCGGGGATATCTCCCCGCCCTACAGTCAATACAACACACCAATCATCTTCTCTTCCAGGTGCCCGGAGCGCACAGGACAAGAATGGGGAAGATCTCCAAACGTCCGGCCAGCATGGCCCAGGACAGGACCAGCTTGCTCAGGTCGCTGTAGGCACTGAAATTACAGGTGGGGCCAACAGCTTCCAGACCGGGGCCGATGTTATTGAAGCAGGCCAGCACCGCGGAAAAATTTGTTCCGGTGGAGAACCCATCCAGAGAAATGATAGCGAATACGCCAAACATAATCAGCACATAGGCCGCCAGATAGGCATTGGTATTATCCAAAATCTTTTCGTCCACCACCGCGCCGTTGTTGCGGACCAGCTCCACTTTGCGGGGATTCAGCATTTGACGGATGTTGCGCCGCAAGCCCTTCAGCAGCAGCATGAAGCGGCCTACCTTCAAACCGCCGCCGGTGGAACCGGCACTGGCACCTACCACCATCAGACACAGCAGGATGGTCTTGGAGAAGCTGGGCCACAGGTCAAAATCCGTGGTGGCATAGCCTGTGGTAGTAACGATGCTGGCCACCTGGAAGGCCGCATGGCGCACGGTCTCCTCCAGGGAACCGTAAAGCTCCCGAATATTCAGGGATATCAGCAGGATGCTGCCCAACACGATGCCCACATACAGCCGCAGTTCTTCGTCCTTGAAGACATTGCGGAACTGTTTCAGAAGCAGCAGATAGTAGCAGCTGAAATTCACGCCAAACAGCAGCATGAATACCGTCGTCACATTCTGCAGATAAGGACTGTAGCTGGTATAAGAATCATTTTTGACACCAAAGCCGCCGGTACCGGCTGTACCAAAGGCATGGCACACGGATTCAAACAGGTTCATGCCTCCCGCCATCAGGAACAGAATATCCAAAACAGTCAGCACGATGTAGATGATATATAGGATCGCAGCCGTTTTTCGCATCTTGGGCACCAATTTGCCCACGCTGGGGCCGGGGCTTTCCGCCCGCAGCAGGTGCATGGTAAAGCCCTGCCCTTTCTCCCCTGTGAAGGCCAGCAGGAATACCAGAACACCCATGCCGCCTACCCAGTGGCTGAAGCTGCGCCAGTACAGAATGCCCTTGCTCAGCTCTTCCACTGCCGGAACAATGGAAGCACCGGTGGTGGTGAAGCCGGACACGATTTCAAAGAAGCTGTCGATATAGCTGGGGATCTCCCGTGAGAGATAGAAGGGCAGACAGCCCACAAGACTCAATACGATCCAGCTGATGCCCACACATACAAGACCTTCTTTGGCATAAAAGGCACTGGGGGCACCCCGGCAGATCAGATACAGCACCACCGAGAGCCCCGCGGCCACAGCAATGGCCACCAGAAATCCCCGAATTGCCATAGCATCCCCGCAGTACAAACTGATGCACAGGGCCGGGACCATAAAGATGGCTTCGATAAACAGAATCTGGGCGAGGAACCGCCCCATCATTTTGTAATTCATAAGGAAGCCCCCTTATGCGAATATGTCGTTGAGCTGGCGGATCGCTTCCCGTCCGTTGGTAACGATCACCACGGTATCGCCCTTCTGGAAGAAGGAATCACCGTTGGGGATCTCCGTATCCGCACCGTGGGAGATGCTGGCCAGCAGCACATTGGGCTTCAGGCGGAACTCCTTCAGAGCCTTGCCGCAATTTTTGGTATGCTCGTCCACCAGGAACTCCATAGCCTCTACCTGGCCGTCGGCGATGGTATGCACAGAGATGGCCGCACCGGTCTGGTTTTCCATGGCCCGGACATAGCGGACGATATTGCTGCACACCAGCTCCCGGGGGCTGATGACACTGCCCAGGGACAGGCCATCAATAACGCTGCGGTTACCGGTATGGCTCAGCTTTGTAATCACCTGGGGCACGCCCCGGGAGGTAGCGTAAAGGGATACGATCATATTCAGTTCATCCAGGCCTGTCAGGGTCACAAGAGCATCTGTTTCAGACAGTCCCTCGCTCTCCAGCAGATCCTGTTCACTGATATCCCCATGAATAACATCCGCATCGGGAAGCAGCTCACACAGCTCCTTGCAGCGTTCGAAGTTGCTGTCAATGATCTGGACAGAGATACCGGACTTTTTCAGCCGCTTGGCCAGATAATAGCTGATGCGGCCGCCGCCGCAAATGGTCACATTCCGGACCCGGCGGGACAGGATTCCCAGACTTCTCAGCAGAGTAGTCAGGTTCTGGGACAGAGCCGTGAAGAAGACACGGTCGCCCTCCTTCAGCACGAAGTCGCCCTTCGGCGCAATGGCATTGCCATCCCGCAGAACAGCGCAGACCAGCACCTGGCATTTCAGGATGGTCCGCAGATCCATCAGACGGACATTGTTCAGCTTGCTGTTGCCATCCACCCGCAGCTCCACGATCTCTGTGCGGCCCTTTGCAAAGGTGTCCCGCCGCAGAAAGCCGGGATATTTCAGCAGCCGGTCGATTTCCGTAGCTGCCTGGTTCTCCGGGTTGATGACCATAGACAAACCGAACACATTTCGCATCCGGTAGATCTGCTCCGTATACTCCGGATTGCGGATCCGGGCGATGGTATGCAGCTTGGGATTCAGGGCATGGGCTGTGGTGCAGCACAACAGGTTCACCTCATCTGCACTGGTCGCGGCAATGAGAAGATCTGCGTCCTTGACTCCTGCCTGCTGCAAAACGCCCATAGACGCACAGTTGCCGTGGACAGAGATCACATCATAACGCTCTACACTGGACTGCAGGACCTGCGCATCGGAATCGATGACGGTAATATCGTGTCCCTCCGCAGAAAGCTGGCGGGTCAGCAGAGAACCTACCTTACCGTCGCCTGCGATGATGATATTCATAAGCGCCTCCTATGTAACAAAAGGTGATTTGCTTGAAAAATATGTTATTCCGTATTATATCAGCATTTTCTCTCCATGACAACCCCATCTTGATAAAGGCATGGCAAAATCCCCACAGGTTTTATCATTTTACACCATGGCATTGCTTTTTTTTCAGCGTCATGATACCATATTCATACAAAACTTTATATAAAGGAGACAGGAATTATGTTCTATAAAAATGCTCGTATTTTCACCTCCGACAACCGGTTCCATATGGGTGCTTTTGAAGTCAAAGACGGCCTCTTTGGCGAAGTACTGCCCGAAACCGTACCCGCCGATGCCATCGATCTGGGCGGTGCCACTGTTATCCCCGGCCTGGTAGAAGTCCACAGCCACGGCAACTCCGGTGCCGACTTCTCTGACGGCGACTACGAAGGTCTGAAGGCCATGGCAAAGTTCTATGCCCAGTGCGGTGCTACCTCCTTCGCCCCCGCTTCCATGACCCTGCCCTACGATGTTCTGTCCAAGGCTTTCGCCAACGCAAAGCAGCTGAGAGAAGAGGCACCCGAGGGCTATTCCCGGATCATGGGCATCCAGATGGAAGGTCCCTACTTCTCTTACAAAAAGCGCGGCGCACAGAATGCCGATTACCTGATGGAGCCTGACTTTGAGGGCTTCAAGAAGCTCTATGATGAAGCTGACGGCCTGCTGACCATCGTGGATATCGCTCCCGAGCTGCCCGGTGCTGTGGAATTCGTGGAGAAAGCAAGCAAGCTGTGCACCGTCTCCATTGCCCATACCGACTGCACCTATGATGATGCCAAAGCCGCAGTGGATGCCGGTGTCACCCATCTGACCCACCTGTACAACGCTATGCCCGGTATCCATCATCGCAATCCCGGTGCCATTCCCGCAGGTGTGGAGAATGAAAAGGTTCAAGCGGAAATCATTGCTGACGGTTTCCACATCCATCCCGCTTCCGTCCGTCTGGCTTTCACCATGTTCAAGAACCGTATGATCCTGGTCTCCGACTCCGGCCGCTGCACCGGCCAGCCCGAAGGCTACCAGTTCGACCTGGGCGGCCAGATGGCCGAACTCCGGGGCGGCGTCGCCAAACTGGTGGGCACCGACACCATTGCCTGCTCCGCCTCCAACATGTGGGCCTGCCTGCGCAACGTCCTGAGCTGGGGTATCCCTGAAGAAGAAGCCGTTCGTGCCGCTTCCTTCAACCCCGCTAAAGCGCTGAATGCCCATGACAAGATCGGTTCCATTGAAACCGGCAAATACGCCGACTTCGTCATCACCAATTCTGATTACTCCGAAAAGCGCGTCTTCATCGGCGGTGTCGAGATTTAACCAAGTATTCTGTAGGGGAGGGGCAGTGCCTCTCCCGAAACCTTCCCAAAAACTACAGAAGCAGTCTGTGAAAGAAGATTTCTTTTCATAGTCGTTTTCCCACACAATGTTCAATACACAAACGGGAGGGGCACTGCCCCTCCCCTACACAGTTTCCAATTGAGGTTTTCCATGCTTAAGCGTTACATCGGTGACCGAGCCTTCTACCGGAGGGTCATTGCCGTCGCCCTTCCCATCATCATCCAGAACGGTATCACCAATTTTGTTTCCCTTCTGGATAACATCATGGTGGGCCGGATCGGCACCGTTCCAATGAGCGGTGTTTCCATCGTCAACGGTCTGCTGTTCGTTTTTAACCTGTGTGTCTTCGGAGCCAGCTCCGGTGCCGGTATCTTCACCGCCCAGTTCCACGGCTCCGGGGATGACGAAGGTGTCCGCTATACCTTCCGTTTCAAATTTCTGATCTGCACCGCCATATCTGCACTTGGCGCAGCCCTTTTCCTTCTGGCGGACCGTTTTCTCATCGGACTGTATCTCACCGGAGAAGGCGATGCCGCCACGGCCGCCGCAGTACTGGAGCAGGGTGTCCAATATTTGCACGTCATGGTCTGGGGCTTCCTGCCCTTTGCTTTGACCAACGCCTATGCCAGTACCCTGAAGGAATCCGGCAATACTTTCATTCCCATGATGGCCGGAATCGTGGCAGTTCTGGTAAATCTGGTGGGCAACTACATTCTGATTTTCGGTCACTTCGGAGCCCCGGCCATGGGCGTTCGGGGCGCGGCCTTGGCTACTGTCATCTCCCGGTATGTGGAGCTGGCCATCGTAGCCCTCTGGACTCACCGCAATCCCGTCAAAAATGCCTTCATCGTGGGCGCCTACCGTTCCTTCTACCTCCCGGGCCATCTGCTGAAGTCCATCGTTATCAAGGGCATGCCCCTGCTGATCAATGAAGCCCTCTGGTCCGGCGGCATGGCGTTCCTGAACCAGTGCTATTCCACCTGCGGCCTGGATGTGGTGCCGGCCATGAACATTTCCAGCACCATCTTCAATCTGGCCAGTGTGGTCTTCCTGTCCATGGGCAACGCCGTAGGCATTCTCATGGGTCAGATGCTGGGAGCCGGAAACTCCGAAGCCGAAGTTCGGGATTCCAACCGTAAGCTTCTGTTTGCCTCTGTGGTTTCCAGCATGGTCTTCGGCGGACTGTTGATGTCCATCTCCGGCCTGTTCCCCCGGATCTACAACACCACCGAGGATGTGCGGCAACTGGCAACCATGCTCATCTGCATCAACGCCTTTATGATGCCCTTCATGTCCTATACCAACGCCACCTATTTCACCCTCCGCTCCGGCGGACAGACATTGGTGACCTTCCTGTTCGACAGTTGCTTCGTATGGGCAGTCTGCGTCCCCCTGGCTTTCTGTCTGAGCCGCTTCACGGACATCTCCATCGTCCCCCTCTTCGCCATCTGCCAGGGCACCGACCTGGTCAAATGCGGTCTGGGCGCTCTCATGCTGAAACAGGGCAAATGGATCCAGAATCTCACCGACTGACTTTACAGACCCGGCCGTTTTCATGGCCGGGTCTGTTCTTGTTTTTTCCTATTGGAACTGATATAATAAAAAATAAGATTTTGACGGAGGTGCAACCCAATGCAGCGCAGCCATATTGCAATAATTCTCGCCCTCGTCCTGCTCACCGCCCTTCTCTGGTGGCTGGGTATTGGATACTATACCAGCAGCTCTGCCGTTTTGGATCTAAGGGCAGAATTGGAAACTATATACGGCCCTGAATACACCGGAAAATCCACAGAAGAAGGAACCGAAGACATGGTTTTCGTAATAAAACCCAAGTCTTTTTTCCTGACAAACTGGAACCTCCGAAACGCGTTGGGCATGGATTATAAATACGAATGCCAGGTCATTTTCACGACCCACAGAAGTGATGACACCAAAGCCGTCCGAACCATCATCTATCAGGCCTACGACCCTATGGGCACAGCCAAAATGGGCAGCCGGGCCGGGTTAGACTTAGACAGCATAGAAGAACAGCATTCCGCTTCCTGAAGGAGGCTTTATGAAGAAACAGACATCATTGCTGATTGGAACCGGATTGTTCCTGGCCGCAGTCTGCTTTCTCTGCTATGCCGGGAAGCACCCTGAGGCTGCGTTCCCATGGAGCAACCATATTACCTTTCTTGGCTATGGCATGTACGCCTGGCTGCTTTTTAAGTTCTTACTGGATATTCCGTTTTTCCGGCCCAGGAGAACATCTCCCCCAAAAAAGAGTGTATTGAGAGCTTTGACTTTCTTCGCCATGGCCATCGTCTTCTTTCTTATGGAGTTCACCACGGAAAGCGCAGACATTTATACCGTTCTCCGGGGATTTATCGTATTGGGCGGTATCGATACCGGTCTTGAGCGTCTTTCCGATCATGCCATGTAGGAGCTGCCTTTTGTCCCAAAATCAATCTGTATGGCGAATTGCCCTCAGCCCGCCGTTTCCATTGGATTTCAGGGGATAGCGGCGGCTTGAGGACAAGCCGCCCTACTTAGAATTTTACTGACCTAAAATAGCAAAGGGCGTGTTGCTTCCCCGCAACACGCCCTTTTGTTATTTCATTGTCTCACTGTTGTTCAGCACCAGCGTACTGTACAGGAAAAGCACATCCTGTCCGTGAAAATCCACGAACCGGTCCAGCAGGTCCATCTGAATATAGCGGATATCAATGACCGTCACCGTCTCGTAATCCTGCAAGATCAGCGGCACCATGGCACTGCCGAAGGAGTCCCGGAAGACGATCAGTTCCTTTCCGCTCTGGCCCGCGGGGTTTTGAATGGTCAGCAGAGACCGGGAACCGGACAGGAATACTTCGTACAGGTCCTTCCCTTCCAGCTTGCTTTCGTCGTAAATGGCGGCGGTCTTTCCGCTTTCATAGTCGTAAACCGTACAATTTTGCAGCATTTCATTGTCCAGCACATACATCGTTTCCGGTTCCATGGGCAAAGCCGACTGTCCGTAGTAGACCCCATAGAAGGGCCGTTCCAAGGCAGTCTGTGTATAATCTTCCACCTTAGGGGCTGTCACGCCCAGAGCCCGGCAAATGGTGCCCGCTGCGTCCAGCAGCTTCTCCTGCCGCCAGTGGGTATCCGTGCGGTAATAATCTTCCAGGGATAAGGTATCCGTTAGATCGACATGGGTCGCCCAGGGCATTCCCTCCCGGAAAGCCCCGAACAGAGTCTCATAGTCCATAGCCAGATGGCCGCTGTCTTCCGCCAGATAATAGCCCTTATCCGGAACGATGGCCATATACACATCCGAATCTGTCAGGTATTTCTCATACAGATGGCTGAACCGCTCCAGCGCATGGTCAAGGGAAGCTTCCCGCAGGGGATATTCCTGCTTGGCAGCGTAGCCATGGGCCAGATAGATGCCATTGTTGTCCTTCTGCCCCAAAACGTAATAATGGAACAGGGATTTCACCGTACGGAATCCGTCCCGCAGGGGGAACTGGTCCAGGGCATAGTCTTCAAAATCCGTCATGAAGCTGCCGTTCAGAAGTGTGTCTATGCGGATTGCCGGTTTCTGTTCCAGCGGGCGGCGCTCCGTATCGGAGAAGGCCTTGGCTGGAGAAATCCAGGCAAAGGTTGTGATGACGGCCCAAAGAGCCAGCAGAAGAATTGCGTTTGCTTTTTTCATCTTCGCCACCTCCTTAAAACCGGAAATACAGGAAGGGGCTGAAGGAACCGTCCACCAGATAGGCCGTCACCGTCAGCAAGATTCCTGCCAGAAACACCGGCTCCAATACCGTCCCCACCCGGGTATTTGCCAGCTTCTCCGCTGCCAGCTTAGGCACCGGAGTAGCCCCCACAAATCCCGCCAGGAACAAAAGGGCATAGCTTTTCAGATAATACAGCGTCTCCGCCGTGACCCCGGGCAGATTTCCAAAGCCAAAGAGGGCTGCGATATCCCTGCCCGCCTGAGCCATGGAGTCGGCATTGAACAGCACAAAACTCAGCATCACCGCCAGCAGCACGTAACCATGGCGCAAAAAAGCAGGCAGCTTCTGTAAAGCAGGCACCCACTTTTCGGTCATCAGCAGCACCGCAAACAGCAGTCCCCAGAGGACAAAATTCCAGGCCGCCCCGTGCCAGGCGCCTGTCAGCATCCAGACCGTCAGGATATTGAACACCCAGCGGCCACGGCTCACCCGGTTGCCTCCCATGGGGATGTACACATAATCCCGGAACCAGCTTCCCAGACTCATATGCCAGCGCCGCCAGAACTCCGTGACACTTTTAGACAGGTAGGGATAGTTGAAGTTTTCGATAAAGTGGAAGCCCAGCATCCGCCCCAGGCCGATGGCCATGTCGGAATAGCCGGAGAAATCAAAGTAGATGTTCAGCGTAAAGGCAACAGCATACATCCAGTAGAACAGCACGGAAGGCTCCCCGCTTTCCCGGAACAGCTTCATGAGCAAGGCAAAATTGTCCGCCAGGATAACCTTCTTGCCCAGGCCCACCAGAAAACGGCGCAGGCCATAGGAGAGATCCTCCCAGGTGGTGCGGCGGCTGTCCAGCTCCCGGGCCACGTCTACATACCGGACGATGGGGCCTGCGATCAGCTGGGGAAACAGGGCAACGTAAGCACCAAAGCTGATGGGATTCTTTTGGGGCGGCACATGTCCCCGGTAGACATCGATGGTATAGCTAAGGCACTGGAAGGTATAAAAGCTGATGCCCACAGGCAATGCCAGCTTCAGCAGTGGGATGCTCAGGCCCGTGACGGCATTGAAGCTGCCGATAAAAAAGTCAGCATACTTAAACAGGCCCAGCAATGCGATGCTGATGACCACAGAGACCAGCAGCCAGAACTTCTTCCACCGCCGCTCCCCCGCCCGGCCAATGGCAAGACCGCAGAAGTAAAACAGGCCAATGGTAAAAACCATCAGGGCCAGCAGCTTCGGCTCTCCCCAGCCGTAAAAGATCAGACTGGACAGGAGCAGGACCGCATTTTTCAGTTTCCACGGAGCCAGAAAATACAAGATCAGCACCGTGGGTAGAAAATAGTATAAAAAGGGAATGCTTGAAAAGAGCATAGAAATGTCCTCATTGCAAAAATGGCAGCGGCGTAACGTCGCTGCCATTTTCAAGTCGTTAGGCGATGGATTCGCTGGCGATGGTCTCGAAGCCGGGGTAAGCGGCCTCAAAGTGAGAAGTGAAGGGGTCCATAGCATCATTGACACCAAAGGCTACCAGCACATAGGTGTCGCCGAAGCCGCTGATCAGCAGCTTATCGGGGAAACCGCACATCCACTGGTTATTCAGGATGGCTTCCTTCATGGCGTTGCCGAAATCCGCAGCGGTGACACCGCCGGCCAGCTTGTACACGGCACCGGTGAAGGTGTTGGCGTTCATCATGTGGATCATGGAAGCGGCCTCAGTCACATTGCCTAGCTGGTCAGCGGGGATCAGCAGGCTGTAGCTGATGTTCTCATCTGCCAGATCATAGCTGCCGGGAGCGCCGTCCACGGGAGCAGCCATGGAACCGCCGATGACAGGGAACTTCTCGTCGTCGGCATAGCTTCCCCAGATGGTTTCCAGCACTTCCAGGGCAGAAGCGGGCATCTCCTGTGCGGGAGCACCGGTGGTCTCTTCGGCCTTGCTGCCGCCGCAGGCGGTCATGGCAAACACCATAGTCAGGGCCAGAACGATAGAAAGAATCTTCTTCATTTACTTGTCCTCCAAAGGTCGATTTTTTATTTTTTGTTTGATATAGGTATGCCCCATATAAAGCAGGACAATACCTGTCAGCACACCGCAGCTGTCGATCAGCACATCCCGCAGCCCGGGAGCCCGCTCCGGCACAAAGGCCTGGATGGTCTCATCGATGCAGGCAGCCAAAACGCCGCAGCACAGTGGGATATGCTTTTTCTTCTGCAGCATACCGAACAGCCAGCCCAGGGTCATGCCCAAAGCTGCAAATTCCGTGAAATGGGCTATTTTTCGAAGAATACCGTTACCTGTCGGATTTCCTTCCGCATCTGGCTTTGCGTCCATCAGCAGATTCTGAACCCAGTTGCTGATGGTCTGAGACACTTCCCCGGGCATCAGGGAGTTGCCCCAAATGAACACCAGAATGGCGATCAGCAGTGCGGTACACAGCCGCATACGCTTATCTGTCCGGATCATGCGATGATCCCCAGATGCTCCAGCAGGATATTGGTTCCCAGGAAGAGCAGAATTACGCCACCGGCCACCTGTGCCTTTTTCTCAAACCTGGCACCGAAGACGTTGCCGATCTTCACACCTACCGCGGAGAAGCCGCAGGTGCAGATGCCGATGAACAGGGCAGCCAGCCAGATATTGACGTTACCGGCCATAGCCAGGGAGATGCCGACTGCCAGCGCGTCAATGGAGGTCGCCACCGCCATGATGAACATGGTCTTCACAGACAGGTCCGCATTGTGCTCGTCACAGCAGCCGCATTCTTCTTCCTTTTCAAAGGCCTCTTTCAGCATGTTGATGCCGATGATACCCAGCAGGATGAATGCCACCCAATGGTCGATGGCCTGAATGGCCTCCGCAAACAGGGTGCCCAGGAAGAAGCCGATGGTCGGCATCAGGGCCTGAAAGCCGCCAAACCAAAGGCCGCAGGTCATGCTGGCCCCCAAAGTGGCTTTTTTCATTGCCAGGCCTTTGCAGATGGAGACCGCAAAGGCATCCATACTGACGCCCACAGCCAGCAGGAGCAGTTCTCCGATACCCATAAAAAATAACCTCCGTACAAATCAGCTTTTGTCGCGCTGACCGGCACAGAAGTTCCAGAAATGAAGAGACTGAGCCGGTCTGCAAAAGTCTCGTCATTTCAGTCTGAACCGGGGTCACCCCAGGATGTCGATCCAGACCCGCTTTCCGCGCCGACTACTCCCTCTTCCGAAAAGGATTATAACAAAAGTTCCCCGGTTAGTCAAGCAAAACCGGGGAACTACATAATTATTTAACAATTTTTAAGCAAAAAATGCCAATATCCATTCTGTCAGCATAACCGCCGCAGAGGCAGACAGGGAAACCATCAGAAGGCTCTTGCCCCGGTAAGCCAGAATCACCGCCACGACCAGGGCTGCCGAACCGCTGATAATGGAGGCGGTACTGCTGAGGATGGCAGGAAACGTCATAGCCGTCAGGCAGGCGTAGGGCACATAATGCAGGAAGGACCGCAAAAACAGGCTCTTGATCGGCTTGCGGAAAATGGTCAGAGGCAGGACCCGGATCAGATAGGTGGTCAGGGCCATGGTGAAAATGTAAACATAGATACTCATGCAGCCACCTCCGTTTCTTCCTTGATGGGAAACAGCGCCGCGCAAATGGCAGCAGCCGCCACGGTGCAGATGACAATGGAGATACCCGCGCTGACCTGCTGCAGCAGAGGCACCCAGGTGAACAGGCTGCTAAACACCAGCGCCAGGATCACCGCGATGAGGATCTCCTTCTCCTTTTTCGCCGGGGGCACCACAATGGCGATGAACATACCGTAAAGCATGACCCCCAGCGCCGCCTGGATAGACGCAGGCAGCACAGAACCCGCCAGCGCTCCGGACAGTGTTCCCAACGTCCAGCCCAGAATAGGCAGCGTCCCCAGCCCCAGCATAAAGGGCACTGTCAGCGGTTCCACCCGGGCCATAGCCAGGGCAAAAATTTCATCTGTGTTAAAGAAGGCGATGACCAGCCGGGGCAGCACCCCGATCCGCTGGCCCATCCGCTGGGACAGGGCCAAACTCATCAGAGCATAGCGGCTGTTGATGATCAGCTGGGTCAGGATCATCTCCCACAATGTAGCTGCCGCCACAATGACCGTCAGGCCTGCAAACTGGCCCGCACTGGTCAGGTTGGACAGGGAGATCAGAGTCGCGTCGAAGACCTTCAGGCCCTGGCTTACCGCCATGGCACCGAAGCCGAAGCTGACGGAAAAATAGCCCATGCCTACAGGCAAGCCCCGGCTGACACCCTGCCGAAATTCATTCCATTTCATATGTTTCTCATCTCAATTTTGCAACATGATCTCCAGGATGGTGCGGTCGGTCTCCCGCATACCTTCCCGGGCAAGTCGGCCTATGTTGTAGACCGTATTATCCACGCCTTTGGTGACGATGCCATCGCCGCCGTAGAACTGCTGACCCTCCAGATACATATGATAACCCAGAATACCCGCATCCACAGCAGAAGCGATCTTCGCCGCGCAGGAGGGTTTGGCACCGTCGCAGATGGTACCGGAAAGGATAGCAATGGCATTGACCACTGTATGGGCGATGGCGTGGGCATCGCCGCCGTTTAAATAGGCAATACCGGCTCCCGCACCGCAGCCGGCGCTGATGGCACCGCAGTAGGCAGACAGGCGGCCGATGCCGGCCTTCTGGTGGATGGTCACCAGGTCGCTGAGGGCCACAGCCTTCAGCAGCATTTCCTCGCTAGCCCCCGTCTCCCGGGCGTAGACGGCTACCGGAATACTGGCGGTGATGCCCTGGTTTCCGCTGCCGGAAACGATCATAACAGGCTTCTCGCAGCCGCTCATACGGGCATCGGACCCGGCGGCGGCATAGGCACTGGCCTTTTTCGTCACAGAATCTCCCTGCCGGCGGAGAATAACGGAGCCGATATTGGCACCCCAATCCCCACGAAGGCCCTCTTCTGCGATTTCCAGATTGCAGCGGATCTGCTCCCCCACCATTTCCCGAACATCCTCCACGTCCAGGCAGTCGGCGAAAGCCACGATATTCTCGATGGACAGGCAGGACTTATCCGTCAGATGGTCTTCCGAGGACTCCGTCACCGGCAGCTCCAGCAGTTTCTCCCCATTTTTCTCAATGAGGACGATGTTTGTGTGGTGGTTGACGATCCGCAGACGGACACAGTCATCCCCATGGTATACGATCACATCAATATCGAAAACCAGATCCGAGTAGGCCGGCTGAATGTCCAGATCCACCGTTTCCATATAGCGCTTGATTTCCCCATGCGTTTCCTTGGGCACACAACTGATGACCTGCAGTTCCCTGTCTGCGTCACCGGCCACGATACCGGCGCAGACTGCGGCAGCCATGCCATGGAGGCCTCCTGTATTGGGGACTACCACACTTTTGACATTCTTGATGATATTGCCGCTGACAAATAGACGGATCTTATCCGGCATTGCTCCCAGAACCTGCCGGGCCTTGGCACCGGCATAGGCCATGGCGATGGGCTCGGTGCATCCCATGGCGGGACGCAGCTCTTCGCGCAAAATATTTATGTACTGCTGATACAGAAAATCGCCTTTTTTCATGGGTGGTTCTCCTTTTCGCATGGTCATAATAGTTTATTATATCATAGATTTTGACAAAATCAACCGGGAGGAACGTCCATTCCTCCCGGTTCCTATGTAGTTACTTCTTATGATACCGCAAAGAGCAGATATCGTCGCCCTTGGCAATGCACTTGGGCAGATCCAGCACAGCCCCATAAGCCTCACCGATGCCATGGTCGCCGCACATGGCAATGTCACAGAGGGTAGCGATCTGCTCATCGGTGCAGCCGGCCTTCTGCCAGGCTTTTACCAGAGGGCAGTAGTGGAAGTCGATATTCAAGGTATCATCGGTGCTTTCCAGCACATCCATCTCGAAGACCAGCTGGGCAGGCTTGGTGAAGAGTACCTTCTTCAGGCCCTTCAGGCTGTCGGTGTTGCCCTTTTTAATGTGCCGGGCACCATGGTCCAGACCGCAGCGGCGGATGGCAGGATAGCCGAATTCCTTCCAGTCCAGGCCCCGCTTGCCGGCTTCGTCACACAGCAGGTACAGCCAGTAGGCCCGGTGCTCCAGCTGCTCCCGGATGGCCTGCAGGAGGCCATTCTTGTACTTGGGTTCATTCTTCACGATGCTCATAATGTTTCCCCTCTCTGTATTATTCTTTCTGAAGCCCCTGATACTCCATCAGCTCCAGAACTTTCTGTCCCCGTTCTGTCAGGGCCATGCTCCCCCGAATGGGATAGGCGGCATAAGCGCTCTCATCGAAGCCCTGCAGAGGCTTATCGTAGTCCAGGGAGATCAGGCCCTTCTTTTCCAGGCATTGCAGCAGCAGGCTCATTTCCTCCCGGTCCCCTTCTTCCAGATAGACAGGAGTCAGGTCCCCCATGGTTCTTGCCACCGGCAGGAAGGCATACATGGCCAGGGTATTCAGAAAGTCGATTTCTTTTTCCGTCAGCACCAATTCCCGGGCACAGCCGGAGCAGGATGCGCAGTTTCCGTTACAGTTACCCATATTTGTCCCCTTTTTGTTTTTTACAGAATAGCAGATACGGGAATAAATGTCAAATACTGCTTTTCCCATTGCATCATTATCCGACTTAGGATATACTAGACACAGAAAAATCATACAACAGGAGGAAATCTTTATGACCGCGATCACCAAAGACAATTTTCAGGAATTGGTTCTGAACAACGACAAGCCCGTCCTGCTGGACTTCTGGGCACCCTGGTGCGGCCCCTGCCGGATGGTGGCCCCCATCGTGGAAGAGATCGCCGCGGAACGCAGCGATGTTCTGGTGGGCAAGATCAATGTGGATGAAGAGATGGAACTGGCCATGCAGTTCGGCATCGTCAGCATCCCCACCCTGATCGTCATGAAGGACGGCCAGGTAGCCAACAAGGCCGTCGGATATATGCCCAAAGCTGAGATTCTGAAGCTGCTGTAACGAAAGCTCCATGAAAACGACACGCATACCTTTTCTTGCCTGTATTCTGGCTATAACCCTTCTGGCCGGATGCACGGCCAAAGAGGTAGCCTCCGCCGAAAGTGTCCCCCAAACCACCGTCACCACCGTGACCGAAGCAACCGTTCCGGCAACAACGGTTCCGGAAGCTTCGGAAATATCCACCCGCCTTGCAGAAACGGAAGCAGAACACGCACGCCTGCAGGATCGGCTGATGCTGGACAGTTCTCTGACCCAGGCGGATATGAATGAGCTGGCCGGGCAGGAATACACCCTGTGGGATACCCTGCTGAATGACCTGTGGGCAGAGCTGACCCATACCCTTCCGGAAGCCCAAATGCAGCAGCTGTTGGAAGAAGAGCGGGCCTGGATCCGCTGGAAGGAAAACAGCATCGCCATGGCTGCCAACTACTATGACGGCGGAAGCCTGTCTGTCCTGGCTGCAAACTTCCGGGCCGCCACCGTGACCCGGGACCGGGTCTATGAGCTTGCCCAGATTCTAGCCACCCGGCAGTACCCTTCCCCCGTCGATCTGTACAGCCAGGTTTTTCTTCCTCTGACCGCGCAAGGCCAGCAGCTGAGCTATGAAAATCTCCTGCTCTTCCTGGAGTTCCGGGGACTGTCCCTGCAGGAGGAGGAAGGCACCTTCCTGATCACGGCCCTCTCCTGTCCCGGAGAATCCGTGTTCGGTATTCTTTCCAACGAATCGGAAGTCCTGACAGTCCCCAAGCTGGGCTACTCCACCGGAACTGACACTTCCCCGCGCAGCGTCCGTGTGGATTTTTATACGGAATCCGCCGACCGCTTCATCGAGGCCTTTGGCTGGGATGACGGCACCCCGGTGGCCACGGTTCAGGAAATGACCGAGTATCTCAAAGATCCGGCCTGAACCTGATCCCCCGCATGGCTTACGTCATGCGGGGGTATTCGCATATCTACGGAAAGTACTCCATCCATAAAAAACACCCCATTTCTCAACGCATACCTCCGTATGTCGCTGAAGAAATGGGGTGTCGTTATTTATTGTGCTTCAGGCAAAGATGCAAATCAAGCCAGGATGGGCTTCAGAGCGTCAGCCAGAACCTTCTTCTGGGCCTCAGCCTCAGCCAGATCCTTACCCAGGGTGGTGAAGTAGGTCTTGATCTTGGGCTCGGTGCCGGAGGGACGGACGATGACGGTTGCGCCGCCTTCCAGGCCGTAGACCAGGACGTTTGCTGCGGGCAGGCCGGTCTCTTCGGTCTTCTTGTAGTCGGTGACCTTGACAACCTTGTAGCCGCCGATCTCAGCGGGAGCGTTGGCACGCAGGTCGGCCATGATGCCGGCCATCTTGTCCATGCCGCTGAGGCCGGGGAACTCGAAGGAGTCAACCTTGTTCAGGTAACGGCCGTACTTGGCGTAGATAGCCTCCAGGCGCTCCTTGATGGAGGAGCCGATGGAACGGTAGTAAGCAGCCATTTCGCAGATCAGCATGGAGCCGACAACAGCGTCCTTGTCGCGGACGTAGGGACCGGCCAGGTAGCCGTAGGACTCTTCGAAGCCCAGGATGAAGCGCTCGACTTCGCCCTTTGCTTCCAGGCCGGCGATCTGGTCGCCGATCCACTTGAAGCCGGTCAGAACGTTGCGCATTTCCACACCGTAGTTGGCAGCAACAGCGTCAGCCAGAGGAGTGGAGACCAGGGACTTAACGGCAACAGGGTTCTTGGGCATGGTGCCCTTCTCGATGCGGCCTTCGCAGATGTAGTCCAGCAGCAGGACGCCAACTTCGTTGCCGGAGACCAGCTCGTAGGAGCCATCGGGACACTTCATGGCAATGCCAACGCGGTCAGCATCGGGGTCGGTAGCCAGCATCAGGTCAGCACCGGTCTCGGTAGCCAGCTTCAGGCCCAGCTCCAGAGCCTCGAAGATCTCGGGGTTGGGGTAGGGGCAGGTGGGGAAGTTGCCATCGGGATACTTCTGCTCGGGAACGATGGTGATGTCATCGATACCGATATCGTTCAGGATACGGGTGACGGGAACCAGACCGGAACCGTTCAGGGGGGAGTAGACCAGCTTCAGACCGGCGGTCTTGCACAGACCGGGACGAACCTGGCAAGCCTTGATGGCATCGTACAGTCCTTCTTTGCAATCGTCGCCGACATACTGGATCATGCCGGATGCCAGGCCTTCCTCAAAGGAGACCAGCTTCGCGCCGTTCAGGATATCGGTG
>JAFVPA010000022.1 GCA_017505505.1 Oscillospiraceae bacterium | reverse complement strand
GGTGGAGATCACGCAGGTGAAGCAGGCAATGATGAAGGTGTTCAGGAACATCTTGGGGAAGTTCATGGTCTTAACGTCCGTGAACAGTCCGATGTAGTTGTCCAGCGTATACTGCTGGGGCAGGAAGGTGGAGCAGAACATGCCGGTGCTCTCACCACGGAAGCTGTGGGCAATGATCCAGATGAAGGGGATCAGCCAGACGATCGCAACGATGACCAGGAAGACATGCACAACGATGTCCGTGACCATCTTTTGCTTCTTGACAGAAACAGGTTTCTTAGCCATTATTTAAAGCCCTCCTCATCCTTGTAAGATCCGGAGCTCCGGTAGGTGACCAGGGCCACAACAGCCAGAACCACGAAGGTGAAGATACCGATGACCGCGCCCATGTTGTACTGCTGCTTGTCGATGGACAGCTTGTACAGCCAGGTGACCAGCAGGTCGGTCTGGCCGGCAGAGTCGCCAACGTAGGTGGGGCCGCCGCCGGTGAGCAGGTAGATGATGTTGAAGTTGTTGATGTTGCCGGTGAACTGGGTGATGATGTAGGGAGTCAGCACGAAGATCATGTAAGGCAGGGTAACATAGCGGAACTGCTGTGCGGTGTTGGCGCCATCGATGCGGGCAGCCTCATACTGCTCAGCGGGGATATTCTGCAGGATACCGGTGACCTGCATGACGGTATAGGGGATACCGACCCAGAGGTTGACAACGATCAGCAGGATCCGTGCCCAGGTGGCGTCGGTCATGAAGGGGAAGACCTCGCCCTGACCCAGGACGCCCAGGTTCTGGAACAGAGTGTTGACCGCGCCGTTGTCCTTGAACATGTTGCGGATGATCATCAGGGACACGAACTGGGGAACCGCGATGGTCAGGGACAGGATGGTTCTCCACAGGCCCTTGAAGCGGGTGGAGGGACGCTGGATGATCATGGCCATGAAGGTGCCCAGGAAGAAGTTCAGGAAGGTGGCGAAGAAAGCCCAGATCAGGGTCCAGGCCAGGACGCCGCCGAACTGCTTACCGATGGCAGATCCGGAATCGAAGATGGATGCGAAGTTCTTCAGGCCCACCCAGTCGAACAGGATCAGGTGGTCATCCACAGCGGAGTAGTTGGTGAAGGCCATCAGCATCATGTAGAACAGGGGGATCATGGTGAAGATCGCCAGCATGGTGAAGGGGGTAGCCATCAGCAGCTTGTGAATGTTCTCATTGAACAGAGCCACGATGTCGTCCTTCATGGAAGGAGCCTTCTTGCCGGAGCGCTTGACGCACAGGCCCATATAGCCGCTGCGGACGGAAGCCCGCCAGACCACGACGAAGAAAGCCAGGATTGCCAGGGTTGCCACCGCAAACAGCAGGATCTGCTGAGAGTTGTCACCCTGAACATAAACGTAAACACCCAGATCGTCATCCCAGACTTCGGAAGTGGGAGTGTCGCCCAGGCTGGGCAGCAGGGTCAGCCAGTTGAAGCCGCTGGTGACCATGTAGTAGAGGAATGCAATTTCAATTGTCAGGAACAGCAGGCCCTTGATGTACTGGCCGGCTGCGAAGTTGCCAAGACCCATGACCAGGCAGGATGCCCAGACCACAGGACCGCCACTTTTCAGAGCGCTCTGCAGGGAAGTAGAGCCGATCTTGCTGTAGGCGGAAATGAGCTTGGTCTTTTCCTTGTTTGCCAAGTTAACGTCTCCCTTCTGTTTTTGGGGATAAGTTTTTTAGAAAAGGCGGCGGCCAGGATTCCGGCCGCCGCCAGACAATTCATACGTAACTGGGGGATCTAATTATCCAATTACAGGCCGGTGCTGTTCAGCAGTTCCATGGTAGCGTCCAGCATTTCCTCGACGTTGTCATAGGTGATGGAGCCGTTCAGGATGTTCAGACCGAAGTTCTTGACGGGATCCCAGTAGCCGTTCATTGCAGCGATGGTGGGCTGGGCAATGGTAGCGGTAGCCATCTCGGCAGACTCGGTAGCGACAACGAAGTTGGACTTGACAGCCTCGTCCTCAGCGCAGGCGGTAGCAGCGGGAGTGATGGCGGACAGCTCGTAGCGGGCCAGCTGGCCTTCAGCGGAAGCCAGGAAAGCAGCCAGCTGCATAGCAGCCTTGGGGTTGGAAGCGTTGGGGTTGACACCGATAGCCTTGGAGCCTGCGAAGGACTTCATCTGGTAGTCAGTGCCGTTCATGGTGAAGGTGGGCAGGACAGCGCAGCCCAGGTTCTCGCCCAGGGAAGCTTCCAGCTCGGGACGGTCCCAGGGGCCGGAGAACATAGCGTGGATGGTGCCTTCCTTCATGCCGGCAACGCCAGTGCCGTCAACGTCGTTCTTGAAGTTGGGGTTCTTGGCAAAGTCGATCATGAACTTGGCAGCCTCGACGCACAGGTCGGAGGAGAAGTCGATGCCGGCAGCAGCGTCGATGCCCTGGGGGCCGTACAGGGTGCCGCCAACGCCGAAGAAGAAGGTAGCGGTGTACCAGGAGTTATCCATGGGGAAGGAGACAACGCCCTTCTCCAGCATGGTGTTCAGGTTCTTGACATCTTCCTCAGAGAAGATTTCCTTGTTGTACCACATGAACCAGGTGTTGGGAGCCATGGGGAAGCCGTAGACGCCGCCGTCGGTGTAGGTGACGGTGTCGATGTAGGTCTGAGCAACGTCTGCCTTAACCTGCTCCAGGTAAGAGCCGCCCAGCTTGGCCAGAGCGCCGGCCTCGATCAGAGTGCCCATCTGGTCGTTAGCGTACAGGAAAACGTCAGCAGCTGCAGCGGGGTCGTTCTTGACGATACCGGCAGCGTCGCCCTCACCGCAGACACCGATGTCCCAGGTGATGGTGTATTCGGGATGTGCTGCCTCGAACTTGGGCAGCATGACATTCAGCCAGCTGTTCTCGTCAACCTGGTCAGCCTGGGGAGCCCAGACCTTCAGGGTGATGGCCTGAGGGCCTTCAGCAGCAGCCTTGGTTTCTGCGGGTGCTTCGGTCTTCTCACCGCCGCCGCAGGCGACCAGAGACAGAGCCATAGCCAGGACCAGCAGCAGAGCCATGATCTTCTTCATTGTGTGTTTCCTCCTATGAAAATATGATAATAATATATGCAAAAACAGAAATTTTCTGTTGATGCCAGAGGATCTTCGTCCTCAACATAACTGTTGAGGACAGAAAAGGGCATGCCCTTTTCTGGTTTTTTCGAAACTTTCCGAAACTTTATATGAACGAATTATGTACAGTATACCACCACGTTGTTACAGCCGTCAACAATCGTATATGTAAAATTTCACATCCATTTTTTGTACATTTCAGACAAATAGTCCTTTATTTTTCTGTTTATCGCTATCTTTTCATTTTCAGTGCCACGCCTTCAGGCATTTTATCCCATATGTTTCGTAATTTTGTTTCGCACCGTTTCTTTTCGAAGGATATCTGTAAGGAAACGCCTGGGTGACGTTTCCCATATTTCTGACACAGCAAAAGGACGGCCCCGCTGGGGCCGTCCTTCATAAAGTGGCAGGTCTTTTAATTGGTATCCCGGTAATAGAGCATAACCGCCTCATAAGGCCGCAGGCACTCATGCTCCGTGGAATAGTTGGTCAGCAGGCACTGGGCTCCCTCAAAATTTTCGGGAGCGTCAAAAGTCAGCGTCTCCTCCGTAAAGTTGCAGACCACCAGCAGATGCTCATCTTCCGTATCCCGGGTGTAAGCGAAGATCTTCTCATCCTCAGGGCACAGCAGGGTAAATCTGCCCTTCCGGAACACATCATAGGTCTTCCGCAGACAGATCAGCTTCTGATAATAGTGGAACACGGAATCCGGATCCGCCAGAACTGCCTCGGCGTTGATCTCAGAATAGTTGGGGTTCAGAGGCATCCAGGCCTTGCCGGTGGTGAAGCCGGCCTTCTCTCCGGCGGTCCACTGCATGGGGGTCCGGGCATTGTCCCGGCTCCGGGCGTGGATGGAGGCCATGACCGCCTCCGGATCGTAGCCCTGCTCCAGACGCTCCTTGTATACATTCAGCGTCTCGATATCCACATGCTCCCCGATGGGCAGGACGATGTTGGTCATGCCCAGCTCTTCGCCCTGGAAGATATAGGGCGTGCCCTGCATACCGTGGAGCATGGTAGCCAGCATCTTGGCAGACTCCACCCGGTATTCCCGGTCGTTGCCCCAGCGGGAGACCACCCGGGGCAGGTCGTGGTTATTCATAAACAGGCTGTTCCAGCCGGTTCCATGGAGCTCCTGCTGCCAGCGGCAGTAGCAGTCCTTCAACGCAGGCAGGCTCAGAGGGATCATATCCCACTTGTCCTTTCCGGGCTCCTGGTCCAGGCAGATGTGTTCGAACTGGAATACCATGGACAGTTCACTGCCATCAGGGGCACTGTACAGCTTGGCCCGCTGGGGATTTGCGCCCCAGGCTTCGCCTACGGATACCAGTCCGGGCTCCCGGAAGGCCTCCCGGGACAGCTCCTGCAGATATTCATGGAGCCGGGGGCCGTTATTGGTAATCCCCAGATCCGGTTCCTTGGCGATCTGGTCAATGACATCCAGACGGAAGCCTTCCACGCCCTTGTCCACCCAGAACCGGATGGACTTGTACAGCTCCCGGCGCAGCGCGGGATTCTCCCAGTTCAGGTCCGGCTGCTCCACAGCGAACTGGTGGAAATACCACTGCTCCAGCTCCGGTACATAGGTCCAGGCAGAGCCGCCAAAGGTAGCCCGAAGGTCCGTGGGAGGGGTTTCGGGGTCGCCGTCCCGCCAGATGAAATACTCATGGTAGGGGTTATCCTTCCCCTTCAGGGCTTCCTGAAACCAGAAATGCTGATTGGAGCAATGATTCAGCACCAGATCCAGAATGATGGAAATGCCCCGCTTCTTCGCTTCCACGATCAGCTCCTCCATGTCTTCCATGGTTCCGAACATGGGATCGATAGCGCAGTAATCAGAGATGTCATAACCATTGTCCACCTGGGGGGATGCGCAGACAGGGCTCATCCAGATGCCGTCAATGCCTAAGGTTTCCAGATAGTCCAGCCGGGAGATAATGCCCCGCAGGTCACCGACACCGTCACCGTCGGTATCCTGGAAGCTTTTGGGGTAGATCTGGTAGAAAACCGCAGACTCCCACCAGCCGTGCTTGCTTTTATCCAACAGCTTTTTTTTCATAAACAGCCTCACTTTTTCTCAATTGTCTCAATTGCTTCAAATACCCGGAGCATTTCACCCACACTCCAGGCCTGGGCAAAGCAGCCCTTGCCTTCCGAAGGCAGGTCTCCGTCATAAATTTCCGGCAACTGCCCCAAGCATCCCTCCCGGAGCATGGGCACCAAGGCTTCCAGCTGCTCCCGTACCTGCCGGGCCGCTTCCACGGTGCCGCCATGGACCTTCAGCCAGGCCAGATAATAGGCTCCCATGGGGAACACCCAGGTGGTACCCTGATGATAGGCCATATCCCGCTCTACCTGCGCTCCGCCGTAATGGCCATGGTACTCCGGATCCTCAGGAGACAGGGTCCGCAGGCCGCAGGGGGTATACAGGTGCCGCTGCACCAGCTCCACCACGCTGCGCTCCTGTTCCGGGCTGAGCATGGTAAAGGGCATGGAGACCGCCCAGATCTGATTACACCGGAGCTGTTCGTCAGCACCGGTACCGGACAGAACATCCCGCAGATAGCCTTTTTCCGGCATGTAGAATTTCTCCAGGAAGGAGGCCTTCACCGTTTCCGCCAGCTGGGCATAGTCCTTCCGGTCCGCCCCCAGCTTCAGGGCCAGGGCATCCATGATCCGCAGGGCATTGTACCAGTAGGCATTGATCTCCACCGGCTTTCCATGCCGGGGGGTGGGCAGAATACCGTTGACGCAGACATCCATCCAGGTCACCTGGTCATAGCCGCCGCCGGCAAAGATCAGGCCGTCGGTATCCATGCCGATGCTGTGATGGGTGCCCCGGCGGTAGCTTGCGATGATCCGCTCCATCACCGGCCAGGCCTCCCGTGGGAAGCTCTCGTCCCCGGTCCGCTGAACGTACTGCCACATACAGTCGATCAGCAGCAAGGCCGCATCCACCGTATTATACATGGGCTTGCTTTCCCCTTCCGGGAACAGGTTGGGAACCAGGCCGTCCTTTTCATAGGCCAGGAAGGTCCGCAGGATGCTTTTGGCATCTTCAAACCGTCCGGTGGCCAGACAGCAGCCCGGCAGGGCGATCATGGTATCCCGGCCCCAGTCACTGAACAAGGGGTAGCCAGCCAGAATGGTCTTTTCATCCGTGGAATCCCTATGGGCAATAAAAGCATCGGCGCTGAGGGTCAGCCGCCGGGCCAGCGGATCCGTCAGAGAGCTCCCCTCTTCCAGCTCCCGTCGGCGGCGGATGCATTCGTTCACGATCTGCATACCGGAGGGCGTGTCCGTTTCCAGCGAGAACACGATCTCAAACCGGTCACTTTCCCCGGGTGCAACAGTCCGGGATATCCGGCAGCAATTGGCTGCCAAGCCCTTAGCAGGACGGCCATCCTTAGCATCCTCAGGATAGGCCAGGGTCTGCCAGACAACAGCCCGCTTTTCCAGCTTCGCATTGGTCCGCAGGAACAAAGTATACGGACCGGAGGTGATGCGTCCTTCCCGGAAGCCGAAGCGTTTCCGCTCATTCAAGGCTGTTTCCTTGGGTGCAAATTTCAGGAATGGATCGATATTCAGGGTACAGGCTCCACCGCTGTGGTTCTCTACCTCATAGACCACCGCTGTAGTGTTGAAGCCATAGTCCATGGCCAGCGTCCGCCTGACGGTGACTCCCTCCACATGGTAGGTCCAGACCGGTACATATTCATAGGAGAAGCAGGACAGATTCCGGTAGCCGTCCTCAGCCGGCCGGGAACCAACAAACCCCTGAGAGGACAGGAACACTTCCCTTTCTCCCACGGTCAGGCTCTCCCGCATCCGGTGGACAAAGGTGATCCGCTCATTGGGGGCCTTCACCGCCGCCACAAGAAGTCCCTGGTCACAGCGGGGCACGGAGTAAGCCGCCGTAACCGAAGCATAGCCGCCCAGTCCATTGTTAAGCAGGAAGGAATGCTCCTGGGCCCGGGACAGTGTAGGCATGTCCTGTTTGCCGCAAAGAAAGCGCATCGATAGACCTCCTTTTCATCGCTTCAGAGGGTGCAGCTTTTCAAACGTGCCACCCCAGCGTATGCGTATTTCGCAACGTTTAGTTCACCTAAAGTATATTGCGTTTCCGCTTTTTCGTCAACATCCATTGTCATACCGTTAATTTTTCGTCATTTTAAACAATTCTAGCTTCTATTCTTTGTTTCTTTCTTCCATATCTAGTTTCACTTCGAAACTTTCCGAAACTTTTTGTGCATTTTTTACAAATTTGTTTTGCATTTATGAATTACCTGTGTTATAATACGGATAAATTTTCTAAAACAGGGAACCGGAGGTGATCGGCATGGCGACGCTGGACGATATCGCACAAGCGCTTGGTATTTCCAAAGGCACTGTATCCAAGGCCCTTAATGGTGCCAAAGATGTCAGCAAGAAGATGCAGCAGGCCGTTCTGGAAAAGGCTGTAGAACTGGGCTATTCCCGTATGGACCGGGGCAACGCAGTCCCCCGGCTGGCTGTCTTCGTGATGAATATGGAATATACCAACCCCGAGGATTTCGGCTACGACATCATCGTCGGTTTCCGCAAAGCGGCTGAGCCGGCCGGATACCAGGTGGAAATCCTTCCCCTGGACCGCCAGTTCCAGCTGGACTACCGTTACGACCAGTACATGATGCAGGAGAATTACTGCGGCGGCCTGTTCCTGGGTCTGTCTCTGCTGGATCCCTGGCTGCAGGAGTTCCGTACCTGCAGGACCCCCACCATCCTCTATGACAACCTGGTCAGCTGCAATCCCAACGTCACCTCCATCGGTGTGGACAATATCGAAGGCATCGAGTTGGCTGTCAACTATCTGCGCTCTCTGGGGCATGACAAGATCGGATATCTGAGCAGTTCTCTGGAAGCCTATGTTTACCAGCAGCGCCACCAGTCCTTCATCCGGGTCATGACTGCTATGGGGCTTCCCGCCGATGAAACGGTGATGGGAGATTCCTATCATGTCAACGTTTGCCTTACCCGGCATCTGCCCCGTCTGCTGGAAAACGGCTGCACCGCCATCATCTGCTCTCACGACATTCTGGCCCACAGCGCCATGTTCTACTGCGGGGAGCTGGGATTGAAGGTCCCCCAGGATATCAGCATTCTGGGCTATGATGATCTTCCCATGTCCCGCTATACCATCCCGCCGCTGACCACCATCCGCCAGAACCGCCCGGCCCTGGGCAAGAGTGCCTTTTACGCTCTGTCCAGTCACTTTAACGGTGTGCCGCTGAGTACCCATCTTCTCCATCCCGAGCTGATCCAGCGAAGCTCCTGCGGCCCGGCCCCGGCAAAATCCAAACTGCCTGTCTTTTCCCACACCTGAACGACAACAGGGAACAGTCTTTTAACGGACTGTTCCCTGTTTTTTCATTTGAGGATCACATGGCCGGTGGAGACCACTCAGGCCCCGCCGTTCCGCCGCCGCCTCCGCCACCACCGCCTCCGCTGGGCTTGCTGACGATGCGTCGTTCACTGATCTTGGTTGTATCCAGATACCCGATCTCTTCGTCCACCATCACCAGACAGCAGCCATCCAGTTCACAGAGGACCTGGAGCTTGGTGTTGGTGGAAAGCTTCTTTACAGGCTCTCCGGACAGATAGTAGTTGTCAAAGAGCTGGGACCCGTAGCGGGCATAGCCCTCCCACTGGGCGTAGGGCGCTTCTCCCTCAGGCAGGAGCAGATCCTGACGGATGTAACCGTACAGGCCGTCCAGATAAACGGTATGGTAGCCTTCCCAAGACTCCGCAAAGCCCGTTTCTGTGACGATCTGTGCCGTTTCTTCCCGGTCATACCAGCCCAGCAAGACCTCTGCACGGTCTGCCAGCACGGTTGCCTTACCTGTGGTGTCTCCGGCCTGGGGCACAAAGGTAGACAAAAGCGTTACGCCGCCCTGCCAGGACAGGGCGATATCGCCGCCGTCTGCGCCATAGCTGGCCCCGCCGCCACCGCCGCCTCCGCCACCACCGCCGCTGCTGGACTTGGAGCGGATCTTGCTGCGGCTGATGCTGCTCTCAGAGACATAGCCAATCGTGCCGTCCTCTTTCTGGACCACACACAGACCGTCCATGGTATCCAGAATCTGCAGCTTTGTGTTGGTGGAAAGCTTTTCCGCATCGGATGCTTTCTGATGATAGTCCGTATAGAACTGAGTGTTCCAGCGGGCGTAGCCGGTCCACTGCTCAGGAGATTCCTCTCCCTCCATCCGCAGCAGCCGTTTTTCCATCAGGCCATAGCCTGTTTCCAGCTTGACGACAGAATACGTTTCATCGTATTCGCCGACTACATCCACCACATCTCCCCGGTCCAGCGTGATTAGGATGACCGGGGCCCGGTCCGCCAGTACCGTAGACGAAAGGGTCTGCGGTACCGGCGGCTCTGTTTCTGTCGGCTCTGTGGGAACGGTGGTCTCCGTAGGTGCCACCGTCTCCTCCGTTGTGGCCGGCACGCTCCGGCCGCATCCGGCCAAGAGCAGTGCCGTCAGGCATACTATCCAAATGATCATTCGTTTCATGTTCCGTTCCTCCGGTCATCCCTTGTAGTCTGCATCGAACCGGTCCCCATAAACATGGTGGATGATGCCCCACACATATTCATAAGCTGCGGAACCGACCGGGAATACGGTCCGGTTCTGCCAGGCAATATAGCCGATGCTGCGGCAGACCGTGCCGCCATAAATCGTGATCTGCCGGCCATCCGCATCCTCAAGAATGATATACGGACGCATAGCCAGATCCGGGATGCACTGGTCATCCGAGAAGCCTACCAGCACATTGGTATACTGCAGCAGGTCACCGGTGTCGTTGAAGATGGGGTCTGCCACGCCGCGTTTATAGGCAAAATTGGACTTCGTATAAGGCTTACCCAGCAGGAGGCCTTCTCCGCCGGCCAGGTCACTGGTCCAGGCAACTGCCGTACCATATTCCACCAGCGTATAACCGTCCAGTCCCGCCCCGGTCAGTGCATCCCGTTTGCTCTTCTCGATGGAAGTGATCATCCGGATGCCCTTGACGCCAACGATGCGGATCGAGCTGCCGGAATACTGCAGCAAGTTGTCAAACCCAGGGATATACTGGGCTGTGTACGCACCGTTTTCAAAGTGCAGCATCCAGACCTTCATTCCGGTGGGATACTGGGTATGGACATCCTGCGCGTACGGATCATTGTAAGTATAGATTACCAGATTGGTGGCATTCGTATGGTCCAGCATGGTAAACCACCCCCGGCCATCCTGTGCCGCCGGATATTCCACGCCATCGATCCAGACAGTGTCCTCAGCGCCCAGCGCCGCGGGATCCAGGTCGATGCGGTAGCCCTGCATCTGACCGCAGGAAGAACAGACGCTTCCATTCCAAACATGCCCCTTGGCAGGGATCACGTTCTGTTTCACCAGGACTGTGTCGCAGACAGAGCAATGCTTGCCCTCTGTCAGGCCCGTTTCCGTACAAGTGGCTGCAATGGCCTTATCGGTCACTTCCGTATGACCCTTGGCGGCAACCACTTCCTGCTTCACCAGAACTTCACTGCAAACGGAGCAATGCTTGCCTTCCGTCAGACCCGTTTCGGTACAGGTTGCTGCAACAGCCTTATCGGTCACTTCCGTATGACCCTTGGCGGCAACCACTTCCTGCTTCACCAGAACTTCACCGCAAACGGAGCAATGCTTGCCTTCTGTCAGACCCGTCTCGGTACAAGTTGCTTCCACCGCCTTATCAATGACCTCGGTGTGACCCTTGGCAGGAACCACTTCCTGCTTCACAAGAACTTCACCGCAGACGGAGCAATGCTTGCCTTCCGTCAGACCTGTCTCGGTACAGGTCGCTGTAACAGCCTTATCGGTCACTTCCGTGTGGCCCTTTGCAGCCACATAGGAATCAGTGTAACTGTCGCCGCAGCGGCAGGTATGGGTGGTGTAACCCTTCTCCGTGCAGGTGGGGGCTGTCACCATGGGTTCATATGTATGGACATGGTTCAGAGAAGGAATTATCTCCGTTCTGATTTCGCCGCAGGCGGTACAGGTGAAGACCCGCTCGCCATCGGTTTCCTCAGTAGGTTCCTTTGTCACCTCGCCGTTGTCCCAGTTGTGGCCCTTGGCAGCAACCACTTCCTGCTTCACCAGAACTTCACCGCAAACGGAGCAATGCTTGCCTTCCGTCAGGCCCGTTTCGGTACAAGTCGCATCCATTGCTTCGTCGATGACTTCAACGTGGCCGGTTGCCGCAATATCCCGTGTTTCGTAAGCATCACACTTCGCGCAAGCCCGACGTTCGGTACCCTTCTCCGTACAGGTAGGAGCAGTAGTCACCATCCATTCCCCATAGCTGTGACCTGTAGCTTCCACATAAGAATCTACATAGCTGTCGCCGCAGCGGCAGGTATGGGTGGTATAACCCTTCTCCGTGCAGGTGGGGGCTGTCACCACGGGGTCATATGTATGCACATGGTTCAGAGAAGGAATTATCTCCGTTCTGATTTCGCCGCAGACGGTACAGGTGAAGACCCGCTCGCCATCGGTTTCCTCAGTAGGTTCCTTTGTCACCTCGCCGTTGTCCCAGCTGTGGCCCTTGGCAGGAACCACTTCCTGCTTCACAAGGACTTCACCGCAAGCAGAACAATGCTTGCCTTCCGTCAGGCCCGTTTCGGTACAAGTTGCTTCCACGGCCTTATCGATGGTCTCGGTGTGGCCCTTGGCGGGGATCACTTCCTGCTTCACCAGGATGGTCTCACAGACAGAGCAACGCTTTCCCTCCGTCAGACCGGTTGTGGTACAAGTTGCCTCGACAGCCTGATCCGTGACCTCAGTGTGACCGAATGCAGCGATCTCATTGTCCACATAGCTGTCACCGCAGCCAGTACAGGTATGGGTTGTATAGCCCTTTTCCGTACAGGTGGGGACGGTGATCATGGATTCGTACACATGATCATAACCCAAAATATGGATGGTATTGTCCGCATCATTTACATTCCACACAGGAATGTTCACCGCAATAGCCCCCTCCGGTGCGATCAGATATCCGCCGTTGGCGTGGAACTCCTCATAGGTTCCGGAAGAGAAGGTGGTCTTCACAATGCCATAATCGCCGATGAAGCTGACCTGGATACCCTTCCTGGTATCCGTCTGGTCAAAGGAGTTTGCGTAGATTTTTTCTCCGGGAGTTATGGGAATGGTTACGGAATACACAGTTGCCCCAGCGTTCACCCAGTTGCCCAGATGATCGATCATGACCGTTTCAGGTTCCAGAAGGCTCCACAGGTTGGTTTCGCTGCAGAATTTTTCCGGCAATTCCTGCAGATGGTCTGCCAGCGCATATTTCTGCCAGGATCCTTCCACGGCCCGTTCATCCACAAATCCGCAGGTTTCACAGGTCCGCCGCTCCAGGCCCGGACCAGCCGCGCTGGGAACAGAAATGCATTCCCAATCACCAAAGCGGTGGGCCTTTCCATCGGTCACGGAAATCTCCGCGGTGCTGCCGGTGTAGCCGATGCGCAGCGTTACAGAAGCCTCCATAGCTGCGATCTTTCCATCCTTCAACTCAAAACTGTGGATGGTAACGGCAGATTCCGTGCTTCCCATATCCTTCAGCTTTTCCGCCACCACAGCTTCCACATAGCTCCGCTGGGCCGTTTCATCTGCAATGCCCTCAGCAGAATAGTCCGCTGTTTCAATGGCATCACATACCCGGTCTGCCAGGTCTTTTTCATAACCGGGCAGCACGGTAACCGCATAGGGCTGTTCCATTGCAGCAGCCGCTGCTTTTTGTGCGATTTGGGTGTATTCGACAGGCATGGAACCAACGGAGGGGCTGTCCTTGATACCCGGCTGGCTGTAGCTGTCTTTCCGCATCTCTTGCGGGATCAGGCTTTCCGCCACGATAATACCGGCAATATAGCGGCCAATGCCAAAGCTCAAATGCTGATTGTCATATTGCAGACCTATCTGGGGATCCTGAAGCAGCGCTGTGCTGCCGGAGCCGGAGCTATAGCGCAGTTCATCCAGGTAAGTCGTTCTGGCATTTTGGATACCGGTACCGACAGGAATGATTCCTGCCAGCTTCTTACCGCTATCCGTACCCGTCATATGCAGAATATGCTCTTCGCTGTACTGCGCAATAGCCTTATATCCTGCCTCTACTCCGCTGGCCTCGTAGAATTTCGTAGTAGCCCAGGGCATGTAATAGTAAACCTGCGCGCCAGGCTCATGCTCATCAAAATAATCCAGCAAATAGCCCAGGGATGCATCGGGCTTCTCAAATTGTGGATCACCACCGGTATAGGTGGAACGAGGCTCCGTGCCGTCTGCCTCATGCTGATAAGATTGGATAACAATGATATCCCAGTCACGCTCCTCCAGGTGCTCCAGAATACCGTTAGTTGCATTCTGGCCGCCGGAAGGTGTCCACACATAGTTGGTCTCCGGCCCAATTTCCGTGTAGGTGTAATTCCGGGTATCCTTCATTGCGCAGGTAGCATGGTAAGCCAGGGTTGCAGAGCCCTTATACATCACCGCGAAATGGATATCATACGGCTCTGCCAGCATGGACTTCATGGCATCATATGTCATGCTTTCCTGCATATCATACCAGAAATCCGCCGCATCCCAGCTAAAGCTGTTGCCAATCATCAGGATATTCAGAGGTCTGGGATCAGTATAGCTGTCCACATAACTGTCACCGCAAACAGTACAGGTATGGGTTGTATACCCCTGTTCCGTACAGGTAGGTTCGGTCACAACTGCGTCATAGCTGTGGCCTGTTGCT
This sequence comes from Oscillospiraceae bacterium, assembly GCA_017505505.1. The sequence goes on along the minus strand of JAFVPA010000022.1, from coordinate 39,754 downwards.
TCCACCTTCTTTTGGGCAACCAGAACTTCGCCGCAAACTGCGCAGTGTTCACCCTCGGTTAGACCGGATTCGGTACAAGTAGGCTTGACAGCGGGGTCAACCCAAGACTGATGCTCCTCATGCTTTTCAAACTTTTCAAAGAACAGATATGCTTCGTACTGAGATTCCTTCAGCGTAATGCTTCCGTTAATGCCCTGTACGGCAACACTTTCTCCATTGGCCCAGGCATTATGACCGCCGGAGGTAAAGGTGCGCAAAATCGCATCCTGGCCACTTCTGTTCACCATATCCACAAAGTATTGACTGTACCGATAAGACACAGTGCTGTCATCCGTATTGTGGAAGATCATCAGCGGGCAGGGATGGACAGCCGTCAGACTATCATAAATCGCAGCCTCTGCAGCGTCCGCCGCCGTTGCCGAACCGGGGATCACACCGAAGATAGATGTCACATCTCCATCCACCACATTGCGAAGGATCGGAGAATAGGCAATGGTCTTGTCAAAGTTTTGACGGTAGTACTCGATTTCCGCATCAGACGGATACTTACTGCTTGTGAAGGCCGGTGCCGTACCATTGAACCCAAAATAAGAAGCAATACGGCTTCTTTGATAGGATGCCGTCGTCCAAGGGTTACAGTAAGCCTGCTTGAACAAATCAATTACGGGGCAATAGCCAACCTGTGCAATAACGGGGAACAATCCACTCTGAGCGATCTGGAAAGAGGATAGGCCGCCCATAGAGGAGCCGATCACAAAAATTCCGTCCTTCTTCAGATTAAAATGCTCCATGACATAATCGTAGCCCTTTTTGTAACACTCCAGGACCACAGGGTTGCCATAATGCAGGCAGCCATTATCCCCGGTCAGTTCCGGCGGGCAAGCATACATATCCATGACAGCATACCCCAGATCCGTCCAGAAGGAGTAATTCGTGTTCTTCCAGGTATCGGACTGATAGGTTTCCAGACTTGCACCGGCACCATGGCAGACAATAATCAACCGGGTAGGTTCCCCGTGAACATCGTAATTGGTTGGCAGCTGGATATAACCATAATCCGTACCGGGCGTATAACCATCGGGGTCACCCTGCGCAGGCGCGATGTTCACTTCCACGCTGAAGCTGTGACAGCCGGTAGAAGGCCGCCCCGTATCGACAGGGCCCTCCCAGTCTTCCATTTCCTGTCCTGCAAACTCAAGATACTGGAAGACCGGCCAATTGTTATTCTGGGCAATGTCATCATACAGATAGCCATAACGGAACACTGTAGCCGTTTCGGGAACCGCCTCGGTCACCCACTGGCCGCCCACATCAGGATCATAGAAGCCGGACAAATACGTTGTTCCATTAAAGAACGCACTGCCCCAATTACCACCGGTCTTGAAGGTCAGGACCCGAACCTGCTGTGCTCCCTTGGGGATATGAATATCTGTATACCAGTTGTTGGTAAACGTTGTGTTCAACGTGCCGGTTTCCGCATCCACACCGCCTTGATATTGGATAATATCCTCCAAGGTGATACGCAGAAGGTCACATCCGCACATGGCGCACTTACCGGCATCATAATCGTGCCAAACAGTTTCCACATAACTGTCCACATAACTGTCCCCGCAGACAGTACAGGTATGGGTTGTATACCCCTGTTCCGTGCAGGTAGGTTCGGTCACAGCAGAAGCATAGTCATGGGTATGTCCGGATTCCCGGATCCGCAGGTAGTCCAGCCGGCAATTTCTCAGTGCGTGGCCTTCCATGCCAATATAGTGCAGCACAAAGTCCTGGCCACTGATCCAGTCCGCAGTTTTGTTTTGATCATTGCTGCCGATGTAATACTGATCCATCGGTCCGATCTCCACGCCATCTACGTACAGCCAAACCATATTGCTTCCATCTGCCGCGGGGCGGTTGCGCAGCCGATAGGTGTGCGATTGATCATCCAAATAGGATATATCAATACCATAATTGTCGTACTGGGTTCCCGTCCATGTACCGAAGCACAACTGGCCGCCGTTGACACGGGACAGATAGGTCATACCCTCTGTTTTCGCGTTCTGTGCGGTGGATAACAGGACTCCGCGCCAATTCTCAGCGCACTTCCATTCCACTTCCCAGGGAAGATCATGCTTCAGCATCACAGAAGTGGTCAGCTCAAATCTTCCATCATTGAGCAGGCCATCCGTGACCGTTCCTGTGATCTTGCGCAGGGAATTCTCCGTCTCACCAACGCTTACCAGCTCGCCGTCCTTCAGGGCCCAGCCGAAATTCATGGGCTCTCTGTTAATGACAGCATAGACTGCAATATCTCCGGTGACCTCGTCAATGGTTATTTTACCGTCCTGATAAACTTTCTCCGTGACATCTTCCCCGCCCATGGTCACAGTCAGGGAATAGCCTTCCTGGAGTGCAACTTCCGCACTGTAGCTTCCACCCAGCAGGACAGCCTGTTCCTTTACTGCGTCGTTTTCGCAGGTCACGTGGCAGATTTCAGCCTTCTCATCCAGCATCACGGACAGGACTTCACACGTGATCTTGTCCATGCCCAGGGCATTGGCGTGGGCACGTTTGTCTCCGATATACTGGTCAAACTGTTCTGCTTCCTTGGGAATACAGTCTTCCAGATCCACCACAGGGCAAGCGAAATGCTTCGCCACCTTGTGCAGCTCCGCCATATAGGCCGTGGGCTGGCCCGCATCAGGGTAGCTGTCCCCGGTATAGTCCGGATCGCGTCTTGCAGTGGAGGTTATGCAGTAAATATCGGCATCCGGATAACGGTTCTCCACCTTATGCAGCATGATCGCATATGCCTCACAGGCAGTCTGGGGCGCAGCATACGTGAAGGTTCCGTCACCGTTTTCCTGAATGAGGGAGGAATAATCAACCGCATCTCCTGTTCCGAAGGTATCCTTATAATAGGCAAAGTCGTTGCAGCCAATGTACACCCAAATGATATCGGGTTCTTCCCCTGTATGATCGTTATGCAGGTTCACGGCTCTGTCGCCGTAACCAACAGAGGCTTCGCCCTTTCTGGGCTGGAAGACACAGGAACCGCTCCAGGAGTTGTTGACCAGAAGCTCCATACCCAGGGCATCGATGGCCTGCTGCCACCAGGTATCTTCCCGGTAAACACCAAGCTTGCCCTCGGTGTAGTACACATCATTGCTTCCGATGGTGGAATTGTAAGTGGTATTGTTGGACACCCCGGCGTAGGTAGACATGCTGTGGCCAAGAATGGAGACTGTTTTTCCCGCAAGGCCTTCCGCGCCGGGTTCCCAGGCCGCCTCATGAATGTACAACTCCCAGGTATCCGCGGGGGTCCACATGGGGATGCACACTGCGGTAGCGTTCTCCGGGACGGTCAGATAGCCGTTTTCCGCAAATTCCTTATGCACCGCATCGGCGCTCATGGACACAAGGACACCGTCATCCGAGAAGAAGGTCACCCGGATACCGTCGACAGAGCTGCCGTTGGTCCCGGCTGCCGCAAAGGACGATGCCACGATCTTTTCGCCCGGGGTGACGGAAACCGTCACGGAGCGCACCTTGCCGGAGGCGTGTTCCGCCCAGCCGTCCACAGTGTAATACATCGCATCATGGTCAAGCAGCGGCCACAGGTTCTTGCCGTGGTAGGATCCGGGAAGGGCCTGCCAATGTCCTTCCAGAGAGAATTTTGCCTTCGCGGTGATGGCCAGCGCACCGCTGACAGCATCGATGGAGATCACGCCGTCAGAATAACAGGTTTCGGTAATATCCTGGCCGTTCATCGTCACCGTCACCAGCAGTTCGCCGTCGGCGCTCAGAGTTTCCCGGAAGGCCGCGCCTGCATCGATGCCCTTGTAATGGCCCAGGGATGCCTTCACATTGGTCAGTGTATGGCTGACGGGATGGACCGTATGTTCTCCCGCCTCTGTTTCACAGGCCGCCAGAACCTCCAGCACGGCGTCGGTGATCATATCCATGCCTTCCGCGCCGGGATGGATGCCATCCGGCAGATATTCCGCCGTGACACCGCTGTCCCGCAGGTCAACATAAGGCACGCTGTAGTGCTCACAGATCTTTGCCAGCAGTTCATTGGCCTGGGCCAGCTTGGTGTCGGAATAATAGGAAGCCGTATAGGTGGGCAGCATGGCCACAATGATCGCATCGGGATAATAATGCTTCAGACGAAGCAGGGTATGGACGTAACCGTCCGCCAGGTTATCCCAGGAGGCCGTGGTCAGATCCACCTGACCGGGCGCGGTTGCCGGGTCAAAACTGCCTACCTTGCTCACATGGGCCAAATCATTGGTACCGCCGTAGAACAAGATCACATCCGGGGTACCGTTGCTGCCCAGATTCCGGATCCGGGTCAGGTTGGCCATAGCCGCATTGGCCCCCGTGGTGCCGGAGGTGACCGCCGCGGCACCGCTGACGGTAGCGCCCCGCCAGCTGTCATTGATGCCCAGCTTGGCATCCAGCTGGTCGATGATCTGCATCCACCAGGTCTCGTTCACATCCGTCACCAGATTATCCTGAGGATACCGGGCCAGATGCTCCAGATTAAAGCCGTCCGCCACGGGGATGTAACCGGCAAAGGTAGAGATTGAGTCGCCCAGGATGGAGATGACTTTGCCTTTCAGGGCCTGCCCTGTCTGGCCGCCCTCCCAGACAGCCAGATGTTTCAGTTTCGCATTGTTGAGGGTATGACTACTGGAACCGATGTACGAGAAGCAGAAATCCCGCCCGTTGAGCCAGTTCACCTGCTTGCCCTGATTGCTGTTACCGCCGATGTAGTAATGGTTCATCGGACCATAGTCTTTGCCATCCACCAGAAAATAAGCCATGTTGCTGCCATCGGATGCAATGCGGTTTTCAATGCGGTAAGTATGTTCTGTAGCGGTGTCCACGCCCTGTGCTTCCAGGGCCACACCGTAGTTCTGATAACTTCCGGATACCGGTTCGCCAAAGCCAATGAAGCCGGTATTCTGGGTGGTCTTGAACAGGTAGTTGTTTCCTGCCGCAGAGGAATTTGCTTCGGCAGAGAAAAGCATACCGCTCCAGCTTTCGCCACTGACGCACCATTCCACGACCCAAGGCAAGTCGTGGCGCAGGACTACCGGTTTTTCCAACTGGAAATAAGCGTTTTTGAACACGCCATCCGTGATGCTGCCTGCTTTCTTGGTCAGTGTATTGGATGCAAGTTTCTTTTCCTCCGATGCCACATTCGCAAAACCGCTGCTGTTGGTTTCCCAATAATAATTATCCGGAATATCGTCAATGGTTGCAGCTGCGGTGATCACCACATCGCCGGTGACAGCAGGAATAGTTACCTTACCTTCCTTATATACGGAGGCCGTAATATCCTTTCCGCCCATAGTGACCGTGACCGTCAGCTCATCGAAGCCCTCCGTGGCAGACAAAGACGTTGCGTAAGCATCGCCGTTGAGCACGATACCGCCGGAAGTACCGGCTGTCACATTCACCAATTCCTGAGAAACGGTGAACGTTGCATTTTTCTGACCCATCATAGCATTGATCAGGGCTTGGGTCATCTTGTCCATGCCCAGGGGGCCGGGATGGACACGCTGGTCGGTAATGTAGATATCGAAATTCTCAGGCACAGGGGTAATGCCGCAGTTTTCCAGATCGACCACAGTGCAGCCAAAATGGGAGATCACCTTTGCCAGTTCCCCATTGAACTGCGTGGGGGCCGGAACCACATCCTTCCCATCATGGTCAGGCTCCCGGCGGGGCAACAGGTTCATGCAGTACACTTCCGCATCGGGATAACGGTTGACCATCTTATGAAGCATCACCGCATAAGCCTCACAGGTAGTCTTAGGGACTGCATAGGTATAAGTTCCGTCACCATTATTGGTGATCAACGCAGCATAATCGATGTTTGCCGTGCCCAGTGCGCTCTGGTAGTAGCTGAAATCATTGGTACCCAGAAATACTACAATGACATCCGGCTCTTCTCCGGTCTGATCATTATGCAGCTGTACACACCGATTCACATAAGCACCCGCAGTACCAGAGCGGGTATGCAGAACGGTGCTTCCGGACCAGGAGTTATTGACCAGCAGTTCCATATCCAGCACATCGATAGTCTGCTGCCACCAGGTATCCGGCCGGTAAACGCCCTGGATACCGGCGTTGTAATAGATTGCGCCGCCCTTTAACGTCGCATTGACAGAGGCATCGTTAGAAACACCGGTATAGGTTGAGATGCTGTCGCCCAGGATGGAGATGACTTTGCCGGCCAGAGCCTCAGAGTCTTCTTCCTCAAAGGTGACCTTCAAATAATCCAGTTCGCAATTAACAAGCCATTGGTCATTTCCACTATTTCCCAAATACGCAAAATCGAAGTAGCCTGTCAGCGGATAACCTGTCATATCCGTATTGTCATGATCCTTATTGATGCTTCCCTTTTGCTGGAAATCTTCAATGACCAATTCTCCGTTTTGCCAGAGGCTCAGCGTACTTTTTCCGGTTGCCGCATCATACCGATTCGTAATCCGCAGGCAATCATTCTCCGAAACAGTTACAGCAGAGGAAGTATAGTTGCGATAACCATTGCTGTCAGCATAGTCCGAGATCATAAGCCGTCCATTGACAGTATGGTAGATTCCTCGGTTGCCAACCGTATTTTCCTTCTCTTCGCACAGCAGGAATCCGGCAGTTCCATTGGTAAGAGCACCATACTTCCACTCAATGCTCCAGTTTTTATTGCCCGCCAGCCGGATGTTTTGTTTCAGATCCAGCTGCAGCCCCTGTGCATTCAAATAACCATTTTCCAGAGTGTAACTGCCCTTTAACACATCCGACAAGAAAGAATTACAAATATTTCCATCTTCATCTCTTGCATTCAGGTCTTCGTTGAAATCCCATATATAGTCGACCTGAGTTTCTTCAAGTTGTGAAATGAGCACACAGGTCACAGTATGATCAATACCGTCTGTAGTGGTGTAAACCGCTGTGACAGTAACATCCTTATATTGCCGCAGATCAGCCGTACTGATAGAACCATACAGCAGTCCGGAAGTAACAACCACGTTCTCCGTGATATCTGTTTCCGCACTCTTTACCAGAAGTTTCAGTGTACCCGCAGCACTGCCGCACTCTGCCCGGAAAGACAGATTATCTGTCATATCCGTGATATCCATGGTCACTTCCGCACCATTAACAAGAATCTGCTTCCGGTCCGCATGGCCGGAGGTATCTGTCACCACGATTGCCACATCCTGCTTGTGCAGGGCATTGTACATATTGAAGGCCGCATCGGCACCGATCAGGCCATAGCCGAACTTACCGTAGTGGCACTTGTTGTTGGAGCCGTACAGGGTCTTCATGGTGGTGGTCAGCTTGCCGCCAGCATAGGAAGCGGTGTTACCGTAGCTGTCGGTATAGGAAGGATTCTGTCCGTAGGCTTCCATCACGGTAATATAGTCGGAAATGTCGATAGTATGGACAGTTTCTGCCGTGCCCACCCAATTTTCCGTCAGGTCCGTTGCCATGTAGAATTCCGGATTCTCATTGATCATCCGGATCTGAGCAGACAACGATGCGGAATGATGAAGATCCTGATGATCCTCTCCGTTTCCATTCACGCCCCATCTCAGACGCAGGAATGCCAGATACTCCATACCGGCTGCCTTAAGCCGCTGCCACATAGCCATAAAGAGTTGGGTATATTGTGCGGGATCCATAGCTGTGTCCGATTCGCCCTGGAGCCAGTATACACCGGCATTGACGATCTCATATTTGTCACTATGGGTTTCATAATAGCTGCGGCAATTCTCGATCATCGCCACCGTAGCATCGGTACCGCCGGTGTTGGTCGCACTGGATGCCCATTTGGTAATAGATTGACCGTTTTTACTGGTAATACCTTCCTGCCAGATCAGGACATTTTTCACCGGATCACCGGCTGCCACACTCTGTGCATAAAGTTCTGCCAACAGCGGTGTGTGGAATCCCTTGGAAGGCTGCGTATATGGTACTGGCTCCACAGCCGCAGTCCCCTGACCGTTCCCCCACCAATAGGCTGTGCCAACAGGGCAAGTCACGTCAGAAAGTGCGTTGTCAAAATGATTTCCAGCATTGCTCTGGCCCATGATCACAACCAGATTGATCTTGGCTTTTTCAACCGTGATCTCATACAGCTGTCCATCGATGCGCACCTTGGCAGTACCGATACCGGTCGCAACCAGATAGTTGCCGTCCACCGTTACCACAGTGTTCTCTCCGGCCTCCACGATCTCCACAGTCTTGCCGGAGATATCGTAGTGGTCGTCGTAACGGAGCAAGAGAGGTTCCGCGTTTTCCACCAATTTACCACCCTCCCAGACCTGGATATAGTCGATGGAGCAGTTGGTAAATCCGTGGGTGTCGGTGCCCATATAGGGCAGCACAAAATCCTTACCGGAAAGCCAATCCGATGTTGTCTTCTTGTCGGTGGTGCCCACATAGTAATGGGTCATGGGGCCGATCTCAGTGCCATCTACCCAGAGGTAGACCATATTGCTGCCATCGTTGGCGATCCGGTTTTCCAGGCGGTAGGTGTGAAGCGCTGTCCAGTCGATACCGTGATCCTTCAGGGCAATGCCATAGTTGTGGCTGCCGGTGGTGGTCTTTTCACCCATGGCAACGATGCCGTTGGTATTGCTCTTGAAGATATAGCGGGCATTGTAGTTGGCGTTCACATCGTCAGAGGTGAAGACGCGGGCACCGCTGGAGCCATTGGCATTCTGGAAAGTACCTTCGCACTTCCATTCCACGCTCCAGGGCTGGTCGTGGCTCAGGACCACAGGGGCCGCCAGGGCATAGCGGGTGGTGCTGAACACACCCTCAGTGGTCGTGCCGGCCTTCTTGATCAGGGCATTGTCTCCACTGACGCAGGCCAGGTCTGTGCCGTTAAATTCCCAGCGGTAGTCCTTCGGGGTATGGACAGCCTGGGCTGTGATGACCACATCGCCGTTGACCGCTTCGATACTGACCGTACCGTTGGCATAGACGGCATTCGTGATATCCTCACCGCCCATGGTGACGGTAACGGACAGGGTATCTCCCGCGGGAGCGGTCAGCTTCACAGCAAAGCCGGTGCCGTCCACCAGGATCTTATCCGTGCCGTAGTCAGCGGTGACACCATCCAGCGCCAGCTTTGCGGTGTGGGTGGTAACTTGATAATTCGTGTTTCCGATGATGGCGGTCTTCACGGCCTCGCTGATCACGTCCATGCCCAGCTTATTGGGATGGAGCCGTCCGTCACCGATGTGGGCCGGGTCCGTCAGAGTGGTGTACAGGTCCACCACCTTCACGCCGTACCGGGCGCAGACCGTTTCGATGGACCCATTGAGTCCCTCCATCAGGGTGGTATCCGCTGCACTCTGTCCGATGCGCTTGAAGTGGTTGAACATATAAACTTCCGCATCGGGGTACCGCTTCGTGATCTTATCCAGCATGATGGCGGTAGCTTCCATAGTGGTGGAAGGTGTGCCGTAGCCATCCGTGGTGATCAGGGTGTCATAATCGATATCAGCCGCAGTGCCCAGGGTATCTTTTCCGTAGCTGAAATCGTTGAAGCCCATCTGGATGCAGATGATATCCGGCTCTTCCCCGGCGTTGTCTCCGGTGTCATCGTGAAGCTGGACACAGCGGTCCACATAAGCGCCCACCGTACCGGACCGCTCCAGCAAAATGGCGCTGCCGGACCAGGCGTTGTTCACCAGCAGCCGCAGGCCCAGATCCTCCGCCACCTGCATCCACCAGGTATCGTTCAGCCCCACCTCGGGGATGGTGGTATTGGGGTAATACTTAACATTGCTGCGGATGGTGGAGTTAGTAGTATCCGCTGCCACGCTGTTGGAGGTACCTTCGTAAGTAGAGATGCTGGCACCCAGGATGGAGATGGTCTTTCCCTTAAGATTTTCCTGGACATTCTCTTTGCTAAATACAACACGGCTCGGAAGCAAAGAATCTCCCGCTGCATTGTTGTTCAGAATGTACAGGTACCGGGCATCCTCGGGAATCGGCACGGTTCGAACCGTGCCGGGTTCCAGGATCATTTGCTCCGTCCAGCCTTCGGCATAGGAAATCGTTCCAGCCCGGGTCATCCAGTCTGCGAAGAAGGCCAGATAGGTCTTATTCTCTGCATTGGCAGTAATGGTTACAGTATCAAAATCCGCGAAATCCGCCAGCGGGATCTGGTAATGATAATTGGGCACGCCTTCTCCCGTCTGCCAAATATTTGTAGCCGTGGTAATACAGCCATTGCCGTACATGTAACTGTAAGCGTCCAGATTCAAGACTCCGTCTTCATTTCCGTTTTCGGATTCAAACAAAGCAGGAATCTCCCGAAACGCCAAATTGGAACGTCCTTGAGAATAGGGATTGATCCGCCGGGCATCCGTATGGAAGCACCAGTAATTTTTGCCGCCAAAGTTCTCCACAGTATGATAAGCGCAGCCGTCGGCGCAGAACACCTGCCTTACCAGCGAAAGTCGGCAGGTCTCCGGATCCACTTGGTAGAAAAGGGCTGTATTTCTTCTGCCCACAGTACTATCATCACCGGTCGCCTTATTCACGATCAAATACAATTTTCCATCCTGAATAAACGCAGCAGGCTTAGATGTGGTCAATCCGGAGATCTTTGCTGTCTTCACCAGCGGTTCTCCGGTAGTGAAATTATAAGAGCAATGGTAAACACCTGCGGAAATATCCCGCATGCAGAAATACACTGTGTCGCCCAGGAATTGGAAGCCGCACTCAATGACACCATTCATATCATCTGCCGCCTCGGGAGCCACCACAGAAGTCCAGTTGATGCCATCGCTACTTCTCACCAGCATACCACTGAATCCACCGCAGATCCCACCGCAATAGCCGTAATAGTACCCTTCATGCTGTATGATTTCAGAGGTAAACACCATGGAACCAGTAGGACCGGAGGTACTGATGGGAGTCTGTGCAATCGCATTATAGGAAGCAGCAATGTTCGCAGGGATCCAGTTTTTTCCGTCCAGCGTCAACGGCTGATAAGCCGTGATGGTATTGGACACAGTATCAAACCGGGCGCTATAATAAACATAGTTTCCGCTGGTGTCCCGGATATTGAACAGAACCAGCAATTCATTGTCACTGAGTCTCAGTAAATTCGGCTCATAGGGAGCCTTATCGCCGATCGTTACATCACCAATCGTTTGACCTGCTGTAGCTACATCAAAGAAAGCGCCTTCTTCCGGATTACGCAAGTCAAACAGCCCCAAACGGCAAACGATGGTTGTACTGGCTTCCGTTTCTACGGTATTGGTATCATCTGCCAGATAGGCCACAGCAAACTTACCATCCCCATAAGCCACTAAGCCAGGGCCACAGGACAGCTTTTCTGTATCGGGATTGGAGATGGTCAGATAATTTTCCGATGTCAACGTCAGCAGGAACGTATCTGTATCTTCCCAGGATTTCTCACCGCACCCAGTGCAGACACCATCTTCGTAGCTATGCCCCTTTGCATTCACATAGTCACCCACATAGCTGTCCCCGCAGTCGCAGGTGTAGGTAGTATAACCCTTTTCTGTACAGGTGGGATCAGTAACAGCACTTTCATATTTATGGGTCGCCGCCAGCAGACTTTTTTCTGTTGCCGTACAGACCGCGCATACCCGCTGCTGCTCACCCAGTTTACAATTGGGGTAAGTCGTGGTGATCCAGCTTCCGAATGTATGCGCATGATCATCCTGCTGATCCTTTTGCAGCAGTGCCTTTGCCAGGGCCTGCGCCATCATTTCATGGCCCTTTTCACCGGGATGAACGCCGTCACCGCCAAATACTGCCGTATTGTTATCCTGTGCATCGACATAGTACATGCCGCTCAGGAGGTTCAGGTCGATCACGGGCACATCGTAAAGGGCCGCCACTTCGATGATGGCATTGCACAGGTCCCGCAGGGTATATCCGTGAATATTCGTCTTGGACTGGTCCCAGTCACGGGAAGCCGTCACAGAATTGTTCCAGGAGCAGATGACCGGCGTTACGAAATAGAATTGCGTATCCTGTAAGCTGTCGGTTTTCCGAAGTTCCGCAATACGCTCACACCACAGTCTGGCTGCACCATAAATGGTAGAACTGTCCGTGGAAGTGATCTCACCAAGCGCATAGTAGCCCTTTGCCGCGTTGCAGAAATCATTGATGCCCATGGCAATGGTAACAACATCCGCACCCTGCAGCTGATCTTCCGTCAGTCGCCGGATGTTGCAGGTTCGGCTTCCGTCGGTGCAAAGCGTCGTGCCGCTGTCACCAAGGCGAATGTAGTCCATATCAAGCTGCTGCGCCAACAGTGTGACATAGTCCGTTTCGTCCTTTGTTACACCATATGCGGCAGTGATGCTGTCACCAATGCAAGCAATCGTCTTGCCCTCATAGGGATTGTCTGTTTTCTCTCCGCAGACGGTGCATGCACCGTTTTCGTAAGAATGCCCCGTGGCATCCACATAGTCACTCACATAACTGTCGCTGCAATCGCAGGTGTAGGTGGTATAGCCCTGAGCCGTGCAGGTGGGGGCGGTCACCGCCGCTTTATATTCGTGCTCATGAATAACAGCAGGCTCCGCAGCTACGGTCGTTTCCGGGACAGAGGGCTCGGGCACTTCGGTCATCTCCGTGGGGGCCGGCTCCGTTGTTGCTGGAGGCTGGGTGTCCGCCGGTATGGTGGTTTCCGGAGGCTGAGTGTCTGCCGGGGCCGTGGTTTCTGTTGGATCCGTTTCGGCCGGGGCGGTGGTCTCCGTCGGGGCCGTGGTCTCCGGGACAGACTGGGGCTCTGTTTCCAGCGCAAATACTTGCACCGGCACACAAGACAGCATTATGCTCAGCGTCAGCACTAGACTTAAAATTCGTTTCAGACACTCCATTTTCTTCATGGCAGCGTTCCTCCTCGGAATGATATCAGTAAAAAGGCAGATTTGCCCAGAATATGCATTATATTACATGGTATAATATAGCGCATATCCCGCAGAAAAGCAATTCCCAAGCGCTCATTTTCGTGCTATAATCAGGATAAGAAAACCATCTTTCAGGAGATGATATCATGCTGGATCTGAACAATTTGGGAGCCTACCGGGAAAACAACCGCATCGAAGCCAAGCAGGCCCTGGGCGGGCTGCCGGAGAGCATCTGGGAGACCTACTCTGCCTTTGCCAATGCTGACGGCGGCATCATCCTGCTGGGAGTTGAAGAGCTTCCGGATAAATCGCTTCACGCCCTGGATCTGCTGGATCCCCAGTGGCTCATCGATGACTTTCTAACCATCCTGCAAGATCCCAAACGGGTCAGCGCGAATATTTTGAACGGGGAAGCGATTCAGGTCCACCAGGTGGACGGTAAGCACATCATCGCCATCACTGTCCCCCCAGCCCAGCCCTGTGACCAGCCTGTCTATGTGGACGGAGATCTCTACCGGGGCACCTACCGCCGCTGCGGAGAGGGCGATTACCGCTGCTCCCGGGAAGAAGTGGACGCCATGCTGGCCCGGAAGAATGCTCTATAGACAAAAAACGAGCCTCTCCCATTGGGGAGAGGCTCTTGTTATGCTTATTTTCTGGCCTTTGCAGCTTTCTCAGCAGCGGCCTTTTTGTCGGATTCTTTGATCAGGTAAACAATGATGCCTGCGATGACCGCCACAATGATCAGGCCGGGCAGGAAGCCTGCACCGAAGGACCCGGTGGTGATCAGGGTGCCGATCTGATAGACCAGATAGGACACCGTGAAGCCGGTGGCGAACTGCAATGCCACACCGCCCCAGAACCACTTGCGGTCACCCATTTCCGAGTTCATAGCACCCAGCGCAGCAAAGCAGGGAGGAGTGAACAGGTTGAACATCAGGTAAGCCAGGGCAGCCACCTTGGTGATGGCCAGGACACCGGCCACTTCCGCGCCCGCACCTTCCAGCAAAGCCAGTTCTTCGGTGTCGATCAGGTTCTCCAGACCGACGAAGCAGACGGCCAGAGTGCCGACAACGTTCTCCTTGGCGATGAAGCCGGTAACGGCGGCCGCAGCCAGCTGCCAGGAAGCCACACCCACAACGGGGATCAGCAGGTAGGAAATGGGAGATGCGATGGAAGCCAGAATGGAATCGCTGGCAGCTTCCGCAATGGTGAAGTTCCAGGTGAAGGTCTGCATGATCTGCACCACCGTGTTGCAGACCAGAATGACCGTACCGGCCTTGACGATGTAGGCCCAGCCACGGGAGCACATAGAACCAAAGGCCCGCTTCAGAGAAGGAAGCTTATATTCCGGCAGCTCCATGATGAAGAAGGACTTGCGGTTTCTGCGGCCGGTGATCCGGTTCACCAGCAGGGCACCCAACAGGATGATCAGAATGCCGGCAAAGTACATCAGCGTACCCACCCAGGAAGCATCCTCAAAGAAGGCACCTGCAAACAGGGCGATAACGGGCAGCTTGGCACCGCAGGGCATGAAGGGCGCCAGCATGGCGGTAGCGCGGCGCTCCCGCTCGTTGCGGATGGTGCGGCAGGCCATAACGCCGGGGATGGCGCAGCCGGTACCGATGACGAAGGGGATGACGGACTTGCCGGACAGGCCCACCTTCTTAAAGATAGGGTCCAGAACGATGGTTGCCCGGGCCATATAGCCGCAGTCCTCCAGCAGGGCGATCAGGAAATACATGACCATAACCAGAGGCAGGAAGCCGATGACAGCGATGACACCGCCGATGATGCCATCCACCAGCAGGGCCTGCAGGATGGGAGACGCACCGGAGACCATCTCCGCGATAACCCCCTGGAAGCCTTCCAGCAGAGCCACCAGCCAGTCCGCCAAAGCAGGACCGAGGGAGGACTGGGAAATGTCGAAGACCAGGAACATGACCAGCGCAAAAATGGGAAGGCCGAACCACTTGTTGGTGAGAATATCGTCGATCTTATCCTGGAAATTCCGGTCCTTGGTCAGGACCTTCCGGGTCTCCACGGAGGCGACGATCTTGTTGACGAAAGCAAAACGCTTCTTGTCCGCAGCCTGGGCCGCTTCCTTAGTACTCAAATCTCCGCTTCCCTGATAAGGGGCCTTCTGGGGCTTGCCCACCTGATTGATGGCCGCTTTCACCAGCTCGTCCAATCCATCGCCATTGGTAGAGGTGGTGTTCACCACGGGGCACCCCAGCTTTTTGGACAGGGCCTGTGCATCAATGACGGTCTCCTTCTTCTCGTTCACATCATGCTTATTCAGGGCTACTACCACAGGGATGCCCAGTTCCAGAAGCTGGGTGGTGAAGAACAGGGAGCGGCTCAAGTTGGTGGCATCCACGATGTTGATGATCACATCGGGATTCTCATTTTTAACGTAAGTACTGGTAACACTTTCTTCGGAGGTGAAGGGAGACATGGAGTAAGCACCAGGCAGATCCACGGCTATTACGTCCAGATCTCCGGCATACGCCTTCTTAATGGGTGCTTCCTTCTTATCCACGGTAACACCGGCCCAGTTGCCGACCTTTTCATTGCGGCCGGTCAGGGCATTGTACATGGTGGTCTTACCGGAGTTAGGATTGCCTGCGAAAGCAATTCTCATATAGGGTCCTCCTCTTTCCTTTTGCTTTATCTTGAAATTGTATGCGGCTCTAAGTTAGAGTTTGCTAACTTGCGGGTTTGATATAAGATTAGCAGTAACTAACCGAAAGGGAATTTTTTCGATTAGCTCTCGCTAACCACCTAGATATCATAACGCAGAAGGAAGGATTTGTCAATGTTTATTTGAAAATATTTTTTCCTTATTTTTTCAGAAAAAGACTTGACAAGCAATGCGTTATCGCATATTATAATATCAGTTAGCAGCAGCTAACCAATAATAAAACGCTATTGTCAGGAGGTTCCGGTTATGGATTTTTTCGAACTTTTGCAAGCCATGTCTGCCCTTTCGGGCATTGCCACCATCCTGCTGGGCTCCGCCTGGCTGAAACGGATGCTGCGCAGTCAGTATTGACCCTTCCTCACCGATATTGACCGGTGCTTTGCCGGCCTATATACCACTTTACCTCCTATTCTATTCCAATCCCCCTTCCTCCGGCCCGGCCTGCACCCGGGCCGGGAACTCCTTCACACGAAACCGCCCTTCGGAAGCTCCGAAGGGCGGTTTTCTTTCGTTACGCTGTTACCATGACGGAAATACCATTGGGAATAACGGTGACGCTGGCATTTTCTCCCTTGTCCTGCTTTGCCATGGCGATGGCCGTAGGCAGATCCGGGGCATAGTCCAGCTTCATTTCCCGGAGGGTCTTCTCCATTTCCGGCCGGGAAACGAAGATGACACGGTGCTTCATCAGTATCCGGGCCAGGATCTGGCTCTCCCACTGGTCGGGGATGGTTGCGTTCTGGGGTGTGGCCGCGCACTGGGCGAAGTGGGCCCCGGGACTTTCGCAGTTTTTCAGACTCCGGTAGAACCCTTCGCCCCCGGTTCCGTCGGCCAGGTCTGCGCACATGATGAGAACAGCCCCCACTTTTGCGCTGGCCTCTGCCGCCGTCAGGCCCTTGACGCTCTGGTAGATGTTCTGATCCAGGGGCGCACCGCCGTTGGAGGTGATGACGATGTCCGCCGGGACGGCCTTCACCTCGCAGTAGGGCCGCAGGAAGGCAACGCCCGCTTCATGGGCTTTGCGGAAATCTCCCGCAAAGGCTGCCACGGTCTTCTTGTCATCGTCGATGATCACATTGACAATAAATCGGAGCTTTGCCATCTCCGCTGCCGCTACCATGTCGGTATGGAGGGGATTGTTTTCCAGAATGCCTGTCCGGGCGTAGGGAGAGGCAATGAATTCCCCGCAGTGGTTACCCAGCACCGTTGTCTTGTCGCAGACACCGGGCAGGACACTTTTCCGCCCTCCGGAGAAACCGGCAAAGAAGTGGGGTTCGATAAAGCCCTCGGAGATCAGCAGATCCGTTTCCACTGCCGCCCGGTCGATGACCAGCGGGGCTCCGGAGGGCAGGATGCCGATCTCCACATTGGAAGCCGGATCAAAGGCATCGTGGACAAGAATCTTTTCGTTTTTTGCGATCTCCTCCCCCAGCTTGGCTTCCAGCTCCTTTGTGGTGGTGGGACGGTGGAAACCTGTGGCCACCAGCAGCGTCACGTCGATGCCCGGATTCCCCTCCCGAAGCTGCCGCAGCATGGGCGGCAGGATATCCCGGCTGGGCACGGGGCGGGTATGGTCGGAGATGATGATGGTGCAGCGGTTTTTGCCCACGGCCAGTTCCCGGAGGGACGGCGAACCAATGGGAGCCGCCAGGGCTTCTTCCACCAGCTGCAGACCTGTCTTTTCGCTTTTCAGCTCCTCCACCCGGCTAACCAGCAGGCCGTCATGAGGAATGTCACAGGTAAGGTGGCCCTTACCATAGGGAATGGTGATCATAGGAATCCCTCCTATTACAGGATAACATTGTAGGGGAGGATTTCCAATCCTCCCTCACCTTTCGGTTTTGGAGCGGCTGCTATTTTGATACGCCCGTATAACAGCATCTCGTTTCATACTCAATAGCGGTTATGTTAAGGGAGGATTGAAAATCCTCCCCTACAGGTAAAATATTTCCCTTAATAATTTCCCTTAAACACATCTTCCTTCACAGGAGGACGGTAATCGCCAAAGTAGGAACCAAAGTCCAGACCTAAGTAGTTGCACAGATCCAGGACCTCTACCATGGTGTTGTCGTTGACGGGCACGCCGTTTTTCAGAATGCGCTCCACAGCCTCCACTTCCTTTTCGCCGTGGGTGTAGATCCGCTCTGCGCCGTCAGCCTTGGGGGCATCCCGCAGTTCCTGCAGGTAGGTGGAGAAGTGCTCCTTAATGGCAGCAGGATCGCCGAAGAAAGCAGGATTGATGGCCATGAAGCCGTGGCAGATATTGCCCTTGCCGCCGGTCATGCAGTAGTTGGAGGTGGAACCCATGGAGAGGATGGAAGCAAAGATCTCGCAGAGCATACCGTAGCCGTAGCCCTTATGGCTGCCCAGCGTCTCCGTGCTGCCACCCAGAGGCATGATACCGCCGCCATTTTTGGCAACGATGTTGGCCAGTACGTTGGGAGCATCGGTGGAAGGCTTGCCGTCCTTGTCCAGTGCCCAGCCCTCGGGCAGGGGCTTTTCCAGCTTGTTGTAGATCTCCAGCTTACCCCGGGTGACCACGGTGGTGGAGGAATCAAAGAAGAAATCGTAGGGTTCTGCGGGGAAGGCGCAGGCGATGGGGTTGGAACCCAGCATAGCCAGACGGCCGTTGGTGGGGACCATGATGGCCTCAGAGTTGGTGCAGGAGAATCCCATCAACCCCTCCTTGCAGGCCATCTTGGCGTAGTAGCCGGCGATGCCGTAGTGGTTGGAGTTGCGCACAGAAACGATGCCCACGCCGCTCACCTTTGCCTTGGCGATGGACAGTTCCATAGCCTGGTGGCTCACCAGCTGGCCCATGGCATCATGGGCATCAATAACAGCAGAGATGGGAGTCTCGAAGACAATCTCGGGCTTGGCATCGATCTTGATCATGCCCTTCTCGATGCACTTATGGTAGCGGACCATCCGCTGCATACCGTGGGACTCGATGCCGTACAGGTCAGAGGTCAGCAGCACATCCCGGATAATATCAGCTTCCTTTTCGGTGAAGCCGAATTTTTGGAACGCGTCCATGCAAAAACGGTGGAGGATGTCGTAATTCCAATACTGATAAGCCATAAACGATACCTCATTTCTCCCGGAGACCGGTTCCCCGCACCCGGGTATTTTAAAATTTTCCACAGAAAAAACATGCTATGGTTACTTCTTTTATACCGTTTTTTCCCCCTATTGTCAATGTGACACATCTGAAAAAATAAGCCGTCCGATTTAGGTATTTTGCCGAGGACTTTTCCTAAAACTATAAGGCGGAGGCCTGCCTTCGCCGGGCACCGATCGGCTAAGCGTTTGGTATACCACTCAGTCTTCAGTACTGCCCGGCGGGGGCAGGCCCCCGCCCTACAGTTTTTATTTACCACTGATAACAGAACCAGTGGGCGCCGATCTTTTCATAGACGTTGTCGTTGACCTTTCCCGCGGAGAAGAATACCACATCTTTGGGAACCCGGTAGGGGCCGTTGTAGGCCCGGTCAATGGCTTCGTACTGGATATGGGTTGGCTCCGCCAGGTACAGGCGGTTTGCAGACTCGAACTGGCCCTCGGCCTGGATGATGCTCTCGATGGAGCTCTGGAAATTTCCTGCCGCAAGACGGTTCAGGATCACCTCTGCCATGGCCTGCTGGGCTTCAAAGGGCTCGCTTTCACCCTCCATACACAGCAGTTTCGCCATCAGGTCCTTGTCCGCCTGGGTCAGCTCGATGCCGGGATACCGGAACTCATCCGTATTCGGCTCCGGCTCATAGAGGAAATCGCTCATTGCCGCCGGGTCATAGACCCAAGCCCCATGGTAGCCCGTGATGATGGCGGTATCCTCAAAGCCCTCTGCCAAGCCCTTTTCCAGATTCCACTGGGTATAGTGGGGCTCGTAGGGATCGTTGACCATAATTTTTCCGGCTTCATTCAGCCCGGCCAGCACGACAAAATGCTGGGACTGGGTAAAAATAGACCGTTCGCCCAGCAGGACGATGACCACCTTGCCCTCCGTCAGGGCCTGTTTGGCCACGTGGAAGTTCTCCGCCTTTTTCCAGGGCAGTTGGAGCTGGTCAGAGGCATATTCCAGCCACTGCATGCTGTTACCAATATAATCGGCGAAATATTCTCCCAATTCTCCGGGGGTGTATTCATGGCCCGTCAGGTAGCTCGCCACCATGGCCAGAGAAGCCACGTTGCTGCCGCTGGTGGCCAGGGTGCCGGAACGGTAAAGGATATCCGGATAATCCGTCATATACATCCGGGGCACCGTGTCATATTCGATGCGGGGCTCGGTGGGGGGAACCGTTTCTTCCGGGATGGTCTCCGGAACCGTCTCCGTCTCGGCAGGTTCTGTCGTCGGCTCTGTTTCCACCGTTACCGCATGGGGGTAAGCTTCCATGTTTATGGTCTCCGGAACCGCATTTTCCAGGCGGAGCTTGTCCATCAGAATATTGGTAAACATTGCAGTCACCAGCACAAACAGCAGTACGGCAAGGATGATCGCCATTATTTTCTTTCCCCGGCTCATGCAGACATCCCCCCTTTTCTCCAAAATTTCTTTATGGCATCCAGCATATCACGTTTTTTCCGGTCTGTCCATATCTATTTTGTAAACAAGAGAAGATAAAAACCGGTATTCTGTAACAGAACACCGGTTTTTCATCATTAAAAATTTAATTTACTCGTAGCAGAAGATATGTGCGCCGATGGTGCCCCAAATGCGGTTGTTGGTGGGGAAGGTGGCAAAATACAGCACATTCTCCGGCAGGAGGTAGGGACCGTACAAGGCCCGCTCAATGGCCTGATACTGGCCCTGGAAGGGCTCGGCCTCATCCAGGAAGGGAGCCGAACGGAACTGGCCTTCACCGTAGATGACATTGCTCAGGGTCTCACCGAACTTGCCGGAATTCAGACGGTTCAGCACCACTTCGGCCACGGCCTGCTGGCCTTCCCTGCTTTCGCCCCGGGCTTCCACCCAGACAAGCTCTGCCAGCATCTTCATTTCATCGGCTGTCAGCTGAATGTCAGGATACCGGGCATTGGCCGGGTCGGGCAGCTCTTCTTCGTACAGGAAGGGTTCCTCCGGCATCAGGTCCTTGCTGAAGACCCAGGCGCCGCTGTAGCCCTGCCACATGTAATATTCGTCAAAGCCGATCTGGAAACCGTTCTGCAGGTCCCAACGCTCATAGTTGGGAGAATAGGGATCATTGACCATATACAGGCCATCCTCGTTAATGCCGGTGACCACAATAAAATGCTGGGAATCGGTGAACGCGGAGCGGCCCTCCATCAGGATGATGGCCACATAGCCCTCCTGCAGGTATTCCTGGGTCTTATGCCAGTTAAGGGGCTTCACATAAGGAAGCTTCATAGCCTCGCAGCCATTTTCCAGGCGGGCGATGTTGTTCTCCGCCGTGCCGCCAAAATAGTAGGCCAGCTCATCGGGCAGATATTCATGATCCGTCAGGTAGCTGGCCACCATAGCCAAGGCCGTGACACTGCAGCCGTCACTCTTAACGGTGCCGGAGCCATACATGGTGTCGGGATAATCATCCTGGAAGTAGAGGGGGACCGTATCGAAGGTCTTTTCTTCTTCCACAACAACGGCAGCTACCGTTTCTTCAGGAACGGTCTCCTCCGGGGCCGTCTCCGCCGGGACCGTTTCCTCAGGAACCGTTGCTTCCGGTTCTGTGGGGACCGTCGTCTCAGCTGTTGTTTCCGTGGGAGCCGTGGTGGCTGCGGTGGTGGGAACGGTGGGTTCGGTATATGTAGTGGCAGAGGTCGTCTGCACAGGGGTGGTAGGTTCGGTATCCTCTGCCGCCCAGACAGGCAGCATAGGGATGTTTGCCATAACCAGCAGCGCCAGAGCGCCGCAGGCTATCTTCATCCAATTGCGCACACCTTCAACTCCTTCTGTGTTATCGTGCTCGTCATCCATATGGTTACAGTATTGTAACTTATTATACAGCAAAGTCCCCGGGATTGCAACCCCTTTTTTGGTTTCCCTACCGTTTTTCTCCATGGCAAAATCCACGAAAAACCGTAAAGTAATTTGACATTTTCCGGTCATTGCTCTATAATGGTAAAAATTTCTAATTTTTTAAGGAGAAACCTATGAAACGGACTGTGGCTTTGGTCCTTCTGGCTGTTTTTCTGCTGATCCTTTCAGGCTGTGCTTCTGCCGGTCCGGCGGAGACTGTCCCCATCCCTGAGCCTACCCTTCCCCCCATCGTCCTGCCCACCACCCTGACACCGGAGGAACTTTCCCGGATCCCCACTGCGGAAGCTGTCCTGACGCTTTCAGATAAGGAAAAAGAGATCCTCCTGAAGATCGGCATGGCGGAACGGGGAAATACCGGCTGCCCCGAGTGCATCGCCCTGGTGATGTGCACCGTCCTGAACCGGGTGGAGGCCCCAAAGTTCGGAAATTCCATCGCCAAAGTGGTGCTCTCCCCGGAACAGTTCACCCCCGTGGCCAACGGCTATTATTATAAGGTCAAACCCAACGAGCAATGCTACGATGCTCTGGAAATGGTCCTCTACGGATGGGACGAAAGCCAGGGAGCGTTATACTACGAATGGTGTGAAGGAGAGTCCTGGCATAGTAAGAATCTGAATTTGTTGTTTCAGCACTGCAATATCCGGTTCTATAATTAGCCTTCCGAGCCAATCTGTAGGGCGGGGTCATGACCCCGCCGGGCACTGCCATATTCTGAGCGTTTGATTGGTTCTGCTCACATATCCGTACTGCCCGGCGGGAATCTATTCCCGCCCTGCAATCACAATGGCAACCGGACTCGATTGCCATTTCCACTCTGCGGAAATGTAAGGTGTTGACCGCCATCCAGCTGGCGGCCAACAGATGCCCACCGGGCATCTGTATTTAAATGGGTTCGAGTCTACTTACCTCCATAAACAAAAGAAAGACATCCCGTTGGGATGTCTTTCTTTTGTTGGTGCCGGCAACCGGACTCGAACCGGTACGCTTTTAACGGCGAGGGATTTTAAGTCCCTTGTGTCTACCGATTTCACCATGCCGGCAGGCTTTTGTTATCTTAGCACAGTTTTTTCAAACCGTCAAGCCTTTAAAGCTGGTCCAGATTCAGGGTGAAGGCTCCCAGGCAGTTTTCCAGGAACCAGTCCAGCTCCGGGCGGTCCATGGCTTTCATGGAGTCCCAGGTCTGTTTTGCGGCGGTGTCGAATTCCGTATTGCCCGCCTTCTGCTCTTCCAGGCACTTGATGTGGGCGGAAAGCTTGTCCGCAGCCTTGATGAAGGGCAGAAGCTCCGTGTCGTCTTCCAGCACATAATGCTCATAGCTGGCCCGCAGCGCCGGAGGCAGCATATCCAGCAGCCGGTTGGCAGCGATGCGCTCCACCTGCTTGTAGGCCTCCTTGATATCGGGATTGTAGTACTTGATGGGGGTAGGCATGTCTCCGGTCAGGATTTCCGATGCATCGTGGTACAAGGCCGCCACGGCGCAGCGGTCCGGGTCCGGGGTAGGCAGCTTCAGGATATCCCGGCGGATCAGGGCCAGGGCATGGGCCAGCACCGCCGTCATGTGGCTGTGCTCGGAGATATTTTCGGAGAAGGTATTGCGCATCAGACCCCAGCGGGTGATGTAGCGCATCCGCCCCATCAGGGCGTAAAATTCATTGGCCATAGTGTAACCTCTTTTTGTTGATAACCATACGGCAGGAATGACCCGTATTGTCATCCTTCGACTCCACTTCGTTCCGCTCAGGATGACAACATTTGTGCGTATTCGATACAACCATCCAAGTCCTCTACCTTTTCACAAAAAACCGTTCCATCTGCACCTACCAGATCCTCCCGGTCACGGAAACCCCAGAGGACGCTGACGCAGGGAACTCCGGCGTTTTTCGCCGTCAGGATATCCACCTCGCTGTCGCCGACATAAACACAGCGGTCCGCGCCGATGGCTTCCATGGCTTTATAGACCATGTCGGGGGCAGGTTTTCGGGGGCAGTCCGGTGTCTCACCCAGAGCGTAGAGGCCTGGGAAATACTTTGCGCACAGTTCCTTTACCGCGGTATCGGGCTTGTTGGAGACAATGGCGATAGGA
Organism: Oscillospiraceae bacterium; assembly: GCA_017505505.1. The sequence goes on along the minus strand of JAFVPA010000022.1, from coordinate 16,061 downwards.
TATTTCTCTCCCAGCCGTTCCAGTACAGGGAGAATCCCCTCATAGGGTTTGGTTTTGATCTGGCAGTGGGCGGTGTAGTAGGGCTTGTAGGTGTCCAGCACCGCCTGGATCTGCGCGTCACTGCTGCCCTCAGGCAGGGACAGGCGCATCTGGTTCCAGGCTCCGTTGCCCACGAAGCTACGCAGTTCCGGCAGGGTCCGGGACGGATAGCCGTGGACGGACAGGGCATAGTTGGTAGCAGCCAGCAGATCTTCCAGCGTATCCAGCAGGGTGCCGTCCAGGTCGAATAAAATCCCCGTCTTCATTTAATATCCCCTGTTCTTCAGCACCCGGATGTCTTCACCCAGGAAGGTCAGCCGCTGGAACCCACCGTGGAGGCGGGAGGCGATCTGAGGCGAATACCGCCGGGACATTTCTTCTACATTCAAGTTAGTGGAGATCACCATGGGTTTCCCCATCAGAATCCGGTCATTCAGAAGGCCATAGAGGGCGGCGGTGACAAACTGGCCGGGCATTTCGGTACCCAGGTCGTCCACGATCAGCAGATCACACTCGGTGAACTTGGCAGCCTCCCGGCGGGATTCCTCGCTGGGGCTGAACTTGGCCTGTTCCAGCTTGCTGAACAGATGTCCTGCAGTCTCATAGACCACGCTGTAGCCCCGGTCCGCCACGGCCCGGGCAATGCAGGCGGAGAGGAAGGTCTTGCCAAGGCCCGTGCCGCCTACAAACAGCAGGTTCCCGGAGCTGGGAGCAAAGGTCAGGGCATAGGTGCGGCAAATTTTAAAATTGCGCTCCATAACAGAGCGGGGGCTTAAGCCGATCTGGGGATCTACCCGGTCGGGATAGTAATCCAGACGGAACTGGTTGAAGGCTTCCTTGCTGCCGGAGAGGATGGAAACTTCCTTCTTCTGCTCCTGGCGGCACAGTTCCAGCAGGCATTCACACATGGTGGAACCGATGTAGCCGCTGCCGCCGCAAATGTCGCAGATGGGAGACTCGTCCAGGTAGCCCGCTTCGAAATTCTCCATGGCCAGGATCGCCCGCTCCTGCTGCAATTCCAGGTTCTCCAGCCGTGCCTTTTCCAGCAGCTCCCGGCCGTCGCTTCCCTGGCGGAAGGCCGCCTGGGCAGCCTGGGCCATGGTGCGGCGAAGCTGCACATCGATTTCCTTGATTCTGGGCACTCTGGCATAGGCTTCCGCCAGATGCTGCCGGTTTTCGGATTCCCGGTCTTCCTTGGCCTGAGCCAGTCTGGCCCGGGCCCGCTTGACCACTTCTGCACTGTATGCCATGGGTTAGCCCTCCTTCATCACGCGGCGGATGGCTTCCAGCTCCGCATCGCCCAGCTGGCCGCTGGCACCCTTGGGCATGGTGCCCTTCCGGTCGCCGCTGCGGACATCCTCGGCAGTACGCAGGCCCTGTTCGCTCCACCGCTGCAAAATCTTATTCATATAGGCCCAGTTCAGGCCGCCGGTATTCAGGCAGGTCCGCTCATAGGCCATGGCGATCATCTCTTCGTCCAGGCTCATATCCAGCCAGCTCTGGGCGTAGCGCTCCTCGGCAGCGGTGAGGCTGCGGCCCCGGATCTGCAGAATATTCATCAGCCGGCTGAGGCGGGAATTGCGGACATTCTGGGCCTGGATAAAGGCCGCAGCTTCCTCTACAGAATCGATGCCCCGTTCAGCCCAAGCATAGGCCTCTTTTTCGATGGTCCGTAAACTGGGATTGCGCAGGCTGCCCCGCTGCCTTGCCCGGTCCTTGCAATAGCACACCAGCACGGAGATCACATCCGGGCCAAGACCCAGATAGCGGACAAAGCCCAGAATGATCTTCAGCTCCTCCACATTCAAGGCCCGGCCCAGCAGGCGCTGGATCTCTCCCTGCAGGCTCTTGAACTCCGGATCATAATCCATGGCCCGGGTCACGTCCTGCTCGGAATAGCTGGGCCGCTCGCCGGGGGCGATGTGGCTGGGCTCCCGGTCCGGCACCAGGCCCAGCTGGCGCAGGGTGGCTGCGGCGCAGTTGATCCGGGAAACCGACAGGTGCAGTTCGGCTTCCGCATGGTCCATGGGGTTGCCGCTATTCAAATATAAGTACAGCAGCGCAGCGTCCGGGCTGGCTGCGGAAAGGAGCTTTCGCATATCGCTCTGGGATATGGCCAGGGGTTCTGTCATCATGGGGCGGTTCCTCACAAATTTCGCTAGTTATGGACATTATACCACAGCTTTCGAATGGGGACAACGGCTCTGCCCGGAAGTTTTTCGTAAAAAAAGCAGGCAGTTTTTTGTAATGCCACAGGATATTGTGGGTGGAGGAAGATTTTACGCCGATTGGGGGTGTCATAAATGATCGTTTATTGCACTGGCGCAGCAGCGCCCAATGCCTTCCCCTTTGGGGAAGGTGGCAGCCCGAAGGGCTGACGGAAGAGGTATTTCCACGGTGGGTTTTCGCCGAAAGCTGGTAATTGTTCAAGCATCTTTCCGCACCTCTCCCGCCCCCTTCGGGGGCACCCTCCCCAAAGGGGAGGGCATTGGAGTGCTCAGTTAAACTACAATTTACCTTCCCCACAACATGGAAAGCGGGCCGCGATTGCGGCCCGCTTGGAGGGTATTCTCTTATGCGGCAGGCAGGGTGGTTTCTACTGTAACTGCCTCGGTTTCTGCGGCAGCAGGTTCGGTTTCCGCCAGCTTTTCGGGGTTATAGGCCAGATCATAGTAGTACTGATCCCGGTCGATCTTGGCCTGGGCCAGGTATTCCTGGCAGACCTTCAGCCCTTCGCCCACGATACCCATGGTCCGGTCATAGGACCGGGTGGCAAAGCCCATGGTGTTGTCATTTAAGTTAAAGGCCTCCCGCCAGGTGTCCCGGGTGCTTTCTTCCAGGGGCAGGATGTTATATTCCTTGACCCCATTGGTGGTGTGCATATTCACCCAGGTGGGGATCACATCGGCGCCGGCAATGTAGACCTTGCCGTCGGAATACTTTTCAAAGGTCACCTCAAAGAGGGCACCATCCTCTGTGTAGTAGGGGGGCGCATCCTTGATATAACCGTTGCGCTGGTTGGACACGGCGTTGCCCACGGAGTAGATGCAGACCGTCTTGTGGGCGGGGTCCACGGTGCTTTCCAGCAGCTCCATGGGCTGCACCACGTGGGGATGGCCGCCCACGATCACATCGAAGCCGATGTCGCAGAGCTTCTGGGCGATCTTGTTCTGGGTGGCGTTTTCGGTGAGCTGGTACTCCTGACCCCAGTGGATCTGCATCATGGTGACCTCGGCCCCCTCGGCCTTCATGGCGGCCATGATCTCCTCCACATCAGAATAGAAGGCAGGGAGGTTGTTGTTCATGAAGAAATTGATGGTGCCCGTATTGGGAATGGCCATGAGGCCGTTCATAGAGACCTTGGCCCCGTCATAGCTGTAGGCCCAGCTGTAGCAGACCATGCCCACCTTGATGCCGTTGATGTCTACTACGGCATACTTGGGTTCCTCGTCATTGAGCTGGGTGCCCAGAGTTGCCAGACCTTTGCTGCGGATATGCTCCAGGGTACGCTGGACACCGGCGGCCATGGTATCACCGCAGTGGTTGTTGGCTGTCAGCAGCATATCATAGCCCGCTTCCAGCACATCGTCCGCCAGACCGTCGGGGCAGTTGAAGGCGGGGTTTCCCTGATAGGTAAAGTCATCACCGCCGAAGGTGGTCTCCAGATTGGCCAGAGCGTAATCGTAGGAAGACACGGTATCCTTCACATACCGGAAGATGGACTCATAATCATAGGTACCGTCTTTCTGGCGGCAGGTATCGAACACCGGCTTGTGCATCAGCAGGTCGCCCTGAGAGGCAATGGTTGCAGTGGCGATGACCGTCTCCGGCTCCGGAGGGGGCTCGGTAGTGGGGGGAACAGTAGTTTCCGTGGGGGCTTCCGTAGCGGTGGTGGCCTCGGTGGGCAGGGCTACGGACTGGTCGGTGGACAGGGTGTTCTCCGGCTCCCGGTTCACCATGTCAATGCACATCCAGGCCACACAGGCTGTAGCACCGATGATGGCCAGGATCAGCAGCACCATGAGAAAGGTGGCCAGACCCCCTAAGCGTTTGGGTTCACGAGACATAAAGCATCCTCCTTACAGGAAAGAATCGGTAAGATAATGGACGGAATGGACATTTTGTCCGCCGCTGACGTATATTCTGGGGACCCGGCGGCTGATGCCGCAGACCATCTCATAGTTGAAGCTGTCTGCGGCGGCGGCAATCTGCTCCATGGTGATAGTCTCGTCTCCATCGGTTCCCACCAGGGTCACCCGGTCGCCGGTATTGACATTGGGGATCCCGGTCACATCCAGCATCATCTGGTCCATACAGATACGGCCAATAATGGGGGCCCTCCGGCCCTGAACCAGCGCATAGAACTTCCCGGACAGGCTCCGGCGGTAGCCATCGGCGTAGCCCACAGGAACCGTGGCCACCACGGTCTCCCGGGTGGTGGTGTAGGTGCCGCCATAGCTGACCTCCTCCCCGGCAGGAAGGGTCTTCACATGGGTGATCTTGCTGAGCCACTGGAGGGCAGGCTTTAGTGTCAGCCGTTCCGGGCTGACCTCATTGCTGGGATACATGCCGTAGGTGACGATACCGGACCGGACCATCTCATAATGGCGGTCGAAGTTCATCAGGCCCGCAGAGTTGTTCATATGGCGGATGGGAACCTCCACGCCCCGGGCTTTCAGCATGGCGCAGAAATTGTCAAACAGCTCCGCCTGGTGATAGGAACGGGTCAGGTCAGCGCAGTCGGCTGTGGCGAAGTGGCTGAAAACGCCCTCAGGCTCCAGCCCCGGCAGCTCCGCAATTTTTTTGCAGATATCCGCCGATGCTTCCGTGGGACGGAATCCGATGCGGTTCATGCCGGTATCCACCGCAAAGTGGAACCGGGCCGGCTGGCCCGTCTGCACCGCAGCCTCAGAAAGGGCCAGCGCATCCTCATACCGGTAGATGGTGGGGCGGATTCCCTCCCCGATCGCCGTGGGGAACGCCTTTACAGGCATATGGCCCAGCACCAGGATGGGCTTGCGGATCCCCGCCCGGCGCAATTCCGTAGCTTCCAGCATGGAGCTGACACCGAAAAAGGCGGACTTCTCCTCCAGAAGCCGGGCTACCTGAATGGCACCGTGGCCATAGGCATCGGCCTTCACCACTGCCATAACAGGGACCTTCACCTTCTCCCGGATGGCATCAAAATTTTCGGAAATGGCGTCCAGGTCGATCTTGACCCGGGTGCTGTCAAAATTCACGAACATCATTCCTTTAAATCCTTACAAGTATTCCCATTCTAGCACAGAAAGTAACAAAAGTAAACAAGGAAAGTCTTAAGGATTCCTTGCGGTTTGCGGTGGGAGGTGGTATGATAAATTGTAGTTTAACGTACCAGCTACTGTAGGGCGGAGGCCTGCCTCCGCCGGGCAGTTTTGATCATTGCGTGGCAAAATCGATGTAAAATGCTGGATAACTGCCAATATAGTCACGCCCGGTATCATTGGTGCCCGGCGGGGGCAGGCCCCCGCCCTACAGATTATTTTGCGATAAACGATAATTTTTCAAAAAAGGAGGTCCGATCTATGGCCCGTGTGAATAACTATCTGATCCAGGTCCGGCAGGCCCAGGAGCGGTTTCTGACCTATGACCAGCAGGCCCTCATCCGCAAGCTGGACCTGCGGCACGACGATACCTATTTTTACATTCCCATGCTGGCCCAGACCTACCGCATCCACCGAAAAACCGGAAATACGGAAAAAGAAACACCCGAAGGCTGGGCCGATGCCAATACCCACGGAGAGGTCATGACCCTTCTGGATTTTGTATGCGACAGCCGGGAGGACCGCTGCATCCGGGGCCAGTGGAAAAATATGGCAAATTTCGGTCTGATGTTTCACCAGAACCTGCTGGAGGACAAACGGGATATATGGGCGGACCGTTTCGAAACCAATCCCGATGGCTTCCGCAAGGCCTGTGAAGCGTTAAATGGCCGCCCCCTGTCCATCGGCGATATTGCCTATGCCATGGAACTGTTTGACGGATTGGAAATCGTGCTCCAGCTTTGGTTCGGGGATGAGGAATTCCCGGCCAGCCTGCGGTTTTTGTGGGACGAAAATGCCCTGATGTATATTAAATATGAAACCATGTATTTTGCCCGCGGGATGCTGTTGGATAAGCTCGCCGCGCTCATGTAGGGCGGAGATCTTTCTCCGCCCTCAGACTGTCGATAAACCCTGTGGCGCGGGAGCGCCCAAGCCTTCTCCTTGAGGAGAAGGTGGCCCGCAGGGCCGGATGAGGTGTTGCAATGGTACGAATTTGCCCAAGGATGGTTGAAAACGAAACTTTCCGCCGCACACCTCATCAGTCAGCTAACGCTGACAGCTTCTCCTCAAGGAGAAGCCTTCGCTCTGATATACCTTTTTCAACAGCCTAAGGGCGGAGATCTTTCTCCGCCTTGTCATTTTTTTCAATTTCCTGTAACGAATTTTCCCTTCTCCGGTCTTATGTGTGAAAGCGAGGTGAGAATGTGCAAGATTTTCAGGAGGTCTACGATCTGTATTTTAAAGATGTATACAAATACAGCCTGTCCTTGTGCCGGGACCCGGGATTGGCGGAGGAGATCACCCAGGAGACCTTCTTCAAAGCCCTGAGAAACATCGATTCCTTCCGGGGCCAGTGCAGGCTTTACGTCTGGCTGTGCCAGATCGCCAAAAACACCTATTTCACATATTCTCAGAAACGGGGCCGCAGCGCCCCGGAGCAGGAGCTGTCCTCGGGCGAAACGCTGGAAGACAGGCTTCTAACCCAGGAATCCGCATTTGAGATACATAAACTGCTGCACCGTCTCCCGGAGCCGTACAAAGAGGTGTTCTCCCTGCGGGTGTTCGGAGAGCTGTCCTTTCAGCAGATCGGGCTGCTCTTCGGCAAAACAGAAAGCTGGGCCCGGGTGACCTATCACCGGGCGAGAATGAAGATCAAGGAGGAAATGTTATGAAATTACCCTGTGAACTGATCCGCGACCTGCTGCCCCTGTACCACGACGGGGTTTGCAATGATGTCAGCAAAACGCTGGTCAAGGAGCATTTGAAAGACTGTGCAAATTGTAGCCAAGCCCTTAATGCCATTGATGCGGAGATCGAGGTGCCCAAACTGGAAGCGGATGCGGGTAAGCCGCTGAAGCGCATAAAAGGGAAATGGCGCAAGCGGATCTGGCTGCTGGGACTGATCATTGGCATCGCCGGTTTCGTTCTCTGGTTCTGGCTGACCCAGACCAGCAATGTGCTGGTGGATCCTACGGAATGCACCGTTACCAATGTGACCCGGTTCTCCAACGGAATGTATTATCTGGAATACCGGCTTCCCTATGATTTCAACGGCATGTGCGCGGATTGCTGCCGCAGCGATGACGGCAGTATCCACATCCGGGAATACCGGCCCATCCTTGCAAAAAAAGATCCCGAATACGGTGTCACCCGGGATTACATTATCGACCCGGAGCACAATATCATGTACACGGACACCGGAAACCAGGTCCCTCTGACTGCCTTTTATCTGGGCTGCCCCGACCAGGGGGATGCAGTTCTGGTATGGAGCGCGGAGGAAGAATATCCTCAGGCAACACCGGAGATGGAAGAAAAGTACCTGTATCATGTTTTCCGCTAACTATACGAATGCCCACCCCCAAAACGGGGTGGGCACACTTTTTTGTCCGGCGCGGCAGCGCCATGAGGCATCCCAGGGGGAATGCTTTTAAGACTCTTTCGTGATCTTTCCGGTCATATGCTCCGGTACCAGCTTGAATACCAGCACCTCATGGCCGTACTTATCGATCTCTTCCTGGATATAGGCCGCATCGGAGGTATACTTGAAACTCAAGGCCCGGGTCAGTTCGATGGCCTTGGCATGATCCTCCACGATTTCGATGTGACCGAAGACGATGACACTCTTAATATTCAGTGCCCAGTCACCATCCTTGCGAAAGCCTTGGTCGTAGACGCAGAAGGAGGCCTTGTCGCAATTTCTTATGGCATCCACCTTATGTCCCACCGGGCCGCTGTGGAAATACAGGCAGCCGTCTTCTTCGTGATACCAGTGGTCGATGGGCAGGCCGTAGGGATAGCCGTCGTCCCCGATCAGGGACAGCACGCCCCGCATCTCGGTTTTCAGCAGTTCCACGCACTGGGCTTTATCAAGCTGCTGCTTTTTTCTCGCTACTTCTCTGAACATTTCTGGATCAAACCTTTCCGTACTGCAATTCCGGGTGCATGGTTTTTAAGGCTTCCAGCAGTTCTTCTGCCTCCTTCTTCACATCGTCACCGATGTGAAGGACCAGCTCACTGCCGTCGTGGAGTACCAGCACCAGCCACTCGATGAGAAAGCTCTTGCCGCCGCAGCAGAGCTTGCCGTACACCGGCTCCACCCGGCGGTAGATCCGCTGCACTTGGAACAGCGGTATCGCATAACGCCGCAGGCCATTGCGCCAGAAGAGATTTGTCTCCCCGGCCCGGACTTTGCTGTAGGACTTCGCAGAATCAAATTCCGCATCCAACGCGGGATCATTGCCCTTGGTGTAGATATACTGTTTCAGATTTACCATAAAAACACGCCCCCTTTTCTATGTTGATATCAGTATACAAAATTTTCCGATACTGTACCGTGATGATATCACAAAAGAATCCGCGCGGCAAGAGCCGCGCCTGCGTTATACCGTTCCGCCGCCCACGATCCGAGAAACAATGTCCTGCATCTCCCGTTCCGACCGGGCATTGTGGGCCCTGTTCAGTATGGCCTGCTTCTGTTCCTCGTTCATGGCCGCGTAAACGGCCATGGCAGAACCGTTCGCAGCCAACGCCAGGCCGAAGCCGATGGGTACTTTGTAAAAATCCATGGATCTTCCTCCTTTATCCTGCTGCATCCAGCATATTTTCAATATAAATTCCATATCCGGTATCCGGTGCATTCACCAGAACGTGGGTCACAGCCCCCACCAGTTTTCCGTTCTGCAAAATGGGACTGCCGCTCATGCCCTGGACGATGCCGCCGGTGATGGAAAGCAGCGCCGGGTCGGTTACCTTCAGCAGGAAGTTCCGGCCATCAGAGCGGGTCTGGGGATAGATTTTGATGATCTCCACAGAATAGGCCTGTACGCCGTCTCCCGACACCTGGCAGCGGATCTTCGCCGGACCTGTGGATATTTCATTGTAGGCCGCCACTGGCACCGGCTCTCCCTTCCAGCCCTGCCGGGTGATCCCAAAAACGCCCTGGGGTGTGTTGCGCAGAAGGGTGCCGCAGAGGGACATGGTCTCGGCGCTGCCCTTCAGCTGCCCCGGTTCTCCGCATTTTCCTTTTTTCACGGACTGGATGGCCGCTTCGTAGGCGCTGCCCCGGGTCATGTCCAGAAGCGCTCCCCGGGCATCGCTGACACCATGTCCCAGAGTTCCGAAGAGTCCTGTCTCCGGGTCGTAAAAAGTGACGGTGCCGATGCCTGCGATGCCCTGCCGCAGGTATACGCCCAGCCGGGGACCGTCCTCCGTCCGGGCCGGGGTCACAGTGAGGGTATCCAGCTTCGTGCCCCGGCGGACGGTCAGTTCCACGGTATCCGCCTCCAACGCAGAACGAACATCCTCGGCGCAGGTGACGTCTGCCCCGTCTATTTTAATGATCTCGTCCCCGATTTTCAGCCCGGCGCTGCGGGCCGTATGCCCCAGAGCATCGTCATAGGCCGCCACAGTGACCGTATCGTTTCGCAATTGCAGACCGATGACTCTTCCCACCGGGATCAAAAGCTCTGCCGCTCCGGCCCGCAGGGGCAGCATCGCAAAAAGCACCGCAGCAGCCGCGGCGGAGCTTAAAAATCGCTTCATATCCAGCCCTCCTTTTTCTCTGCCCTCTTAATATGGCTTGCCGCGGCGGATGTAACCGCTGAAAAAGTCGAAAAAAGAGGAGCAGTTTGGAGGGTTTGGTATTTTTTGTCATTGCAAGGAATCACGCCGTGGGGTAGAATAAGAGGGTAAATAGTCGTTTATCTGAGCACCCCAATGCCCTCCCCTTTGGGGAGGGTGCCCCCGAAGGGGGCGGGAGAGGTGCGGAAAGATGTTTGAACAATTACTGGCTTTCGGCGAAAACCCACTGCGGAAATACCTCTTCCGTCAGCCCTTCGGGCTACCACCTTCCCCAAAGGGGAAGGCATTGGGCGCTGCCGCGCCAGTGCGATAAGCGATAATTTACGACACTTATCATAACCAGTGAGGAACATAATTATGACAAATTACGAACTTGTAGCCCAGCAGCTGAATGCACTGGTTGAGGGCATCCCTTATGAGGTGGCAAATCTGGCCAACGCCTCCGCCCTGCTGTGGCAGGAGATGGACGGCATCAACTGGGTGGGCTTTTACAAAATGACCGATGGAGCCCTGGTGCTGGGTCCCTTCCAGGGCAAGCCTGCCTGTATTCGCATCCCCGTGGGCCGGGGCGTCTGCGGCACCGCTGTGGCAGAGGATGCCATCCAGCTGGTGTATGACGTTCACCAGTTCCCCGGACATATCGCCTGCGACTGTGCCAGCAATTCCGAGATCGTCCTGCCCATCCATGTAGACGGAAAAATCTGGGGTGTTCTGGATATCGACAGCCCCCATGTGGGACGATTCACCGAAGAAGACAAAACGGGACTGGAAAAGATCGTGAAGGTATTGGAGACTGTGCTGTAAATAGTCGTTTAACTGAGCACCCCAATGCCCTCCCCTTTGGGGAGGGTGCCCCCGAAGGGGGCGGGAGAGGTGCGGAAAGATGGTTGAACAATTACTGGCTTTCGGCGAAAACCCACCGCGGAAATACCTCTTCCGTCAGCCCTTCGGGCTGCCACCTTCCCCAAAGGGGAAGGCATTGGGCGCTGCCGCGCCAGTGCGACAAACGATAATTTCATTTGTGTCCCGTCAATTTATGACCTTATCCAAAATTTCCCTTTTCAATCTGTGCATATCGCCAAAAAACTTCCATACACTATTTACCCATTGACATGGTAGGTAAGTGGTGATATATTACCCATGGAATTACTAGGTAAATACCCATTGGAGGTTTTCATATGCACGTTTATGCAGATAACGCAGCAACCACCGCCATGAGCCAGGTGGCCATTGACGCAATGCTGCCCTATTTCAACAAGGTCTACGGCAACCCCTCCTCCCTGCACTCCACCGGTCAGGAAGCCAAGGAAGCCCTGGACGCTGCCCGGGCCACTGTCGCGGCCTGCCTGGGCTGTGAGCCCCGGGAGATCATCTTCACCTCCGGCGGCAGCGAGGCCGACAACCAGGCCATCGTCTCCGCCGCCCGCTTCGGTGCCCGCAAAGGCAAGAAGCACATCATCTCCACCGCCTTTGAGCACCACGCCGTGCTGCATACCCTGGCCAAGCTGGAGAAGGAAGGCTTTGAAGTCACCTATCTGGATGTGAGCAACGGCCACACCATCACCGCTCAGCAGGTTGCCGATGCCATCCGGGAAGATACCTGCCTGGTGACTACCATGTACGCCAACAACGAGATCGGTTCCGTACTTCCCATCCCCGAGATCGGCGCTGTCTGCAAGGCTGCCGGTGTTCCCTTCCACACCGATGCCGTCCAGGCCGTTGGCCATATCAAGATCAATGTTAAAGAACAGAACATCGATATGCTGAGCCTGTCTGGTCACAAGTTCCACGGCCCCAAGGGCGTGGGCGCCCTGTATGTCCGCCGGGGCTTCCCCCTGGTGAACATTATCGAGGGCGGTGCCCAGGAGCGTGGCAAGCGGGCCGGCACTGAGAATATCGCCGGCATCTGCGGCATGGCTGCTGCCATGAAGGATGCCTGCGACCACATCGATGAGAATATGCCCAGAGTCGCTGCCATGCGGGACAAGCTGATCGCGGGCCTGAGCCAGATCCCTCACAGCGCCCTGAACGGCGACCCCGTCAACCGGCTGCCCGGCAATGTCAGCTTCTGCTTCGAGGGCATCGAAGGCGAGAGTCTGCTGCTCCTGCTGGACTATAAGGGTGTCAGCGCTTCCTCCGGCAGCGCCTGCACCTCCGGTTCTCTGGACCCCAGCCATGTGCTGCTGGCCATCGGCCGTGTCCATGACGTGGCCCACGGCTCCCTGCGCCTGAGCATCTGCGAGTACAACACCGAGGAAGAGATCGACCACATCCTGAAGGTGGTCCCCGAAGTGGTTCAGCATCTGCGGAACATGTCCCCCGTCTGGCGGGACCTGCAGACCGGCAAGCGGGAATATATTCTGTAATCTGCCTGTAGGGCGGGCTGCCCTCAGCCCGCCGCTTCACAGACACATCTGAAAAAAACGGCGGCTTGAGGGCAAGCCGCCCTACACCAAATAATTGATTAGGAGTTTACCAATATGGCACTGTACAGCGAAAAGGTCATGGACCATTTTATGAATCCCAGAAACGTCGGCACCATCGAGAACGCCAGCGGCGTTGGTGAGGTCGGCAACGCCAAGTGCGGCGACATCATGAAGATCTATCTGAAGATCGAGAACAACATCATCGAGGATGTCAAGTTTGAGACCTTCGGCTGCGGCTCCGCCATCGCTTCTTCCTCCATGGCCACCGAGATGATCATGGGCAAGTCTATCCACGAAGCCCTGGAGCTGACCAACAAGGCCGTGGCCGAAGCTCTGGACGGTCTGCCCGCCCACAAGATGCACTGCTCCGTTCTGGCTGAGGAAGCCATCAAGAACGCACTGAAGGACTACTTCGACAAGAACAACATCCCCTACGACGCTGACAAGTTCGTGGAGATGGACCACGACGAGCTTCACGCTCAGGTCCACGGCGAGTAAGCCCTATGATCGTATCCACCAAAGGACGTTATGCCCTGCGGGTCATGGTACACTTTGCCCAGCGGGGCGGGGAGGAATACATCCCCCTGAAGGAGATCGCCGAAGCAGAGGGCATCTCCCAGAAATATCTGGAATCCATTATGTCCACATTGTCCAAGGCCGGTTTTCTGGACGCGGTCCACGGCAAGGGCGGCGGCTACCGGCTTAACCGCACTCCGGAGGAATACACCGTTGGCAGCATCCTGAAGCTGACGGAGGGGGGCTTAAGCGCCGTTTCCTGCACCAGCCAGGGCGCTTCCGCCTGCTCCCGGACGGAGTGCTGTCAGGCCAAGCCCATGTGGGATAGGCTGGATAAGATGATCGATGACTTTTTCGAAGGCATCACCATCGCAGATCTGCTGAAAGATACAAAATAAGCAGCAAAAAGCGGGCTATGCAGCCCGCTTTTTTTGTTACATATCAAAAATATTTCCCAGCACCACACCGTTGTCCTGTGTTTCCTGAGGACGCAGGGCATCATAGGCCAGGCCGTAAGCTACCTCCACCCGGTTGCGCAGGAAGTAGTAGACTGCGAACAGAACCGCCAGGTATACCGCGAAGAAGAGGAAGTAGCTGACATCTCCGTTCCACGGCATTTCCACGCCCAACAGGCTCAGGATCACGTCGCCGTAACACAGCACCGTAGCCGCCAGCATGGCGGCATAGTACCACCACAGCCGCAGGTCCAGCTTAAACAGGGCAAACCGGTTGTGGCGCATCATCAGCTTGCTTTCCCGCAGGGCAGCCAGGGCACCTATGGCGGGGCGGTCGATGATGATATAATTCACCATCCGGTAGGAATACAGCACCGGCACCGTCAGCAGTCCGATGGTCACGGCGCAGATGGCATAGGCCGGCAGCATTGTCGCGGCAAATTCGGCGTAGGCCGCCTCCTCCAGCGCCAGAGTGGAATCCATCACCGTCATCTCCGCCAGATAAGGAGACAGCACCTCAATAGCCGGCTCAGACAGCGGGGTCATCATAAAGATCATGATGCCCAGGTATACACCCAGGAACACGTTGGCCATCACGATCAGATTTTTAAAAATGGAGCAGCGCAGCAGAACCCAGAACCGGTCCAGTCCCAGCCGCAGAGTCTGGGGGGATACGTACTGTCCCCGGGCGATCCGCAGCATGGCAGCCAGATATCCCACCTCCAGACACAGGGTCAGGACCGACTGGGCCAGGGGCAGCATGGTCTGGATGGAGGACAGGATCTTCCGGGTGCCCAGATGGCTCAGGCCGCCGTAGTTGTCCATCTGCAGTCCCAGAACATAGTTGACTGCCGTCACCAGGGCCGCCATTCCCAGAGCCAGAGCAGCATACAACAGCACGATACGCTTCTGTGCCGGGGAATCCGCCACCCGCCGGGCAGCAAAATTCGAAATTTCACGGTTATCGCGGATATTCATATTCGTTCTCCGTTCTTGTTGGTAGGGTAAATTATCGTTTATCGCACTGGCACGGCAGCGCCCAATGCCTTCCCCTTTGGGGAAGGTGGCAGCCCGAAGGGTTGACGGAAGAGGTATTTCCGCGGTGGGTTTTCGCCGAAAGCCAGTAATTGTTCAAACATCTTTCCGCACCTCTCCCGCCCCCTTCGGGGGCACCCTCCCCAATGGGGAGGGCATTGGGGTGCTCAGTTAAACGACTATTTACAATTACTACAGTTATAAACCAATAACCTGAAAATAGCAAATGAATTTTTTGTAACAGTGGAAATCCGGATCAAAATGTGGTATGATATGTAAACCACTTTGATTATGGAGGGAAATCCTATGGAACTGGGTGAGAAAATTCGCCAGGCGCGGCTGGAGGCTGGCCTGTCCCAGCGGCAGCTGTGCGGGGAGGAGATCACCCGGAATATGCTCTCCCAGATCGAGCATGGCACAGCGAAGCCCTCCATGAAGACCCTGCAGTTTTTGGCACATCGGCTGGGAAAGAGCGTCAGCTATTTTCTGGAAGAAACCGCGGTGGTATCTCCCAACCAGCAGGTGATGGCCTCGGCCCGGCAGCTGTATGACGAAGGCCATTATTCGGAAGCAGCGCTGGCTCTGGAAGCCTATCAGGCCCCGGACGGGATCTTTGACCGGGAAAAGGCGCTGCTTTGGGTGCTGGCTCATCTGGGCCTTGCTGAACAGGCCCTTCGGGAAGACCGGCAGCGGTATGCCGAAGAATTGCTCAATAAGGCTGATATCCCCACCGCTTACTGCCCGAAAGAATTGCAGCGCCGCAGGCTCCTGCTGCTGGGGCGCATCCGCGGGCACCGGGTAGCCCACCTGCTTCCTTCTCTGGACGGTGAGCTGCTGCTGCGGGCAGAAGAGGCCCTCTCCGCCGAAGCGCCCCTCCGGGCCGCTGCCCTTCTGGATGCCGCGGAAAGACAGGACAGTCCCCAGTGGAACCTTCTCCGGGGCGAAGCTTATCTGAAGCAGGGCCTCTACGAAGAGGCTGCCAGATGCTTCCACCTGGCGGAAGCCACCTATCCCAAGGAAACTGCCGAAAAGCTGGAATACTGCTACCGGGAGCAGGGAGATTATAAACGGGCCTATGAATATGCCTGCAAACAAAAAGCATAACAGCCGGGACGCTTCGTCCCGGTTTTGTTTTGCCGTTTTCTGGTCATACTATGTATGCAGGTGAGCTGTTCCCTTCTCCCCTGCTGTTCGCATCACACCGTGCGCTTCCGGCGATACACTTGACAGTTTTCCGAAGCAGAGGTCACAACCGTCGTCACGTTTGGTTTCTGTTTCGCTGCTGTCCAATTCCAGTATACCCGGACCGCGCCGGCCTATTCGGAGGTTTGCTTTGGAAAATATTGTTACATTGCTGATTCCCGCTCTGGTGGGGTGTTTGCTGGTGCGGATGCTGCTCCTTCCCATGCGTCTGGCCGCCAAGATCGCAATCCACTGCGCCTGCGGCTTTCTGTGCCTGTGGCTGCTGAATACAGCCTCCACGCTGACAGGGATCTCCTTTCCCATGAACGCCGTCACCGTCCTCACCGCCGGGATTCTGGGTCTGCCGGGAATCGGACTGCTGGCATTGCTGGCGGTGATGGGGTAAATTGTAGTTTAACGTACCAGCTACTGTAGGGCGGGGTCATGACCCCGCCGAACCGGTGACGAGAATTGCCCGGTAAAAATCGGCGTAATATCCTGCCGTTTTGTAAGGAAATGATACC
>JAFVPA010000021.1 GCA_017505505.1 Oscillospiraceae bacterium | reverse complement strand
GGGGCAGGTGGGGAAATTGCCGTCGGGATACTGCTGTTCGGGGACGATGGTGATGTCATCAATGCCGATGTCCCGGAGAATTCGCATAACGGGAACCAGACCGGAACCGTTCAGGGGGGAGTAGACCAGCTTCAGGCCAGCGGTCTTGCACAGGCCGGGACGGACCTGGCAGGCCTTGATGGCATCATACAGGCCTTCCTTGCAGTCGTCGCCGACATACTCGATCAGACCCTGGGCAACGCCCTCTTCCCAGGAGATCAGCTTGGCACCATTCAGAATGTCGGTGTTCTGGATCTCAGCATAGACAACAGCAGCGGCATCGTCAGTCATCTGGCAGCCGTCGGGACCGTAGGCCTTGTAGCCGTTGTACTTGGCGGGGTTGTGGGAAGCGGTGACCATAACACCGGCGTTGGCCTGGTAGTAACGGGTAGCGAAGGACAGTGCGGGAACGGGCATCAGAGCGTCGTAGATGCGGACCTTGATGCCGTTGGCAGCCAGAACACGGGCAGTCTCCTTGGCGAAGACGTCGGAGTTGATACGGCTGTCATAGGAAACAGCGACCAGCTGGTTGCCGCCCTGGGTCTTGACCCAGTTGGCCAGGCCCTGAGTAGCCTGACGGACAACGTAGATGTTCATACGGTTGGAACCGGCGCCCAGAACGCCGCGCAGACCGGCGGTGCCGAACTTCAGGGCAACAGCGAAACGGTCCTTGATCTCCTCATCCTGGCCCTCGATCTTCTGCAGTTCAGCAGTCAGCGCAGGATCTTCCAGGTCAGCTGCCAGCCAGCGCTTGTAATCATCCATGTACATGTTAATCACCTTATCCTTTATAAATATAGTAAAGTTTTACGCAATTCAACCAAATATAATATAAACTATTATCCGTCAATTGTCAATGTTGCGATATGCCCAACCTTATGGGCCGGATACTGTCAAAAAGGACAATAACCCAAGGATGTTTTCTTGCATTGTTACCAAAACCAACGTTCAGCAGGGACAGGATGCCTCCCGCCGTTCTCAGTCAAACAAACTCATCTGCATATGTTCTTCCTTCTCCTCAAATTCATGCAGGTATTGGAAGATCTGACGGACATCATGCATGATCCCTGCCTTTTCGCAGGTCTCGTGGAACAGCTGCATCAACTCTGTATTTTTCGGGCTGTTAATCTCATAGTCATTGCCGAATTCCCGGATGTACTGGCACTTCAATCCCGGGAAATGCATATCCAGCTGGGTATAAAAATACTCCCTGCTTCCCTCCCGGAGGGTCAGGCCCATATTGAAGCACAAAATGCCCTTCACTCCAGCCTCGATGCAGCTTTCCAGAAGCCCTTCAATATTCTCCCGGGTATCATTGATATAAGGAAGGATGGGTGACAGCCACACCACCGTGGGCACCCCGGCATCCCGGAACTGTTTCAGCGCCGCCACCCGCCGGGAGGTGGGGGACACATTCGGCTCCAGAATCCGGCACAGGCCGTCGCCATGGGTGGTCAGGGTCATCTGCAATACCGCCTTGCTCCGTTCGTTGATCTTCGCCAGCAGTTCCAGATCCCGCAGGCAGCGGTCCGATTTTGTCTGCACCGCCGCACCAAATCCATATTGATAGATCAGCTCCAAAGCGCCCCTAGTCAGCTCCAGCCGCTCCTCCAGAGGAAGATACGGATCCGTCATGGCTCCCGTGCCGATCATACAGCGCTTCCGCTTGGCCTTCAGCGCCTTTTCCAGCAGCGCCAAGGCGTTCTCCTTCACCTCGATATCCTCGAAGATGTGGTTGATCTGATAACAGCGGCTTCGGGAATCGCAATAAATACACCCGTGAGTACAGCCCCGGTACAGGTTCATTCCATTGTCCTGGGACAGGATTCCCTTTGCTTTTACATAATGCATTCCTTCACCTCTTACAAACCGATATTCTCCACTATATTTTGTTATTGTAGCACCTTTCAAATCCGGCTGTCAATTCGTCACTTTCCCCAGTATCAAAAAATTGTTTTTATCCAAAATGACTGTTTTGGAAAAGCAGTTGCATTTTGAACTTTCATCGTTTAGAATATATGTTAGATAAATATGTAAGGAGGAAGCTACGTTGAATTTAAAAAGTCTTTTTTCCGCCAAGGACATGACCCAGGGCCCTCCCTGGAAGCGGATCATGGAATTTTCCATCCCCATGCTCCTCGGCAACATCGCCCAACAGCTGTATAATACCGCCGATACCGTCATCGTCGGCATGTACGTCGGTGACAACGCCCTGTCCGCCGTTGGCAGCGCGGCTCCCATTCTGAACCTGTTGCTGGCATTGTTTGTCGGTATCTCCACCGGTGCCGGTATCGTCATTTCCCAGAATTTCGGTGCCCGTGACAAGGACGGCCTGTCCCGGAACATCGGCAACTGCATCACCCTGACCTTCATTGCATCTCTGGTCATCATGGTCTTTGGTCCCCTGATCACCCGGCCCATGCTGAATCTGCTGGACACCCCCGCTTCCATCATTGACTGGTGCGAGGATTACCTGAACATCTACTTCTGGGGCATCGTAGGCTTCTTCATGTACAACATGCTGGCTGGCGTCCTCCGCGGTCTGGGCGACAGCGTGTCGGCACTGGGCTTCCTGCTGGTGGCCGCCATTCTGAACATCATCCTGGACCTGGTTTTCGTAGGCTACTTCGGCATGGGCGTTCCCGGCGTTGCCCTGGCTACCGACATTGCTCAGGGTATCTCCGCCATCCTGTGCTTCATCAAGCTGATCCGCATGAAGGATGTCTTCATCCTCACCAAGGCTTCCTTCCGGTTCCAGCCTGCTGTTGCCGGACGGATCATCAAGATCGGCATTCCCTCCGGCATTACCCAGGCCATCATGGCCTGCTCCATGATGGTGGTTCAGTCCCTGACCAACTCCATGGGTGAAATGGTCATCGCTGCCAACGTCATCATCATGCGTGTGGACGGCTTCGCCATGATGCCCAACTTCTCCTTCGGTCAGGCCATGACGGTCTACACCGGCCAGAACGTGGGCGCCAACAAGTGGCACCGGGTCCATCAGGGTATCAACCAGGGCTGCTACATTTCCGAAGCTTTCTCCGCTACCATTACCGTGGTGCTGCTGTTCCTGAACCGTTACCTCTTCGCCATCTTCACCGACACCCCCGAACTCATCGAACTGGCCGGTCAGATGATGCGGATCATGGCCGTGGGCTACATTGCCGTGGCTGTCACCCAGGTCATGGGTGGTGTCATGCGCGGTGCCGGTGATACTGTCACCCCCATGTGGATCTCTATCTGCTCCACTGTTCTGCTGCGTGTTCCCGTGGCCTACGTCCTGGCTTACTTCACCAAGAGCGCAGCATTCCCCAACGGTCATCCCTTCGCCCTGTCCATTTCCCTTCTGATCTCCTGGACCATGGGCATGGTCATCTCCATCATCGCCTACCGCCGCAGCAAAGTCCGCCAGACCATCCTGAGCGAGACCTGCAAGGAGCTGAATGTGGATACCCCTCCCAAGCTGAGATAACTTACTGAAAAAGAGATGCTTCCGGGCATCTCTTTTTTGTACATAAAAAAATTACGTCGCATGCTACATTTTTTCTCCCGGTATCTTGCCTTTTTCTTCCAGGCTGTGTTATACTATAATAAATTACCGCAGAAGGAGAAAAACACATGAGCAAACACGCCCAGTCTCAGGAACAGCGCCGTACCATGATGCTCAACGAGCCCATCTCCCGGATCATTCCGAAGATGGCCGTTCCTACCATTGTAGCCTTTCTGATCAACTCGATTTATTCTCTGGCCGATACCTATTTCGTCAGTTCTCTGGGTACCAACGCCACCGCCGCCGTCAGCGTCAACGCATCGCTAGACCAGCTGATCATGATGGCCGGCTCCATGCTGGCCGTGGGTGCCAACAGCTACATTGCCCGGCTCCTGGGTCAGAATGATGATAAGAAAGCCAGCCAGGTCCTTTCCACTGCCTTCTTTACCGCCATGGGGTTTGGCGCGATCCTGATGGTCCTGGGTAATCTGTTCATGCTGCCTATGGTCCGGATGCTGGGTGCCACCCCCACCTGTGAGCAATATTCCGTGGACTATGCTACCTATGTGCTCTATGCCGCCCCCTTCATGGCCGCCAATTTCGTAATGAACCAGTGCCTGCGCAGTGAAGGCAGTGCTACCCTTTCCATGGTGGGCATGGGCTTTGGCGGTATTCTGAACATTATACTGGACCCCATCTTCATTTTCGGTCTGGATATGGGCGTGGCCGGTGCATCTCTCGCCACGGCGATTTCCAAGTGGGTCTCCTTCGCCATTCTGATTTTCCCCTATCTGACCCGGCGCAGTTTGCTGCACCTGTCCATCCGCAACTATTATCCCAGCAAGGATATCGTCACCAAAGTCATCTCCGTGGGCTCCTCTTCCATGTTCCGCTCCGGACTGGCCGTGGTGTCCGCCATTCTGCTGAACTCCATTGCAGGCTCTATCTCCGACTCCGTTCTGGCCGCCGTTGGTGTCTGCAACAAGATCGCCATGTTCCCCTTCGGCATTATTCTGGGCTTTGCCCAGGGCTTCCAGCCTGTGGCCGGCTTCAACTGGGGTGCCAAACGTTTCGACCGGGTGGCAGAAAGCTACCGTTTCTCCTCCCGGGTGTCCTTCCTTGGTGCCGTTATCATGGCAGTTGGCCTGTCTGTTTTCTCCGACCAGCTCATCGTCCTCTTTGCGGGTTCTGACGCGGAGATGCGCCGGATTGGTGTCATCTGCCTGGTCTCCCAGTGCATTGCCCTTCCCATCCACGCATGGGTCGCCATTGTCAATATGCTGTGTGCGGGTCTTGGCAACGCCAAGGGCGCACTGGCCCTGTCCACCGCCCGCCAGGGTACCTGTTTCCTGCCCATCCTGTATCCTCTGACCTGGGCCTTTGGCGCCATCGGCATCGCCTGTGTTCAGGCCGTTGCCGATGTTCTGAGCATGATCCTGGCAGTTCCCATCATGCGGGGTATCCATCGGAAGATCGCTGCCGCAGAGGCGGAGCAGCGTCAAAGCGTATAATATTTCCCAAACGTTCCAAGCGCAGGGCATAGCCCTGCGCTTATATTTTGTCATTATCAACAGTTTCCCTATTGCTTTTCCAATCCCTTCCTGTTATAATCGACTAATAACATAGTAAGAGGAGAGGCCGCCATGATCATCAAACGCGACTTTGTCTATACCCCCAAGGGAACCAACCGCCCCCTGCATATTTATCTGCCCGATGACTATTTCGAATCTGAGGAACGTTACCCCGTCATGTACTTCTTCGATGGGCACAACCTGTATTATAATGAAGATGCTACCTACGGCAAATCCTGGGGCTTGAAGGAGTTTCTGGACAGCTGGGGGAAGAAGATCATCGTTGTGGGCATTGAATGCGGCCACGACGGTGAGGAGCGGCTCAGTGAGTACCTGCCCTATCCTCCCAACAAGACCTCCCATTTTGCCCCCTTCGCTCCCACCGGTGATGCTACCATGCAGTGGATCCTAAGTGAAGTCAAGCCCCTCATCGATCTGGAATACCGCACCATTCCCTTCCGGGAGTGCACCGGTATCGCCGGTTCCTCCATGGGCGGATTGATGGCCCTGTATGCTGTGGTCCATTACAACCGCTGGTTCTCTAAGGGCGGCTGTATCTCCACCGCTATGGGCTTCTGCATGCGGCCTTTGATGGCGGACATGAAAAAATGTCCCATCAGCCCCGACACCCGCATCTACCTGTCCTGGGGCAGCCGGGAAGCCCAGGGTCTGCGGGACCCGGAAAAGGACGACCGGACCAGCAAGACCTACGGATGGAACAAGAAGGTCGCTGACTATGCCCGTGGACAGAAGGCTACCGTCAAAATGCTCTGCCAGGTAGGCGGCGGCCACTGCGAAGCCGACTGGGAAAAGCTGGTTCCTGATTTTATGAATTTCCTCTGGACAGAATAAGTCGTCCATACAAATATAAGCAAAGCGCGCTGCAAACATGTCGTTGCGAACCAGTCCGCAGACTGGTGTGGCAATCTCCTTCTTAAGATGGGGATTCCCACGCCAGTGTGCGCACCGACTCGGAATGACACGGTTTTGCAACGCGCTTTTCCTTATTCTTCTGTCTTCTCAGGTTCTTCCAGAGCAGGAGCTTCCGCAAATCCGTCAAACATGGCGGTAGCAGAAGTCTCACCGACCTCACGGCCTTCCATGATGGCTTCAAACTGCTCGCCGGTCATGGCTTCCTTATCCAGCAGGTATTCCACAACGGCATTCAGCTTGTCCGCATTGTCGGACAGGATCTGACGGCAATGGTCGTAGGCTTTGTCGATGAGGTTCTTGACCTCGTCATCGATGGTGGCCGCAGTCTTTTCGGAGTAGCTCTTGGTGGTCTGGTAATCCCGGCCGATGAAGACCTCGCCGCCGTCCAGATAGGATACGGTGCCAAGCTTTTCACACATGCCGTAGCGGGCCACCATATCCTTGGCCAGCTTGGTAGCCCGGTCGATGTCATTGGAGGCACCCACAGAAATATCCCCCACGAAGAGGGCCTCCGCCACACGGCCGCCCAGCAGGGATACGATCTGCTCATACATCTGATTCCGGGTCATATTGGAGGAATCATCGCTGGGCAGGGACCAGGTGGAGCCCAGGGACTGGCCCCGGGGAATGATGGTGATATGCCGCACCGGATCGTGGGTGGGCAGATGGTACATGGCAACGGCATGGCCTGCCTCGTGGATGGCGGTTTCCTTCAGATCCTTCCGGGTCTGGACGCGGCTCTTCTTTGCCGGGCCTGCGGTGATCTTCATCAGCGCCTCGTTCAGATCTTCCATAGTCAGCACAGGACGGTTATCCCGGGCCGCCATGATGGCTGCTTCGTTCAGCAGATTGCTCAGGTCCGCGCCGGTAAAGCCAGCTGTGGAACGGGCAACCGTCTTCAGATTCACCCCGGCATCCAGCCGCTTATCCTTGGCATGGACCTTCAGGATCTCCTCGCGGCCCTTCACGTCGGGACGGCCCACGTGGATCTGGCGGTCAAACCGGCCGGGACGCAGCAATGCGGGGTCCAGAATATCGGGGCGGTTGGTAGCCGCCAGCACGATGATGCCCTCGGTCCGGGCAAAGCCGTCCATCTCCACCAGCAGCTGGTTCAGGGTCTGTTCCTTTTCGTCATGGCCGCCGCCCAGGCCGCTGCCGCGTTTGCGGCCCACAGCATCGATCTCATCGATGAAGATGATGGCAGGTGCGATCTTCTTGGCCTGCTCGAACAGGTCACGGACACGGCTGGCACCCACACCAACGTACATTTCCACGAAATCGGAACCGGAAATGGACAGGAACTGGACATCCGCCTCACCGGCCACAGCCCGGGCAAGCAATGTCTTACCGGTACCGGGAGGGCCTACCAGCAGCATGCCGTGGGGGATCCGGGCACCGATATCGGTGAATTTCTTGGGATCTCTCAGGAAATCCACCACCTCCTGCAGTTCTTCCTTCTCTTCGTCAGCTCCCGCCACATCGGCGAAGGTGACCTTCTTTCCATCCGGCACGCCCAGCACAGTGCGGGCCTTGCCGAAATTCTGCAGGGGGTTATTGTTATTGGCCCGGCTCATGAACATGGCCCAGACAAACAGCAGCACCAGGCCTGCCAGCACCAGAGGCAGGATCAGCTCATAGGGTGAGAAGGGCTCCGCCGGGGACAGCTGATAGTATTCCAGCACGCCGGAGGCCTTCTGCTGCTCCAGCAGGTCGTTCATTTCTGTCAGGAACAGTTCCGGGTAGGCCAGTCTGGCCCGGACGATACTTTCACCATTGATGCTGCCGTGCAGCTCCATGGTAATGATACTGTCCTTCACCTCAAAGGCCTTTACCTTTTCCTCCTGAAACAGCTGCACCACAGAGGAGTAGGGCAGCTGATCCACATTTTCGCCGAACAGTTCACCTGCCCAGGAAAATACGACCATCAGCAGGAGCAGATAAACAACGGGGGATAAGATTCTACGGTTTTTCAAATCAGGGTCTCCTTACTTGGTATATACTTCCGGTTTCAGAATGCCGATATAGGGCAGATTCCGGTATCTTTCATCATAATCCAGTCCGTAGCCCACCACGAAGGCGTTGGGAATGGTATAGCCTACATAGTCTGCCTTCAGCGTCACACCGGGATTACGGCGCTCGGGCTTATCCAGGAAAGTGCAGACCTTCACGGAGGCAGGCTCCTTGCTCCAGATCGTGTTCACCAGGAAGGACAGGGAGTTGCCGGTATCGAAGATATCCTCCAGGATCAGAACATGACGGCCCTTCAGGTCCGCGCTGTTCTCCTGACGGACGATCATCTTTCCGGTAGAATTGGAACCGGAATAGGAAGAAATCCAGATAAAGTCCATCTGGCAAGGCATTTTCAGCTCCCGCATCATATCGGCATAGAACATGACCACGCCCTTCAGGGCACCAATGACGATGGGATTCTTGTCCGCATACTCTTCCGTCAGGATGGCGCCCAGCTCCTTGACCTTGCTTCTGATCTGCTCTTCCGTCAGCAGGACGCTTTCGATATCATTTTCCATATTATACATATTGATTCTCCCTTATTTCTTTATTTCCACCCGGATCGTCACCGCCGGCAATGCTGCTGCGGCCCGGTTCCGGTCAACGCCTATGGAATATACGCCCAGGATGCCCTGTTCATCGCTGACAACAGGGATCTGATCCCGCTGGGCCGCGGGGATCTTACGGTCGATGAAGAGCTTTTTCAGGCTTTTGCTTCCTCCGCTGAGGCGGATCGAATCGCCGCTTTTCCGGGGCCGCAGAATGATTTTTCCTGCCGGGCACACGGTAAACACGTTTTCCCCTTGCAGAATCTCCTCTGCCGGGGTACAGGTCACATGATATTCTCCAAAATCCGCTTCTCCCGGACAGGGCAGCGTCACCGCTTCTACCTCCCCGCAATCCTTTCGGACTTCCAGAACGTCATAGTTTCGGGCAATGGTCACACCGCCGGGGAAATTTGCAGAGGCAGAAGGCTTATCGGAAAATACAAGAGATTCCGCCAACGCAATATGGGCATCCTCCGGTTCCCGAACGCCGCTGCGTTCCAGAAAAGCAGCCAGACACCGGCTGCGCTGGGCGCTGTGCATGGACCTTAATACGTCTATGGATGGAAGTGTCTCCAAACTTGCCTGCCGGGACAGGTATTCCTCGTCCCGCCGAAGCCGCAGGGCCATCTGGGACAGGTTCTCCGCAAGCTTCGGATTCTCCCGGGTCAGCAGCGGCATCACATGATGGCGGATCCGGTTACGCAGGAAGGCATCTGTTTCATTGGAGCTGTCTTCGATATGGCTCAGGCACCATTCTTCCAGAAAATTTTCCACGTCTTGCCGTGTGCAGCGCAGCATGGGGCGGATCACATTGCCGTGAACGGGGGTGATACCTCCCAGGCCTTTCAGGCCCGTGCCCCGGATCAGGTGCATCAGCACCGTTTCCGCATTGTCATCGGCGGTATGGGCAGTAGCGATCTTACCGTTCAGACTCCGCAGGAAGGCATACCGGACTTCCCGGGCAGCAGCCTCCAGCCCCTTCTTTCCGGCCACTACCGTTCCCGCTCCTACGTGGAGGGGGATGTCATAGCGATCACAAAGCTGACGGACAAAGGCTTCGTCCCGGTCCGACTCTTCGCCCCGAAGGTGGTGGTTAAAGTGGGCCGCTTCCAGCCGGATCCCCAGCTTGTCCTTCAATAAATAAAAGGCAAACAGCAGCGCTACGGAATCCGCCCCACCGGACAGGGCACAGACCACCGTATCTCCGGGGCTGAGCATTTTTTCCTGCCGCAGAAAGGACAGCATCTTATTCAGCATGCTTCCACTCCCGGTCCGCGAAGGTCTGGTACTGGCCGATCCATTGCAGCTTCACCGTTCCGGTCTCACCGTGACGGTTTTTGGCGACAATGCATTCGGCAATGCCCTTATCTTCGGTCTTTTCATTGTAGTATTCGTCACGGTACAGGAACATGACAGAGTCCGCGTCCTGCTCGATGGCACCGGATTCACGAAGATCCGACAGGATGGGCCGTTTGTCGCTGCGGCTTTCCACCGCACGGGACAGCTGGCTCAAGCAGATGACGGGGACGTTCAGTTCCTTTGCCATAATCTTAAGGCTTCGGGAAATCTCACCCACCACCACAACACGGTTTTCATTGTTCTTGCCGTAACCGGAACCTTGCATCAGCTGCAGGTAGTCGATGATGATGAGACCCAGGTTGTCCAGGCGGCGGCACTTGGCATTGATATCCGCAACGGTAACGGAGGGGTTATCGTCGATGCGGATATCCGTCTGGCTCAGAGCGGCGGAGGCCATGCAGAGCTTTGTCCACTCCTCCTCACTAAGCTTGCCGGTAGCCAGCTTTTGCAGTTCCACGAAGCTCTCGTTGGCCAGCAGTCGCATGGCCAGCTGCTCCCGGGACATTTCCAGGTTGAAAATAGCCACGGTCTTCTTGTATTTTTTGGCTACGTTGATGCCGATATTCAGGGCGAAGGCCGACTTGCCCATGGCAGGACGGGCCGCCACCAGCAGCAGGTCGGACTTGTTCAGACCGTTGATCTTGGTATCCAGGTCCCGCATACCCGTGGATAGGCCAGGGATCAGGGAATCGGACTGGGCCAGCTCCGTCAGCCGGTCGAAGACCTTGAGCAGGGTAGTGCCGATATGCTCCAGGGAGTCTCCCCGCTCACCCTTGCGCAGGGCATAGATCTTTTTCTCCGCGGATTCCAGCATTTCGGCGGGGGTACCCACCTCTTCATAGACCATCTCATGGATATCCGTAGCCGCCTGGTTCAGTCCACGCAGCATGGACTTTTCCCGAACAATGTTGGCATAGCGCACCACATTGGCAGCGGTGGGGGTAATTTCCATCAGCTGCAAAATGTAATCCCGGGAATTATCGTGGTAATAGCCCAGTTCCTTCAGCTTGTCCAGCACCGTCACCGGGTCAATGGTCTGGGAGAAGTTGAACATGGTATAGATGGTCTCATAAATTTCCCGGTTCTGCTGCAGGAAGAAATCCTCCGGCTTCACCACGCCCACCACTTCGGTGATGCAGCGGCTGTCAATGAGGATCGACCCCAGCACAGCCTGCTCCGCCTCCAAAGACTGGGGCGGCTGCCGGGAAAGCAGTTCTTCATCCATGGTTCTTTCTCCCTTCGGTCGTAATTGACAATTGAAAATGGAAAATTGAAAATTATGGTATCGCTTCGCGATTTTTTAATCATGCCGAAGGCATACCTTAATTTTCCATTTTCAATTTTAAACTTTCAATTGGAGCTCAGGCCTCTACAATTTTCACAGTCAGAGGAGCAGTGATCTCGTAGCCCAGCTTGCAGGTAGCGGTGTAGGTGCCAACGTTCTTGATGGTCTCATTCAGCACGATCTTGCGCTTGTCCAGCTTGATTCCGGAGGTCTTCTCCAGAGCCTCGGCCACTTCGGCGTTGGTGACAGAGCCGAACAGGCGGCCGTTGCCGCCGCCCTTGGCGGTGACGGTGACGGTCAGCTCCCGCAGCTTCTTGGAGGTGGCCAATGCCTCGGCCTTTTCCCGGGCGATCCGCTCCTGGGTAGCCTTGTCGTTCATACGCATGGTATTGATGGCATCAGGGGTAGCCTCAATGGCCATCTTCTTGGGCAGCATAAAATTGCGGGCGTAGCCGTCGGAAACCTCCAGCATCTGGCCCTTCTTGCCTTTGCCCTTAACGTCCTGTAACAGAATGACTTTCATAGTAATGTTCTCCTTTATGATATCGGTGTCATTGCGATGAGGCCATAGGCCGACGTGGCAATCCCCATAATTGAAGAAGATTGCCACACCAGTCTGCGGACTGGTTCGCAATGACATGCAAAAATTATTCTTCGTAATACTTATCGATGGATGCCACCAGCGCATCCAGGGCATCCTTGACGGTGGTGTTCTTCAGCTGGGCACCGGCTGTGGCGGTGTTGCCGCCGCCGCCCAGAGGTTCCAGAATCATCTGCACGTTGGCCGAGCCGATGGAGCGGGCCGAGATGATGACCTGGTCGTTGTCCGGATACATGACGAAGGAGGCGGAAATGCCGGAAATGTTCAGCAGTTCATCCGCAGCCTGGGCCGCCAGGACCCGGGTGGTGGGGGTATTCAATGCCGCCACAGCGATTTCCTGCCGGTAGAGCTTGGAAGCCTTGATGATCTGATACTTGGCCATGGTATCCTGGAAGTCGCTCTGCAGCAGCATTTTGACCTCCGTGGTATCGGCGCCCATCCGCCGCAGGGCCGCGGCCGCCTCAAAGGTGCGCTCACCGGTACGGACGTTGAAGAACTTGGTATCCAGGCAGATGCCCGCCATCAGGGCCTTGGCCTCGATGGGCAGCATATCCTTCTTTTCCACCGCATAGAGCAGGATCTCCGTGACCAGCTCGGAAGCAGAGGATGCGTAGGGTTCGTGGAGGTTGACCACCACAGGATTGATATAATCCGCAGCCCGGCGGTGATGGTCCACCACGCAGACCTTGGAAATGGCCTCCAGAAGGGGCTTACACTCCACCTGGTCGGGACGGTTGGTGTCCACCACGATCAGAATGCTGCGGTTGTCCGCCAGCAGCAGGGCTTCCTGCCCGGAGATGAAGATATCCTGATATTGGGGCTCCGTGCGGATCTCTTCGATGAGCTTCTGGGCCGCGTTCTTTTCCAGATCAATGACGATATTGGCCTTCTTGCCCTTCTTGCGGCACAGGCAGGCGATGCCCACAGCCGCACCCACAGCATCCAGGTCCGCGTTCCGGTGGCCCATGATGAACACATGGCCGCTCTGTCCGATCAGCTCCATCAGGGAGTTGGCGGTAACACGGGAACGGACCTTGCTGCGGTAATCGGCCTCCTTATTGCGGCCGCCGTAGAAGCTGAAGTTGAAGCGGTCCTTGATGACCGCCTGGTCGCCGCCACGGCTCAGGGCCATTTCGATGCTGAGAGCCGCAAAGTTATAGCCTTCGTCGAAGTTAGCACCGTCCACGCCCAGACCAATGGAGATGGAAGCCGATAAGCCGGAGGGGCTGGTGATCTCATGGATGTTTTCCAGCAGGGAGAACTTATCCTCCGTGGCCCGGATCAGGTCCCGCTTTTCGAAAATGAACAGATAGCGGTTCCGTTCCAGCTTACGAAGCAGGCCGTTGTAGCCTTCCGTCCAGGCCGTGATGGCATCGCCCAAACGGGCATTTAAGGTAGAGATGGCGCTTTCCGTCAGGTTCTTGGTCAGCTCCTCATAATTGTCGATGAGGATGATGGAAACCACAGGACGGGACCGGATATATTCGTCCCGGATCTGGTAAAGCTCTGTCAAATCAGAGAAATACAGCACACCCAGCATGGTGCCCCGGCTGTCTTCCGCCCGGATGGTGGTGCCGTAGACCCGGTAGCGGCGTCTTTCCAGCGTCACATCCGTGGGGCACTCGGTCTTACCGGAGGCCAGCCACTCGGTGGAGAAATTGGGCAGCACTTCATCCAGCTGCTGCTCCATCATGGTATCGGCATAGCCGGTAAGCTCACTGAACCGGTGGTTGGCCCAGATGATGCCCCCGTCCCCCAGACGGATCAGCACCGCAGGCAGGGGGCTTTCCCCCTGAGAGGTAGCTTCCAGGGTATTGGAGGCCGTTTGGATATACTGCTGGATCTGACGGTCACGGCGGTTGCGGCTCATGATATAGAGCATGAACACCAACAGCGTCACCGAGGTCTCCGCCGCAGCCAGCCAATACTGCTCTTCCAGCAGTGCCGCCACACAGAAGGCCGCCATCACAAAAAAATACATGCCCATTCCGGGCCGCAGCAGTCTGCCAAGCTTTCGGTTCATCCGCATCCGCCTCCCTGTTATAAATAAGTGAATAGGGAATAATGAATGATTGGGGTATGCCCCTCGGGCATACTTTTTTAAATCATCGCCAACGGCGATACCGCAACTTTTCATTCTTCATTATTCATTACGGCTGGTATGGCAAAAAGACATACCAATCCATGTTATACCCGCTATTATAGCAAATCCAACCAAATGGCGCAACTACTTTTCCTTTATTTCCGTAAAAAAGGCTTCACAATTTAGAGTATACTTTTTAACAATTTTGTGGTATACTACGTAATGCTGGCACCGGGATGGGCTGTGGCCCGGGCCTTTGACAACAGCGCGCTGCGCTGGACATATTTTGAAGATTTTGCAGGCGTTTTCCGAAAAAATGGCGATTCAGGGCCTAACTTTTCGGAGGCGGTTGCTTGTTTGTGTTGTCCATTTGCGGACATAATCATCGAAAGGAGTATTTATTTGGCAGAAAAACTGAAAATTATCCCTCTGGGCGGTCTGGATGAGATCGGCAAGAACTGTACCGTCCTGGAATATGGCAAGGATATGATCGTCATTGACTGCGGCGTTGGCTTCCCGGAAGAGGATATGTACGGCGTTGACCTGGTCATTCCCGATTTTTCCTATCTCGTTGAGAATCAAAAGAAGCTCCGTGGCTTCTTTATCACCCACGGACACGAGGACCACATCGGTTCCATCCCCTACGCCATGCGGGAGGTCAATGCCCCTGTCCATGGCACCGCCATGACCAACGGATTGATCAAGCTGAAGCTGGAAGAGCACAAGCTGGCGGACAAGGTCAAGCTCATCACCCATAAGCCCGGCGATATGGTGAAAGCCGGATGCTTCCAGGTGGAGTTCATTCACGTGAACCATTCCATCGCCGATGCCTGTGCCCTGGCCATCCACACCCCTGTGGGTACCGTGATCTTCACCGGCGACTTCAAGATCGATCCCACCGCCAAGGACGGCATGATGGACCTGGCCCGCTTCGGTGAGCTGGGTACCCAGGGCGTTCTGGCCCTGTGCGCTGATTCCACCAACGTGGAGCGCAGCGGCTACACCCCCAGCGAGACCATGGTAGCGGAGAATCTGGACCGTCAGTTCAAGAACTGCGACCAGCGCATCATCGTCACCACCTTCGCCTCCAACATGCACCGTATCCAGTCCATCCTGGCCACCGCCCAGCGCTACGGCCGCAAGGTGGCCGTCACCGGACGGAGCATGGAAAATATGCTGAAGGTTGCCCAGGAGCTGGGCTATCTGAAGGTGAAGCAGGGCACTATCGTGGACCTTGCCGCCATCAAGAGCCTGCCCAAGAACAAGGTGGTCATCGTCTCCACCGGTTCCCAGGGCGAGAACATGTCCGCCCTGTACCGGATGGCTTTCAATACCCACAAGCAGGTGGACATCACCGCCGGTGACCGGATCATCATTTCCGCCTCCGCCATCCCCGGCAACGAAAAGGCTGTTTCCAAGATCATCAACGAGCTGTACCGCAAGGGTGCCGACGTGGTCTACGAAAAGAGCGAAGGCCTCCACGCTTCCGGACATGCCTGCCAGGAGGAGCTGAAGATCGTCCACGGTCTGGTCAGACCCAAGTTCTTCCTGCCTGTCCACGGTGAGCAGCGGATGCTGCAGATCCATTCCAAGCTGGCCCAGTCCATGGGCATGAACCCCAAGAACATCTTCATCGGTGAGCTGGGTACCGTGTTTGAGCTGTCCGGCAAGACCTGCAAGGTCAAGGGCACCGTCACCGCCGGCAAGGTCTTTGTGGACGGCACCGGTGTGGGCGATGTGGGCAGCGTTGTTCTGCGGGACCGCAAGCACCTGGCCGAGGACGGCATGATCGTGGTGGTCGTCAATCTGAGTGCGGAAGACGGCAGCATTCTCACCGGCCCCGACATCATCACCCGTGGTTTCATCTATGTGAAGGAATCTGAGGCGCTGATGGAAAATCTACAGGATGTGGCTCTGGAAGCCATCGAGCGCTGCCAGCGCAAGCACATCCGGGACTGGGCCGCCATCAAGTCTGCCATCAAGAATGACCTCAGCGGCTACCTGTACAAGACCACCAAGCGCAATCCCATGATTTTGCCCGTGATCTCTGAGCTTTAAAAAATACTAAATGCAGAATGATCAATGCTAAATTGGCACTTCATTCTGCATTTAGCATTTAGCATTTTTTTGCAGATAGAATTGGAGCAATATATGCAGTATTATTTCGCCCCCATGGAGGGCTTGACGGACAGCATCTACCGCCGTCTGCACCACAAATACTTCCCCGGCGTGGACCGGTATTATATGCCGTTTATTTCTCCCACCATCCACCGGTCCCTGACCCACAAAGAGAACCGGGAGCTTCCTATGGCAGACAGTGTGGCCTTTTCCGCCGTTCCCCAGGTACTTACCAAGGTTCCCGAGGATTTTCTCTGGGCTGCCAACGTCTGCCGGGACCGGGGGTATGACGAGGTAAACTTAAACATCGGCTGTCCCTCCGGCACGGTAGTCTCCAAAGGCAAGGGCAGCGGGATGCTCCGGGATGTGGAGGCTCTGGACCAGTTTCTGGAAGAAATCTTCCATACCGCTCCCCTGCCCATTTCCGTCAAGACCCGGCTGGGTCTTGAAAAAAGCGAGGAATTCCCCGCCATTCTGGAGGTGCTGAACCGCTACCCCATCAAGGAACTGACCATTCACCCCCGGGTCCGCAAGCAGTTCTACGACGGAACCGTGGATCTGGAAATGTTTGACTACGCCGCAGTTCACAGCAAAAATCCCCTGTGCTACAACGGCGACATCCTGACCCTGGCCCAGGCCGAAGCACTGTATGAAAAATACCCCCAAGTGGAATCCATTATGATCGGCCGGGGCCTCATCGCAGACCCGGGAATGCTCTCCG
Organism: Oscillospiraceae bacterium; assembly: GCA_017505505.1. The sequence goes on along the minus strand of JAFVPA010000021.1, from coordinate 13,137 downwards.
GCGGCACCGGCGTAAGGGCATTGGAAGGCTTTATGAACGAACTGATGGCGGTCTACGAAGTGGAATTCGGCGGCAGCCGCAATGCCATTTTCCGTCTGAAAGAAAACTGGGGCTTCCTCCACGACCGCTTCGAAGGCTGCGACAAGCTGTGGAAGCGCCTGCGGAAGACCACGGACGCAGAAGAATTCAAGGCCATTTCGGCGGAGATCTTCCATACGCTGCCTTTAAAAACAAACTATTGCATATAAAAACAGCTGCCCAAATTCGGGCAGCTGTTTTTATATAGCTTAGTGTTCCTTCTTCTTGAAAACCAGCGCAACAGCCAGCAGGGCTGCCATGGACACACCGGCAATCACCAGAACAGGCTTGTTCTCCTCATTCAGAGCAGGCTCGGTCTGCATTTCCGTCTGCGTCTCTTCGGCTGCGCCGCCGGTCATATCCACATAGGCCAGCAACATCTCACCAAAGTGTGCTTCCATGGGATACTTGGCCACGATACCGCTGAGCATTTCATTGGCCCGGCTGTTGATCAGGTCGCTTTCGGCGTAATCCGTCCAGACAGGACGGCTGCCAACATAGAACATGATGTGGTAGCCGAATTCGGTCTCCACAATGCCGTAGTCGCCGTACTCCCGGCTTTCGTCAAAGCACCAGTTCTCGAAAGGCTCCACCATCTGGCCCTTCACTACATCGGTGTACAGGCCGCCGTTGGCCGCGCTGCCGTCCTGGGAATTCTCCATAGCCAGGGTTGCGAAGCTGTCTTCGCTCTTATCGCCCTTCTCCCACGCCTGCAGCAGTTCCTCAGCCTTGACCCGGCTGGTCTCCCAGGCGTTGTCGTCGAAGGTCTCAGAGCGGATGTTGGAAGAATCGGCACCCTCGGGCATGATGAGCACATGGCGCACATTTACGTACTTATCTTCCCGGGTCAGGCCGCTGTCGATGTAGGCCTGCTCATTCTCATTGAAATAGGCTTCCACCTCTTCCGCAGTGGGCGCGTTGGCCTCCACCTGGGCATTGTAGTACAGGGAGCCGGGGTAGTACAGGTTCATGAAGTGGAGGTAATCCTCCATGGTAGCTGCACCGCCAACATTCATCGCCAGCAGCTCCTCTGCGGTCTCCACGCCATACATTGCGGCATTCTGGGCCAGCGTCTCAGGAAGGGCTTCCAGCTCGGCCCGGACGGCTTCGTCCAGTTCAAATCCGGCCAGCTCCGCTTCGGCAGCCAGAGCCTGATGGTTCTGCCAGGTATTCAGGGCACCGGCCAGGAAGAACTGCTGCCAGGTTTCCCCGGTGTCCGTCAGGCCGCAGACCTGGGTATCCAGAGGCTGGGTGTAATCCAGGCCAAAGTATGCGGCATAGCTGCCGTAAGAGCTCATAAAGCTCTGGACCTCCATCCAGTAGTAGACCTGGAGCTGGCGGTTGGTCAGGGCATAGTCACCCATGGTGGCCACCACCACATCGCCTGCGGCGATGACTTCCTCATCGGAGGCGGTATAGCTGCCCTTTGCCGTCTGGTCCTCGGGATTGCCGTCAGCGGGAATGGTTGCTTCCACGGTCTCCATTACCTCAGCATCCTGCTCCACAGTGGTCACAGCGGTATCCGCCGCGCCCAAACCGGTCCAGACAATGGCAAACAGGGCCGCAGCCAGAACCACCACAGCGGCAACCGCCAGGGCAATCTTGCCGGGGGTGGCTTTCTTCATTTCAGAATTGTTGTCCATTTGTATCCTCATTTCTCCGTATATTACGGTAAATCAACCCGCTCAGTTTATCACGGTTTGACAGTGATTGCAAGGTGTGACATAGATTGTTTACAAATTGCGAAAAATATTGTTTATCTATTGAATTTCATACGCCACTGTAGGGGAGGATTTTTAATCCTCCCTCAACCTTTCAGCAACTGAGCGTTTCGATTTTTCTAAAACAATAACAATTGCATTGATTTTAATGCTTAATGATTGTAATGTTTAGGGCGGATTAAAAATCCGCCCCTACAGAGGCGATCCTCTAATAAACTACATTTTATCTTTCCATATTTCCCTATTGATCACACTTGCAATAAGGCGTAAAAAATGCTATTATTTATAGTTGAGAAACTATCCACCGGAGGATACCCCTATGAACACCAAAACCACTGTAATCTCTCAGGCCGAACTGGAAACCCAGTTTGCCTATTGTGATAAAATTGCCGCCTTCTGGCAGACTGAAGGAATCGTTCCTGCCGCCTATGTGGAAACCTACGGCTGCCAGCAGAACGAAGCGGACTCCGAAAAGCTGCGGGGGTATCTGTCCCAGAGCGGCTACAGCATTGTAACGGAAGCAGAAGGGGCTGACGTGGTCATTATGAACACCTGTGCCATCCGGGAGCACGCCGAGCAGCGTGTCTTCGGCAACCTGGGCGCTCTGACCCACACCAAGCGCCGCCATCCCCGGCAGAAGATCTTCCTCTGCGGCTGCATGGCAGGCGAGACCAAGGTCTCTGACCGCATCAAGAAAAGCTACCCCCATGTGGACGGTGTCTTCTCCACCCACCACCTGTGGCAGTTTCCGGAGATTCTGTGGAACGTCCTGAACAAGAAAAAGCGCCAGTTCTACATCGTGGACGAACCCGGCTCCATCGCCGAGGGCATCCCCCAGGTGCGGGATTCCAAGCTGAAAACCTGGGTTTCCATCATGTACGGCTGCAACAATTTCTGTACGTATTGTATCGTCCCCTATGTCCGGGGCCGGGAACGGAGCCGCCAGCCGGAGGATATTCTGGCCGAGTGCCGCCAGCTGATCGAAAACGGAGCCAAGGAAATTACCCTTCTGGGCCAGAATGTCAACTCCTACGGCAAGGATCTAAGCTGCGGCATGGATTTTGCGGACCTGCTGGAAGCCATCGCCCAGATCCCCGGTGAGTTCCTGATCCGCTTTATGACCAGCCATCCCCGGGACGCCTCCTTCAAGCTGTTTGACACCATGGCAAAATACGATAAGATCGCCAAGCAGCTCCACCTGCCCTTCCAGTCCGGTTCTTCCCGTGTTTTGAAGGCCATGAACCGCCACTATGACCGGGAAACCTATCTTGCCAAGGTACAGTACGCCAAGAAGGTCATGCCCGATCTGGTGCTGACCTCCGATGTCATCGTTGGCTTCCCCGGGGAGACCGAGGAAGAATTCGAGGAGACCATCTCCCTGATCCAGCAGGTGCATTACGACAGCCTGTTCACATTCATCTTCTCCCCCCGTCCCGGCACCCCTGCCGCTTCCATGGAGGACCCCACCCCCAGGGAGGAGAAGAACCGCCGCTTTGATAAGCTCTGCGCCGTACAGAACGCCATTTCCGAGCAGATCCACAACGACTATGTGGGCAAGACCATGCGCTGTCTGGTGGATGGCAAGGATAAGGATCAGCTCACCGCCAGAACCGAAGGCGGCCGTCTGGTGCGCTTTGCCGGATGCGACAGCCTCATCGGAACCTATCAGAACATCACCATTACCGGGGCTACTACGTGGAGTTTGGCCGGAGTGCTGGCAAATAATTGAGTGTATGTAGGGCGGGGTCATGACCCCGCCAACCAAGTATCGGTGCCTACACGTTTCCTGTTATAAACATATTTCCAAAACCATCCGCAACCGTTCCACCATATCAACCCTTTGGTGCGTCGGCGGGGTCATGACCCCGCCCTACAACATTCTTTGAATAACTTACAGAAAGAGGTTACGCCAATGGCAAAACCTGCGAACGAACTGACCCCCATGCAGCGGCAGTACAATGAAATAAAAGAAGCCAACAAGGACTGCATCCTGTTCTTCCGGCTGGGTGACTTCTATGAAATGTTCAACGAGGATGCCAAGCTGGCAGCCCGGGAACTGGACCTGACCCTGACGACCCGGGACCGGGGCAAGCCCAAGGAGGAGCAGACCCCTATGTGCGGCGTGCCCTTCCACAGCGTGGATTCCTATATCGCCCGGCTGGTTCAGAAGGGCTATAAGGTGGCCATCTGCGAGCAGATGAGCGACCCGGTCCTGACCAAGGGACTGGTGGAGCGGGAGATCACCCGCATCGTCACCCCCGGCACCGTCACCGAAAGCTGCATGTTGGACGAAAACAAGAACAACTACTTAGGCTGCATTTACGGCGAAAGCGGGAAATTCGGTCTGGCCTTCTGCGATGTGTCCACCGGTGCCTTCTTTGCCACTCTCTGCACCGATCCCCAGAGCGTAGCTTCCGAACTGGGCCGCTTTGCTCCCAGCGAGGTCATCCGATACGGTTCCAATGTGGATTGTGAAATCATTGAGGATGCCATCTTCCGCCGCCTGAATTGCTGCGTCAACGAAGGAAGATCCGAGGATTTCCAGCTGGATGCGGCAGAAACCCTTCTGGAAAACCACTTCCATACCACCCTATCCCAGCTGGGCATGGCAGGAATGCCCGCCGCGGTCATTGCCAGCGGTGCCTTGCTCAAAACCCTGCTGTGGATCCAGAAGAATGACCTTGCCCACATCCGGGAGCTACAATACTACACCACCGGGCGGTTCATGGAGCTGGATCTGGATGCCCGCCGAAATCTGGAACTGACAGAGACCATGCGTTCCAAGGAAAAGAAGGGCACCCTGCTTTGGGTGCTGGACAAGACCCACACCGCCATGGGCGGACGGATGCTCCGCTCCTGGCTGGAAAAGCCTCTGCTGGATCCTGTGGAGATCACCCGCCGCCACGCTGCCGTGGAAGATCTGGTTGACAGTGTCATCGTCCGGGGGGAACTGGAAGAAGCCTTGCGGGATGTGACGGATCTGGAGCGTGTCATGACGAGGATCGTCACCGGCACCGTCAATGCCCGGGACCTCTTAGCTCTGGCCCGCGGCTTCCGTGCATTGCCCGAAGTCAAGCGCCAGCTGCAAAAGTGTGAAGCCCCCCTGCTGCATAAGCTGGAGCAGCACATCGATGCTCTGACCGACTGCGCCGACCTGATTGAAAACACCATCGTAGACGAACCGCCCCTGACCATCCGGGAAGGCGGCATCATCCGCAAGGGGGCCAGTGAGGAGGCCGACCGCCTCCGGGATATCATGGATGGCGGCAGCGGCACCATCGCCGCCATTGAAGCATCCGAGCGGGAAAAGACAGGCATCCGCACCCTGAAAGTGGGTTTCAACCGGGTCTTCGGTTATTATATTGAAGTTTCCAAGTCCTTCATGGACCAGGTTCCCGGAAATTACGTCCGAAAGCAGACTCTGGCCAACTGTGAGCGTTACATCACTCAGGAGTTAAAAGAGCTGGAAAACCAGGTCCTCACAGCCAAGGACCGGCTGACTGCTCTGGAATATCAGATTTTCACCCAGCTGCGGGAATTTCTTGCCCAGCAGGCCGCCCGGGTGCAGCAGACCGCTGCCGCCGTGGCTGCCGCTGATGCCCTGTGCTCTCTGGCTGCGGTTGCCGTCCAGCGGGGCTACTGCCGTCCGGAAATCACCCTGAGCCGGGAGATCTCTATTGAAGCCGGCCGCCATCCTGTGGTAGAGGCTGTCCTGAAGGATGCCCTCTTTGTACCCAACGACACCCATTTGGGTGCGGAGGACAACCAGGTAGCCATCATCACCGGCCCCAACATGGCCGGTAAGTCCACCTATATGCGTCAGGTGGCCCTCATTGTGCTGATGGCCCAGATGGGCTCCTTCGTTCCCGCCCGCAGCGCCAAGATTGGCCTGGTGGACCGGGTCTTTACGAGAATCGGCGCCAGTGACGACCTGGCCTCCGGCCAGTCCACCTTCATGGTGGAGATGGCAGAGGTGGCTTCCATTCTGAAATACGCCACCTCCCGTTCTCTGCTGATCCTGGACGAGATCGGCCGTGGCACCTCCACTTACGATGGCATGGCCATCGCCCGGGCCGTCCTGGAATACGCCGCCAACCCCAAAAGATTGGGGGCCAAGACCCTCTTCGCCACCCATTACCACGAGCTGTCCACCATGGAAGACAAGCTTCCCAACGTAAAAAATTACAATATTGCCGTAAAAAAGCGTGGCGACCAAATGATCTTCCTGCGAAAGATCGTCCCCGGTGCCACCGACGACAGCTACGGCATCGAAGTTGCCAAGCTGGCAGGCATCCCCAACGTGGTCATCCACCGGGCCCGGGAAATTCTGGCAGAGCTGGAAGCGGAAGGCGGTGTACCTCAGTCCATAGTTGCCGAAAAGGAACCGGAGGATCAGGTGAGTATGCTGGACCTGACGGGCCAGCAGATTATTGCCGCCCTGTCTGCCATTACCGTGGAAACGCTGACCCCCATTGAAGCCATGAACGAGCTGTACAAGCTCAAGAAAATGCTGGATTAACTTATGAGAAAATATTCTTCTGCCGGACCCTATCCGAACAACCAGGAGACCATCTGCGGCTTCTGCTATCTGGCTGTTCAGCTCCTCTTTCTGCCCGGTCTGCTGACCTGGGTCAACGGACAGCTCAGCCATTCTTTAAACGATGCGGAACTGAATTTTGTGTACTATCTGGTGAATTTCATCGCCATGCTGCTGATCTTCCACGATTTTCTCAGCCGTTCCCTGCAGCAGGCCTTTCAGCACCCCATTCTCCTCTGCGAAGCGGTCATTTTAGGATTTGTCGCCTATTATGCCTGTTTCCACATTACCGATTATCTGGTAAGCCTGCTGGTTCCTTCTTTCTCCAATTACAATGACGAAGCCATTTTTGCCATGCGGGGCAGTAATTTCTTCCTCATGACCATCGGCACCGTAATTTTGGTACCCCCCTTTGAAGAGTGCATCTTCCGGGGGCTGATCTTCCGCAATCTCTATGGAAAGTCCCGGTGGGCTGCCTATCTGGTGTCCATGGTGGCCTTTGCCTGTATCCACATTCTGGGATACATCGGTGCTTACTCTCCCCTGGAGCTGGTGCTGGCTGTGCTGCAATACCTGCCTGCAGGACTGTGCCTTGCCTGGAGCTATACCCGCTCCGATACCATTTTCGCCCCCATCCTCATCCACGCCGCGGTGAATTACATCACCATAACCGGTATCAGGTGATTCCATTATGCCTAAAATCATTCAATTATCCCCCCATATTGCCAATTTAATTGCCGCCGGTGAAGTGGTGGAGCGGCCTGCCAGCGTTGTGAAAGAGCTGCTGGAAAACGCTGTGGACGCAGGTGCTTCCAAAGTCACGGTGGAAATCCGGGACGGCGGTATGACCTTCCTGCGGGTCACGGACAACGGCTGCGGCATGGCCGCCGAGGATGCCCGGACTGCCTTCAAGCGCCACGCCACCTCTAAGCTGCGCACCGCCGAAGACCTGGCCGCCATCGGTACCATGGGCTTCCGGGGCGAAGCACTGGCCGCCATCGCTTCCGTCAGCCGCATCGACCTGATGACCAAGACCGCCGGGAGCCTCTCCGGCACCAGCCTCCATCTGGAAACCGGGGAAATCATCGAAGAATCCGAGGTTGGCTGCCCCGAGGGTACGACCATTATCATAAGGGATCTGTTCTACAATACCCCCGCCCGGATGAAGTTCATGAAATCCGACACTGTCGAAGGCGGGCGGGTCGCTGCCGCTGTGCAGCTGCAGGCTCTGGCCCATCCCGAGGTGGCCTTCCAATTCCTGCGGGACGGCAAGCAGATCCTGTCCACCCCCGGAAACGGCGGCTTGCAGGCAGCGGTCTACTGCGTCTATGGCCGGGAATGCGCCCAGATGGTCCAGGTGGACAGCCGCTGGGAGCAGTACTCCCTGACGGGCTATGTGAGCAAGCCCACCGATGCCCGGCCCAGCCGCGCTTTGCAGACCTTCTTTGTCAACAACCGCCCGGTAAAATCCAAGCTGCTGATCGCCGCTTTGGAGGAAGCCTACCGGAATCAGATCATGGTGGGCAAGTTTCCCGCCTGTGTGCTGCATCTGACGGTGCCCGCCAGTGCAGTGGATGTAAACGTCCACCCCGCCAAGACAGAGGTCAAATTCCTTTCAGAAAAGGCCGTCTTCGACTGTGTCCATTATGGGGTGCTGGGTGCTCTGAACAAGCAGACAGACCGGCCCCAGGTGCAGTTCAAACAGCAGGCCCCTGCGCCCGCCATTCCTCCCAAACCGGCGCAGACCCTTAACCCCCGCTCTGAGGGGGCTGGCACTGCCAAAGGCGGGGCCTGGGGGAGTGTCCCTAAAATGCACAGCACGCCCTCCGTCCCTTCGGGGCACCTCTCTCAGAAAGGGAAGCAAGAGCCTTTCTTCCGCACCATGTCTGCGGAAGAATATAAGACTTTCTCCACCGCCCTGAAGGATGCCCCCCAGCCAAAACCGGAAGCTGCAGCCGCGACACTGGCAAAGATGGAAAAGCCCGCCCATCTTCCCCTGCGGGAAGCTGTCACGCTCCCCCAGGTAAGGGAAGCAAAACCTGCATCCCCATCTATGCCCACCGCTACACCTATTGCACCCACAGTATCCCCTGTTACAGTGCCAAACCAGATCGAAGTCCCCACCCCTCAGGAGGAAATGGAGCAGACATCCCTGGAAATGCCCCCTGAGATCCAATGGCGCATGGTGGGGGAACTGTACAATTCTTACATCATTGTAGAGCAGGGCAACGAGGCCTTCCTCATTGACAAGCACGCCGCCCATGAGCGGATTTTGTTCGAAAAGCTGAAAGCCAATCAGGAAAAAATCTCCGCCCAGAGTCTGCTTTCTCCCATCCCCGTCCGCTTAAGCCCCTCCGCCTGCGCGGAACTGCTGGCCAATACGGAAATGTTGGACGAACTGGGCTTCGAAATCGACGAGTTCGGTGAAAACACCGTGCTTCTCCGGCAGATTCCCATGGACTTAAGTCCCGAGGATGCCGCCGATGCCGTGGAGACCCTGGCTGCCGACCTTCTGAACGGCCGCCGGGAAAAGAAAGATACCGTCCGGGACGAGCTGCTCCACACCGTGGCCTGCAAGGCCGCCATCAAGGCCGGATGGAAAAACGATGAAAAAGAACTGTTGGCCATTGTCAAAGAAGTTATGGCCCGGGAGGATCTGAAATACTGCCCCCACGGACGCCCAATCTGCGTAAGCTTAAGCAAAAAGCAGCTGGAGAAGCAGTTTAAGAGAACATAAGCAAATTAGGAGTTTGGAGGTCGTACCCATGAACAACATCATCTGCATCGCCGGGCCTACGGCCTCCGGTAAGACGGCCCTGGCTGTGGAGCTGGCTAAGGAATTTAACGGCGAGGTCGTCTCCTGCGATTCCATGTATGTGTACAAACGCATGAACATCGGAACCGCCAAGCCTACCATAGAAGAAATGGATGGCATCATCCACCATATGATCGATGTGGCGGAGCCTGACGAGGATTTTTCCGTCAGTAAATATTGCGAAATGGCCGCCCCCATCGTGGATGATATCGCAGCCCGGGGTAAAACTGCCATCATCGCCGGCGGCACGGGACTTTACATGGATTCCCTCATCAAAGGCAACGACTTTGCCCCCTTCCCCGCCACCGGTGTTCGGGAACAGCTGGAAGCCAAGGCCGCGGACGTGGGCTTCGAGGCCATGCTGGAGGAGCTGCGCTCCGTGGACCCGGAATCCGCCGCACGGCTGAAGGATATGCGCCGGGTGATCCGGGCATTAGAAGTGTTTTACGAAACCGGAGAGACCATCACCGCCCATAATTTACGCACCCAGGCCATTCCACCCAGATACACCCCCCTTTGGCTGGGACTGGATTTTGCCCAGCGCAGCGAATTGTACAAACGAATCGACCAGCGTGTGGGCATTATGCTGGAAATGGGTCTGATTCAAGAAATCGAAGACCTGCTTTCCAGCGGCATTCCCGCCAAATGCACCGCCATGCAGGCCATTGGCTACAAGGAATTCGTGGCCGCTCTTGATGGGCAGTGTTCCATCGAAGAAGCTGCCGATCAGGTCCGCCAGGGAACCCGCCACTATGCCAAGCGGCAGCTGACCTGGTTCCGCCGGAACAAGGCCATCCACTGGCTGACCCGGGAAACCGGACAGGACAGCGGGGAAATTTTGGAAGCTGCACGACGGGTTATTCGTGATTTCGACAAGTGAAAAATGCTAGGATGTGTGTACCTTAAGCCAAGCACCCATGGGGAGTTTCGAGGTGCTAAGGAAAATACAAGAAAGAGGGTATACATATGTCTGAAGCAATGAATTTACAGGAAGCCATTTTAAAGGAGGTCATCCGGGACCGGGTCCCGCTGACCCTGTTCCTGATGAACGGTTTCCAGCTCCGGGGGATCATCACGGGCTTTGACAGCTTCGTGGTGGTACTGGTGTCTGACGGCAAGCAGCAGATGATCTACAAGCATGCCATCTCCACCCTGGCCCCCATGAAGCCGCTGAAAGCCGCAGGCGCAACTGCGTAACGCAAAAAGGCGACGGAGCTTTTCCGCCGCCTTTTTGTTTGATTTATATTTCGTCGAGCCAATGTAGGGCGGGGTCATGACCCCGCCGAAGCACCAATTCCCGTAACCAGGTATTGTAGTACAAATAAGATCCATTTTGCACTTATTGCAGCATGTCAATCATCCGTACCTGATCGGCGGGGTCATGACCCCGCCCTACAATTTTCCATGATAGAAAGAGGAAGAAATATGAGTATTGCCGAAAACGTTGCCCGGATCCGCGCCGAAATGGAGGCCGCCGCCGTTGCCTGCGGCCGGGACCCGAAAGAGATAAAATTATGCGCCGCCACCAAGATGAATGATGCCGAGGCCGTTCGCCAGGCCATTGCCGCAGGTGTGGACTGCTGCGGCGAAAACCGGGTCCAGGAGCTCACCGCAAAGCTGGCGGAAAATGCCTATGAAGGCGCTCCCGTCCACTTCATTGGCCACCTGCAGACCAACAAGGTCAAGTTCGTGGTGGGTAAGGTGGACCTGATCCAGAGCGTGGATTCCGAACGTCTGCTCCGGGCCATTGATAAGGAAGCCGCCAAACAGGGCATCATCCAGAACATTCTGCTGGAAGTCAACATCGGAGAGGAAGCCAGCAAATCCGGCTTCGGCGCGGAAGATATCCTTCCTCTGATGGAGAAAATCGGCGAATTTTCAAACATATGTGTCAAAGGACTCATGGCAATCCCTCCGATTTCCCACAATTCCGGAGAAAATCTTCGTTTTTTTCAGAAAATGTTCGAATTAACTGTTGACATCAAGGGCAAAATCAGCGATAATGTGATGGTGGACTGTTTGTCCATGGGCATGTCGGGTGATTTTGCGGACGCAATATCCTCCGGCAGCACGATGATTCGTGTGGGCACCGCCATTTTCGGTGCCAGAAATTATGCCTGATCCATCAAAAATTGATGTGGATATATTTTAGGAGGATATAGATAATGAGCTTTTGGGATAATGTAAAGAAATTTGCCCAGCCCTATTCCGATGATGATTACGATGATTACGACGATTACGAGGAAGAAGAATACGAAGAGCCCGTCGAGCAGCCGGCCCGCCGGGAAAAGCGCCGCCCCACTCCCGCCCCCGCTCCTGTGATGGAGGAGGAAGAAGAGGATACCGGCTTCGGCTTCGCTCCCATGCCCGCCACCACCTCCGGCAATGCCGTGTCCGGCTTCAGCGGCCAGGTCCTGAACATGAACTCCAACAAGCAGGAAGTGGTTCTGTTCCGTCCCGGCAGCTTCAACGACACCTCCAAGGCCGCTGATGACCTGCGCAACCGCAAGGCTGTCATTGTCAACATGGAGAACGTGGACAAGGCCATGGCCCGCCGTGTTGTGGACTTCCTGTCCGGCTGTGTTTACGCCCTGGACGGCGATGTGAAGAAGATCGCCCAGTCTGCTTACCTGTTCTGCCCCCACAACATGGATATCGTGGGCGACCTGGAGACCCTGCAGGCTGAGGTTGAAAGCTATATCTAATAGAGTTTGAAAGGGGAACATTTTATATGTTTACACCGCAGCAGATCGATCAGATTTCTTTTGGCCGCGCTACCTTCGGCGGCTATGATATGCAGCAGGTCGACGAGTTCCTGGAGCCTCTGACCGAGGACTATGTCACCCTGTACAAGGAGAACCAGCTGCTCAAGAGCAAGATGCGGGTTCTGGTTGGCAAGCTGGAAGAGTACCGCAAGAACGAAGCTTCCATGAAGGAAGCCGTCATCAATGCCCAGAAGACCTGCGACAAGATGGTCATGGAAGCTGAGGCCAAATGCGCCAAGATGCTCCAGGGTGCCAATACCGCCGCAGCTGCCGCTACCGTCACCGCAGCTGAGGCCACCGAGGCCCAGATTGCTGCTGAGAACGCCCGGGTAGAGGAAGCCCGCCAGGCTGCCGCAGCCAAGATTGGTGAACTGCAGGATCAGCTGCGCAGCTGCATCCAGGCACTGGACCGCATCAAGGCTGCCAACGCCCCTGCCGCTCCCAAGGCAGAGAAGGCAGATGTGGCCGATGAGATCGCCCAGAATCTGGAAGCCATGATCGGCACCACCGAGGACACCGCCCCCAAGGCTGCCCCCAAGCATCCCACCAACGATTCCACCACCAGCAAGTTCGCTACCTTGAACCTGCAGTTCGGCCGTAACTACGACCCCAAGAGCAAGTAAGCTCCAATTCGATATTCCGATGCTATGACGAGGACGCGTAAACTTTCGCACCGCTTCCAGAGAGCTGCCGGTTGGTGCAAGGCAGTAAGCAGGAGTCCGTTTATATCACCTCCGAGCAGCGCACCGATACTGTAGGCTGCGCCGCGTCGTGCCCGATAACGCACGGACGAGTGCTGACCCAAGGGTCAGAACAAGAGTGGTACCGCAGAGGTCATGCGCCTTTGTCTCTTAATGGAGACAAAGGCGTGTTTTTCTTGACTCCCTCTTTGAGGGAGGTGCCCCGAAGGGGCGGAGGGAGTGTCCTAACGTTAGACGTGCACTCCCCCAGTCACGGCTTATGCCGTGCCAGCCCCCTCAGAGAGGGGGCCAAGATATGAATTCACTATGGAGGTAAGAATTCCAATGGAATACAAGAACACAATCATCACTCCGCAGACCAAATTCCCCATGAAGGCCGGTCTGCCCGCCCGGGAGCCCGGTATGCTGAAAAACTGGCAGGAGCAGGACCTGTACAACGCCCTGCTGGAAAAGAATAAGGATCTGCCCCCCTTCGTCCTGCATGACGGCCCTCCCTTCTCCAACGGCTACATCCACATGG
>JAFVPA010000020.1 GCA_017505505.1 Oscillospiraceae bacterium | reverse complement strand
TGCGCCGGCTATCCTCTGGAGTGGGGCAGCGTTCCCGCTCTGATCGAGTGGACCAAGCGCATGGGCGATCCCAAGACCGAACTGGATTGGCTGATGAGCTCCGGCTCCGCCCGTCTGTGTGAGCACTATGGCATGCCCGAGATCTCCATGTCCGTTAAGAAGCAGGAGATGCCCGCCTACGATGCCCGTGGCGTTCAGGGTATCGGCATTACTTACGCTACCTCCAACCGCGGCGGCTGCCATGTCCGTGGCTACACCATCGCTCCCGAGGTCGTTGGCCTGCCCGTCCAGCTGGACCGTACCGTTACCAACGAGAAGGCCTTCTGGTCCAAGACCTTCCAGGATCTGACCGCAGTCATCGACTCCATGGGTCTGTGCCTGTTCACCTCCTTCGCTCTGGGCGCTCCTGAGTACACCAAGCTGCTGAATGCAGCCTGCGGCACCGAGTACACTCCCGAGGAAGTTCTGGAGATCGGTGAGCGTATCTACAACATTGAGCGTATGTTCAACAAGGCCGCCGGCATGAAGCCCGAGGATGACCGCCTGCCCAAGCGTCTGCTGGAAGAGCCCATCCCCGATGGTCCCTCCAAGGGTCTGGTTTCCAAGCTGCCCATCACCCTGCCCGAGTACTACAAGGTCCGTGGCTGGGAGGCTGCTTTCCCCACCGACGAGACTCTGAAGCGTCTGGGTCTGGACGAGTGCATCGGTAAGTAAGCCGGTATGCACCGGCAGGCAATGCGTGTTCGGTGCTTAGCTTATCGCTACTGCCCTGACCCGCTCGGTATCGTTTCATTTCCGAAATTCCGGACTTGACGGCAATACAACGGGAAAGTATGATAAACACGGGGAGGGGTTCTAACCGAACCCCTCCCTAATTTCTTTACGCCAGGAGCGATCACAATGATTGAAGTACGCTTATTCGCCGGCCTGCGGCAGGGACGGCAGAAAGTCTATTTTATGGAGCCGGACTCTGTAAAAAATGTACAGGATATTATGGATGTGCTGAGCATTCAGCGCAAAGAAGTCAATATTCTTCTAATCAACGGCTTCCACCAGAAGCCCGAGACAGAAGTCAAGGATGAAGATATCGTCTCCCTGTTCCCCGCTGTGGGAGGCGGCTGATATGGAATCCCGATATATGCGGAACATTCCCGCACTGACGGAGCAGGAATGCCTTGCACTGCGGCGCAAACGTGTTCTGGTCGTTGGCTGCGGCGGTTTGGGTGGTCACATCCTTGACCAGTTGGCCCGGATCGGTGTGGGGCATATCCGGGTCGTGGATGGGGATGTGTTCGAAGCTACCAACCTGAACCGGCAGTTGCTCAGCTCGGTTCCGCTTATGGGAGTCAGGAAAGCCAAGGCCGCAGCCCAGCACGTAAACCGGGTGAATCCGGAGATTACGGTGGAAGCTGTAGAGGAATTTCTGACGGAAGCCAACGTCTCCGGGCTTATTGCGGACTGCGATGCAGTTCTGGATGCCCTGGACAATATCCCCAGCCGAAAGCTTTTGGCTTCTGCCTGTGAAAAGGCCGGCATTCCCTATGTCTACGGTGCTATCCAGGGCTGGGTGGCCCAAGTTGCCGTTTCCCTGCCGGGAGATAGCCTGATCAACACCCTGTACCCCGAGGATATCGTGATCCGGGATAAAAGTGTCCTCAGCTTTACCCCGGCCCTGTGCGCTTCCCTGCAGACGTCTCTGTGTGTGAAGCTTCTGCTGGGAAAGCCTGTAGAAACCGGAACTGTCTTCTACTTCGATCTGTCCGATTTGGGCTTTGAAAAGATTCCGTTTGTATGATACATTCCCTGCAATGCAGCATTGCCTTGCAGGGAATGTTGTTTTTTGCAACTTTTCTCTTTTCAACTATTGAAAAATGTACATTTTGACGATATAATGGCAAAAAAGGAGGCGTTGTCTATGGCATCCAAATATTCAGGCTACATGGGAAAGGTCATGCTGGTGGACTTGACCACCGAGACCGTGACCGAATATCCCTGGAGTGATGAACAGCGGGAGCTGTATTTAGGCGGCAAGATCATGGCCGCCCGGATCCTGTGCGACCATCTGACCGGAAAGGAAACAGCCTTCAGCGAGGAAAACTGGGTGGTCATTTCCACCGGCCCTCTCACCGGCACAGGTGCGCCCAGTTCCGCCCGGTTCAATATTTCCGCCCTGTCTCCCCAGACAGGCATTCTGGCTTCCTCCAACTGCGGCGGCAGCTTCGGCTTCCATCTGAAGAAGGCCGGTTATGATGCGCTGATTTTAAAAGGAAAATGCCAGGGCCGCAAGTGGCTGGAAATCACTGAAGACCAGTTTGCCTTCCACGATGCCGATGACCTCTGGGGTACCAAAGTCAGCGAGTGTCAGGAAAAGCTGGTAAAGCTGACCGGAAAGAAGAAGTTCGGCAAGCTCTGCATCGGCCCTGCCGGCGAAAATCTGGTAAAATATGCAGGCATCATTTCCGACGAACGTGCTGCAGGCCGTACCGGAATGGGTGCCGTCCTTGGCTGGAAAGGCTTGAAGGCCATTACTGTAACCGGAAACAAAACCGTTCCCATTTACGATAAGGAAAAGACCACCGCCTGGTGCAAAAAGTGGTTTGCTTATTTGCAGGGCCATCCCCTCACCGGCAACCAACTGCCTAAGGTAGGTACTGCAGGGCTGGTCAGTTCCATGCAGATGCGGGGACTGCTGTCCACGAAGAATTATTCTGCCGGACAGTACGAGCATTTCGAGGATGTCAGCGGCGAACGACTTGCAGAAGAATTTAATATTACCAATAAAGGCTGTCTCACCTGTCCCATCCGCTGCGCCCGGACTGTGAAGGTTCAGGACAAGGCCGTCAAGGGGCCTGAATTGGAAACCCTGGGTCTGCTGGGCGGCAACATCTGCAACAATGATCTGCAAAAAATTCTGGACTGGAACTATGAACTGGATGAACTGGGCATGGATACCATTACTACCGCCAACACCATCGCCTGGGCTATGGAAGCAAACGAAAAGGGACTGTGGAACAACGGTCTGAAATTCGGCAGCACCGATGAGCTTTCTTCAATTTTTGAGGATATCGCCCACCGCCGCGGAATCGGTGATGAACTGGCCGAGGGCAGCAAGCGTCTTTCGGAAAAGTACGGAGGAAAAGAATTTGCCATGCACAGCAAGGGTCTGGAACTTGCTGCATATGAGCCCCGCCGGGCCGTGGGCCAGGGTTTGGGCTATGCGGTGTCCAACCGGGGCGGCTGCCATTTGAACGGGGGCTATCTGGTGATTCTGGAAGGTCTCGGACTGAATGTGGACACCCAAACGCCCAAAGCCAAGGCTGATTTTACCATGCTGTTCCAGGATTTGATGGAAACAATCTCCGCCTCGGGACAGTGCCTGTTTACTTCCTATGCCTTCTTCCCCGGCTTCCTGCTGACCAAGCCCAACGGTATCATCACGCAGACTGTCAATAAAGCAGCCACCCATGTAGGCGGTGCCGTCCGTCTGATCAATAAATGTCCCAGAGTTGCAGCATTGCATCTCCCGGTATTCCATCACACCAAAATGATCAAGCTGGCTACGGGAATGTACATGGACTTTGGCAAGTACATTCAGATTGGTGAGCGGGGCTACACCATGGAGCGTTATATCAACTGCAAATTTGGCATCAGTGCCGCCAATGACAAGCTGCCTAAGCGGCTGACCGATGTTCCCCAGGATCCCAAAAATCCCAAGACGAAGATCCCCTTGGAAACCATGAAGAAGACCTATTATGCGGCCCGGGGCTGGGATAAGAATGGTATCCCCACGGAAGCCACCTTGCGGCGTTTGAAAATCAAATGATTACGGTAAAACTCTACGGTCTGCTCCGGATCGAATCCGGTATCAAGGAAAAACAGCTGGAAGCCCAGTCCGTCAGGGAAATCTTTGCTCTGCTGGAACAATGCGGCATCCCCAAAAAGGACTTGAACAGCTGCGTCATTCTCATCAATGGAATCAGCGCAAACAAGAGAAGTAAGTTAACAAACGGCGACACCGTGGTGCTGATGTCCCCGGTGGCCGGCGGATAAAGGAGGATATTTATGGAAATGCCTTACAAACTGGAAGTTCTCTGGTGCCGTACCTTTCAGGGTGTTCTGAAAATCGGAAATTATTTTATGGGCTACCGCATGCCCAAGTACCTGGAAGGCCCCGGCAAGATTAAGGAGCTGGGTGCTTTTCTGAAGGAAAAGGGCATCAATGATGTGCTGGTGGTCACAGGCTCCGGCATGGTCCGCCGCGGACAGGTCCAGCCCATGCTGGACGGCTTTGAGGCAAACGGCATCCGCTACACTTTGCAGACCTATTCTACCACTGACCCTACCTCTGATGATGTAGAGGCCGGTTACAAGACCTACAAGGAAAACGGCTGCAAGTCCATCGTGGCCCTGGGCGGCGGCAGCCGGATCGACTGCGCCAAGGGTATCGCCGCAAAGGTTGTCCATCCGAAGAAAACCGTTGCCCAGCTGCAGGGCCTGCTGAAGGTCCATTGGCCTATCCCCCCCTTCGTGGCCATCCCCACCACTGCCGGTGCCGGTTCTGAGACCACCGTGGCTGCGGTCATCACCGACTCCAAAACCCACCGAAAAGCCGCCATTAACGATCCCTTCCTGATCCCCAAGTATGCAGTCCTGGACCCGGAACTTACCGTCGGTCTGCCCCCCTACACCACCGCCACCACCGGTATGGATGCCCTGGCTCATGCCGTGGAAGCCTACACCAACCATACCTACAATACCAAGCTGGAAAACCGGCTTGCCAAGGATGCTGTAAAGCTGATCCACGACAATATTCTCAAAGCCTTTGAAGACGGTTCTGATCTGGAAGCCCGGCAGAATATGCAGCGGGGTGCCTTCTATGCGGGCCGTGCCTTTACCCGGGGCTGCGTGGGCTATGTCCACGCCATTGGACATACCCTGGGCGGTCTGTACGGCGTTGCACACGGTCTGGCTATGGCAGTACTCCTCCCCCATGTCATGCGGGAATTCGGCGCATCGGCACACAAGCGCCTTGCAGAACTGGCTGATGTCTGCGGCATTGGCGGTGCCAACGAAGCGGAAAAAGCAAACGCCTTCATCCGATGGATTGAAGAGACCAATAAGAAAATGGGTCTGCCCGATAAGTTTGATGTGGTTCAGGACAAGGACATCGACCAGATGATCACCTGGGCCAAAAAGGAAGCAAACCCCCTGTATCCTGTCCCGGTAGTCTGGGCCCGGAAGGATTTCAGAAGATTGATCGAATCCATCCGCAAATAATCATTTATGAAATCAAGAAAAAATCCCACAGTCAGCAAGGCTGTGGGATTTTCTGCATTTTGCACGGCTTATTCCAGCGGAAGCACAGAATCCCGCAGAATCTCCGACATGGGGAGCTGCGGTAGTTTCGGCAGGGACTTCCTGCTTTGCGCCACAGGCAGCCAGGCTCAGAACCAGAGACAGGGCCAGCAGCAGAGAAATGATCTTTTTATGTTTCTTCCTCCAAATTTGAAAAATAAAAAAGACGAACCCGTTCCAAAACCAAAGCGTACAGCATTTTGCTGCGCTTACCATTGGATTCCGGAAAAAGGGTCGTCCACCGCTTTTCAAAATATCATTTTTCCCCGGCTTTGCCGGGGCGTCAAATATACAACGCATTGTAGCACAGTTATCGTGCAAATACAGCTATAAATTCAAAGCAAAATTTATAGTTTATGTCTATGGATCTGCCCAACATGCGCAGGCGGAACAGTCGATGATCCACTGCCGGCAGGTCCCGTCGGGTTTTTGCAGCCAGTAGGCCACAGCCCGTCCGGTTTCATCCCGCTGACGGACCGTCAGAAAGCCGCCTGCCCCAGACATTGCATCCCCCGCAGTTGCAATGCTGGTGCGCTTGCCACTGCCAGTAGGGCCTGTCAAAAACAGATTCTTTTCCATTCCGCACTGGCCATCCTTTCCGAAGCAATTGTCACAGCTTCCACAATACCAATATGCTTCCCCGGATTTCCGGCGTCAAGTCCTCCTGCATATCCGGGACCGGAAGCAGGTCGTCAGAATTCCTCTGTTTTGGCAGACTCCCGGACAGCTTTCACGATCAGTTCTACAAAATCCCAGACCAACGGCTCCAGCCATTTATCGTAGAGAATGCACATATACAGCGCCTGATGCCAGTTTTTCAGAGGAACAAACCGAATTCCGGAATGCGTCTGTACGCATTTTTCCGGAATAAAGGCAATACCCACACCGGCGGCAACCAAATCCAATGCAGACTGCGCCGTATCTACCGTACAAATGACGCTTTCGTCAGAAGGCGTTCCGGTGGTCCACTCCTTGAAGCTTTTTGCCACATTGTAGTTGAATACCACCTGATGCTCATGGACGATCTCCTGCGGTTCGATGATCTCCTTATCTGCCAACGGATGGTCCTCCGGAAGCGCAACGAAGAAGTCCCGTTCGGTCAGCTTACGGAAGTGGAGGCTCCGGTCTCGGTCCGTGGAATCCACGATGGCCATATCCAGCTTTTCCTGGCGAACCAGATCCATCAGATTTTCCGCGGAGCTTTCCGTCAAATGAAACCGAATACGCTTGTTAGCGGAACTGTATTCCGCAATTTTCTTTGCCACAAGACCCTTCAGTGTTCCGGAAACAACACCCATCCGGATCACCACGGGGGCGCTGGCTTTGCTGTCACGCAGCATCAGAGAAGCTGTATGCAACTCATTCAGAGCCGCATCCACCTTTTCCTGGTAAAACTTTCCTTCATCTGTCAGGCGGATGTTCCGTCCGACCTTTTCAAATAGCCTGACTCCCCCCAGCTCATTTTCCAAAGTATGAATCGCGCTGCTTAAAGAAGGCTGAGAGATTCCCAGCCGGGCTGCCGCGACGGTATAATGTTCCACCTGAGCCAGAACAGAAAAATAGCGCAGTACATTGTAGTTCATATTGGAATCTCCAAATCTATAGTTTCCTTCAATAAATAAAATACCATAACAATATTGGTTTTGGCAATGAGGCTTATTATATTTTTCTCATGCACCACCCACAAGGCAGCCATCGGTTTAGGCGACGGAGCGCCCATACAGAGGGATTTTTCCTCATTCGAGCGTGTTCTTGCGGTTATGTACAGGACATATTCCGGAGGGCTACACAATGGAGCCGAACAAAGTATCAAAAAAACCGCTGAAACGGCTGCCTGTTTACCTGGATTATCTAAAAAACCTGCCTGAGCACTCAGAAAACATCTCTGCTACCGCCATGGCAAAGGCACTGGGACTGGGCGATGTACAGGTTCGCAAGGATCTTGCGAAGATCTCTCATACCGGACGGCGCAGAACCGGTCGGAACCGGGAACTGCTCATTCAGGATATCGAAGATTATCTCGATTTTGCCACGGAAACCGGTACTATCCTCGTGGGTGTCGGCAAGCTGGGCCAAGCGCTGCTGGATTACAGCGGTTTTGTGGAATCCGGGCTGAACTTGATGGCGGGCTTTGACATCCATCCCTGCAAAAATCAGTCGGACGGTGGAAAGCCCATCTATCCCATGAACCGTCTGGAATCCTTCTGTAAGTGCTATGACGTGCGCATCGGCATCATTACCGTTCCCGCAGAAAACGCACAGAGCGTCTGTGACAGGCTGGTTGCTTACGGCATCAACGCCATCTGGAACTTTGCTCCGGTGCATCTGAAGGTTCCGGAACATGTGGTAGTCCAAAGCGAAAATCTGGCGGTATCCCTTGCCTCCCTGCGCCTGCAGATCCGAAACAATTTTCAATAAACATATACGCAGCAGTCCGGAAACGGGCTGCTTATTTTTTGAAGAACAGGCCGCACAGCATTTGCTCTGCGGCCCGAAAGCGTGATGGGAATTACTGCTTGGAGATAGCGCCAAACTTACAAGTAGCAATACAGGCACCACACTTGACACATTTTGCGGTATCGATGGTCAAAGCAGGTTTCTTCTTGCCGGGGGCAATATAGTCAGTCTTGGAGATCGCATCTGCGGGGCATGCCTTTGCACACATACCGCAGCCGATGCACTTGTCCTTATCAATGCCATAGCTCATCAGGTTCTTACAAACCTTGGCGGGACACTTCTTGTCCACAACATGGGCGATGTATTCATCCCGGAAGTGCTTCATGGTGGATATGACGGGATTGGACGCAGTCTGGCCCAGGGCACACAGGGAACCGGTCTTGATCAGATTGCTGATTTCCTCCAGCTTGTCCAGATCCTCCAGCGTACCCTTACCTTCGGTGATCTTGGTCAAAATCTCCAGCATACGGCGGGTACCGATGCGGCAGGGCGTGCACTTGCCGCAGGATTCATCGCAGATGAATTCCATGTAGAACTTGGCCACGTCCACCATGCAGTTGTCCTCGTCCATGACGATGGCGCCGCCGGAACCCATCATAGAGCCTTTTGCTACCAGGTTGTCAAAGTCAATGGGCTCGTCCAGAGCTTCTGCAGTCAGACAGCCGCCGGAGGGACCGCCGGTCTGGATGGCCTTGAACTGCTTGCCGTCGGGAATACCGCCGCCAATGTCGTAGATCAGTTCCCGCAAGGTAGTGCCCATAGGAATTTCTACCAGGCCAACGTTGTTGACCTTGCCGCCCAGAGCAAAGACCTTGGTGCCCTTGGACTTTTCGGTACCGCAGGAAGCGAACTCTGCCGCACCTTCGCGCAGGATGTAAGGAACACAGGCCAAGGTTTCCACATTGTTGACGATGGTAGGTTCCTGCCACAGGCCCTTAACTGCTGGGAAAGGAGGCCGGGGCCGGGGCATGCCCCGCTTTCCTTCAATGGAATTCAGCAGAGCAGTCTCTTCGCCGCAGACGAAAGCGCCTGCGCCCAGACGGATGTGTGCCTGGAAACTGAAACCAGTGCCCATGATATTTTCGCCCAAAATGCCGATTTCATTCATCTGGCGGATTGCGTTGCGCAGACGGTTCACAGCGATGGGATACTCAGCACGAACGTAGAAATAGCCCTCGGAAGCACCGATGGCGTAACCTGCGATCATCATGCCTTCGATGACAGCGTAAGGGTTACCTTCCAGAATGGAACGGTCCATAAATGCGCCGGGGTCACCCTCGTCACCGTTGCAGACCACATATTTCTGGTCGCTCTGGGAACCGTAGGCGAACATCCACTTTCTACCGGTGGGGAAACCGCCGCCGCCGCGGCCACGGAGGCCGGAAGCCAGAATCTCATCAATAACGGCCTTGCGATCCATACCCAGCGCCCGCTTCAGACCCTGGAAAGCGCCGTAACCCATGGCTTCGTTGATGTCTTCGGGATTGATGACACCGCCGCCGTGGAGGGCAACACGCTTCTGCTTCTTATAGAAGTTGATGTCATCCTGCTTGGCGACCTTTTCTCCGGTGTTGGGTTCGATGTACAGCAGCCGCTCAATAATTTGACCGCCCTTGATATCCGTTTCGAAGATTTCTTCCACATCTTCTACCTTGACCAGTCGGTACAGGGTATCCTCGGGCAGAATCTTGACAAAGGGACCCTGAGAGCAGAAACCGAAGCAGCCAACGGTATTGACAGTCACCTTATCTTCCATATGATTTTCTGCAACCAGAGCATCGAACTTACCCTTGATATCCATGGAATTGGAGGACAGACAGCCGGTACCGCCGCACAGCAGAATGGCACGCTTTCCGTTGGTACCTTCCAGTTTTGCATTCAATGCTTCGGTGCAGCGGCAAACAGCAGAATCCAGTTCAGCAAAATTCTTCATAATCCTTATACCTCCTTAGCCCGGTATTCTTCCACCACGGAAGCAACCTTGTCCACAGTCATCTTGGGATAGACCTTGCCATTGATGGAAACAGCGGGGGCAATACCGCAGGCACCGATACAGCGCAGGGCATCGATGGTAAACAGGCCGTCAGCTGTGGTTTCACCGGCCTTGATACCCAGAATCTCAGAGAACTTGTCGATGATCTGCTGGGCACCCTTGACGTAGCAGGCAGTACCCAGGCAGCAGCCAATGATGTACTTGCCCTTGGGTTCCAGAGAAAAGAAGGAATAGAAGGTGACAACACCGTAGATTTCTGCCACGGAAATGCCGGTCTTTTCGGAAACGATTTTCTGCACGTCCAGAGGAATATAACCGTATTCATTCTGGATGTCGCTGAGGATCATCATCAGGGGTGTCTTTTCATTTGCATACCGCTCGCAGATTTCGCAAATCTTCTTGACACCAGCCTCACTGATATGAGCCATAATTTACCTCCTGATAAATTGAATATCACAAAAAAGCTCCGGACATCCATGGACTCCGGGATGTCCGGTTCAAGCCGAGAAATCTGGGAAACCCCCACAAAATATTTCCGGTTTGTTTTTATGTTACAAAGATAATACCACCGCCAACTACCAAAACCAATAAGGTTACAATAGTTTATTTATAGTTTAATTCTATAAATGACCCATAGTTTTATCCTATGGATAAACTATTGTAACCTTATTGGTTTTCCCGGAAGCAGCGAGTATAATGCGTTGATAGTATCTATAAAAAGTTTCATTTACATATGAATTAGGAGGAAACTATGCTGAATGTAACAATTGACGGCATCCAGGTACAAGTAAAAGAAGGCAGCACCATTTTGCAGGCAGCCCAGAGTGTGGGCATTGAGATCCCCACACTGTGCTATCTGAAAGATCTGACCCCTGGAGCATCCTGCCGTATTTGTCTGGTTGAGATTGCAGGCAACCCCAAGCTGTTTACTGCCTGCTCCACCCCTGTGGCTGAAGGCAACGTGATCTACACCAAGTCCGAAAAGGTCATTGCCGCAAGACGCTCCGTGCTGGATCTGATGCTTTCCACCCACAATGCCGACTGCTTCAGCTGCGCCAAGAACGGTGAGTGCCAGCTGCAGAACCTGTGCTACGAATACGGCGTGGAGCAGACCAGCTTCGCAGGCGTGAAGAACGAATACCCCATTGACGATTCCAACGAATTCTTTACCTACAACCCCAATCAGTGCATTCTGTGCCAGCGCTGTGTCAATGTTTGTCAGCAGCTCCACGGCGAAGCTGCCATCGGCATCACCGGCCGCGGCTTCAAGGCCAAGATTGCCACGCCCTTCGATCAGCTGATTCGCAGCACCAACTGTGTTTCCTGCGGCAATTGTGTTTCCGTCTGTCCCGTTGGCGCATTGCTGCCCAAGAGCAAGGTCCGGTACCGCGCCTTCGAGACCAAGAAGATCCCCACTACCTGCACCTACTGCGGCGTCGGCTGCCAGCTGGAGCTACAGGTGAAAGACGATACCGTGGTGGGCGCACAGCCCCTGTACGGCGAGGCTAACAAGGGACTGCTGTGTGTCAAGGGCAAGTTCGGCTACAACTTCATCAATCACAAGGATCGTCTGACCAAGCCTCTGATCCGCAAGGACGGTGTCCTGACTGAAGCCAGCTGGGAAGAGGCCATCAGTCTGATTGCCGACAAGATCGGCACCATCAAGGCAGAATCCGGCTCTGACGCACTGGCGGGTCTTTCCAGCGCCCGCTGCTCCAACGAGGATAATTATGTCTTCCAGAAAATGGTCCGCGCCGCTTTCGGCACCAACAATGTGGATCACTGCGCCCGTCTGTGCCACGCTTCCACCGTTGCAGGTCTCGCCATCACCCTGGGTTCCGGCGCCATGACCAATTCCATCGCGGAGGCTGCCGACCAGGATGTGGTCTTTGTCACTGGCTCCAACACCACCGAGACCCACCCTGTTATCGGTTCTCTCATCCGTCAGGCCAAGAAGAAGGGTGCCAAAATCATCGTGGCAGAACCCCGCCGGATTCCCCTGTGCCGGGAGGCCGATGTATTCCTGCAGATCAAGCCCGGCACCAACGTTGCCCTGTTCAACGGCATGATGAACGTTATCATTTCCGAGGGCTTGCAGGATCAGAAGTACATCGATGAGCGTACTGAAGGCTACGAGCAGCTGGTAGAGGTCGTTAAGAACTACACCCCCGAAGTGGTTGCCGAAATCTGTCAGATTGATGCGGAGGAACTGAAGAAGGCTGCCCGGCTGTATGCCAAGGCCGATAAGGCCGGTATCTACTACGCCATGGGTGTCACCCAGCACTCCACCGGCACCGAGGGTGTTATGGGCACCTCCAATCTGGCTCTGCTGTGCGGCAAGATTGGTAAGTATGGCTGCGGTGTCAACCCCCTGCGAGGCCAGAACAACGTTCAGGGTGCCTGCGATATGGGTTGCCTGCCCACTGATTTCCCCGCCTATCAGAAGGTGTTCAACGATGCTGCCCGGGAAAAGTTTGAAAAAGCATGGGGTGTCAGCCTGTCCGGCAAACCCGGTCTGACCGTTACCGAGATTATGAATGCCGTGGAAGACGGCAGCGTGCGGGGCCTGTATATCATGGGCGAGAACCCCATGATGTCCGATCCCGACCTGAACCACGTGGAACACGCTCTGAAGAACTGCGAATTCCTGGTGGTCCAGGACATTTTCCTCACCGAAACTGCCGCTCTGGCAGACGTTGTGCTGCCCGGCTGCACCTTCGCAGAAAAGGACGGCACCTTCACCAATACCGAGCGCCGTGTCCAGCGGATCCGCAAGGCCATCCCCTGCGTGGGTGAAAGCAAGGCCGACTTTGAGATCCTGTCTGAGGTGATGGCTGCTCTGGGCTATGAAAACAGCTTCCATACAGCCGAGGAAGTTTTCGCTGAAATGGCAACCGTGACTCCCTCCTATGGCGGCATGAGCTATGAACGTCTGGAAAAGCTGGGTTCCCTCCAGTGGCCCTGCCCCACCGCTGACCATCCCGGCACCCCCATCCTGCACGTAGGCAAGTTCAGCCGTGGCGAGCGTGCCCTGTTTAAGCCCGCACCCTACCGTCCCTCTGCCGAAACCCCCGACGCAGAATATCCCATGATCTTTACCACAGGCAGAATTCTGTACCACTACCACACCAGCACCATGACCGGTCGTGTGGAAGGCCTGATGAATATTTCCGGCCGCTCCTATGTGGAAATCAATCCCGCCGATGCCGCCAAGCTTGGGATTCTCTCCGGCGACAGCGTGAAGGTTTCTTCCCGCCGCGGCGGCATTCTGGCAGAGGCCCGGGTTACTGATATCGTGCCCGAAGGCGTGCTGTTCATGCCCTTCCACTTTGCAGACGGCCCCGCTAATAAGCTGACCAACACCGCCATTGATCCCACTGCCAAGATCCCCGAACTGAAGGTCTGCGCAGCCCGGATTGAAAAGGCATAAACCTATGAATATTCAAAACAATACTCCCGGGACAGTTTTGTCCCGGGAGGAATTGCCTCTGTTCGGCACCGCCGCCATTCTGGCAGGAGGAAAATCCTCCCGGATGGGCTTTGACAAACAGCTGCTGATGGAGAACGATCGACGGATCCTGGAAACCGTTATTGAAACGCTGAAGCAGGAATTCTCTGATATCCTCATCGTCACCGCAAAACCGCAGTTGTACGAAGGTATGGGCGTTCGTCTGTTCCAGGACGAATATTCCGGCAAAGGACCTCTTGCCGGAGTCCACGCCGCGCTGAGCAATGCCCGGAGTCAATACGTTTATC
This sequence comes from Oscillospiraceae bacterium, assembly GCA_017505505.1. The sequence continues at coordinate 36,351 of JAFVPA010000020.1, read as the reverse complement.
TGCTGGCCTGTGACATGCCGGTGGTAAATCTTCCTTTCATCCGTCATATGAAAGAAAAACTGTTGGAAACCGGGATGGATATTTGTGCCAGCCGGTACAATGATCGGATGGAACCCTTCAATACCTTCTATTCCCGCTCCCTTCTGAGGGAAGTGGTTCACCGGCTGGAAACCGGAAACAGTTCCCTGTTCCGGTTTATCCATGCCAGCCAGGTCTGTATCCTGTCCCAGGAAGACGCTGCCTGCTTTGATAAGGAGCTTCGTATGTTTACCAATATCAACACCCGCACTGAATACCAAAAATACCTGGGCAGCACAGAAGCAGAACCCGAAGGCTGTGCAGCACTGGTGGACAAACTGGATATCGTGCGCTATATTGGCGGAGAATATATTCAGATGCGGGATCTGATGGTTCACGAGACCTCCCTGCGCCTGGAAATTCCGGGGATTATGGCAAGAACTCTGTACTGTTCTCCCAGTGAACAGAAAGAGTTGGTTGTGGGACATCTATATACGCAGGGATTTATCCACGCACCGGAGGATATTGAATCTCTGGAAATGGATATGGATGCCGGTTCTGCCCGGGTAATACTGAGAGAAACCAGACCAGACCGTCCCAGTGTATTACCGTCAGAAGATCCTGTTTTCGATCCGGAGATTCTGCTTGCCAATCAGCAGAAATTTTACGATCAGTCCACGCTGCAAAAAGCCACCGCCGGCACCCACCGCTGCGCTCTTTGCGATGACAGCGGCACCTACTTTGCCTGCATTGACATCAGCCGCCACAACGCCCTGGACAAGCTGACCGGCAGAGCGCTCCTGGAGGGCGTATCTCTTGCCGACAAATATATCCTTACCAGCGGCCGCATCCCTATGGATATGATCCAGAAGGCTGCAGTCATTCAGGTCCCCATGATCGTATCCCGTTCCACACCCACCATTGCCGCGGTAGAAACCGCCCGAAAAGCGGGCATCACCCTGCTGGGCTTCTCCCGGGAAAACCGCTTCAATATCTACAGCGCGCCCCACAGGATGAAAGGCTGCACGCTTTCCATTGAAACCTGAACCTCAGCATCCGCCATACACTTTGGTTCTCTGTTGGAATAAGATTCTTTTGATTTCACAGTAACTGTAACATCTTAATAAGTTGTTTTGATTCAGGAATCCTCTTCCAGTCTTTCCGCCACTTAACATTCATACCCTTTTCGACTTTGGTCAAACTATGGTTACGGAAAGAAAAAGCACTCTCCAATCCGGAAAGTGACTTACTTTCCGGAAAACGATCAAAGGAGAGAACTACGATGAGCAACTCTAATAACAACCAGCTGAATATCCCCCAGGCCCGTGAGGCTATGGACCGTTTCAAGATGCAGGCAGCCCAGGAAGTGGGCGTCAACCTGACCAACGGCTACAACGGCCACCTGACCTCCCGCGAAGCCGGCTCCGTCGGCGGCCAGATGGTCAAGAAGATGATCGAAGCCTACGAGCAGGGTCTGCAGTAACATTCCCCAAAACAGGACAGCCGATCGCGGCTGTCCTGTTCTTTTTCCGCCTTTTTATGGAATCGGAGTGGGGTTTCTTGATTTTTGCGGCACATCATGCTATAGTTATGGTAATTATGCTTATCTTTGGAGGAATGTGCTTCATGAACTCCTTTTTCAGGAAAAACATCCCGTTGGCCTGCTCTCTGGCAATTCTTCTGTCCTTGAACGGCTGCGGCCAAAAGGCTTCCGAGCCTGCCACCACGCCGACGCTGGAACCCATCGTCCTGCCCACTGCCACTGTGGCCCAGGAAGTGGAGGTAACCAACCCCAATATGGATGTGGAAACACTCACCGTGGTCATGACCGCCGGTGACCTGTATACCCTGAACCACTACCCCAACCTGAAATCCGTGGATCTGACCGGCAGTACCTGCTACGGCGCCATTCTGGATCACATGAGCAAGCATCCGGAGCTGGATGTGACCTTTACCGTGGATCTGGGCGGCACCCAGGTTTCTGTCAAGGACACCTCCGCCACCCTTGCCTCCGGTGCTTTTGATTATGATATGCTGCTGGAAAACCTGCAGTATCTGCCCAACCTGACTACCCTGGTGATGCCGGACTTTACCCTGACCCCGGATCAGCTGAATGGACTGATGACGGCCTATCCCGAACTGGTACTGGAATACTCCGTCTCCATACTGGGTAATGCCATCACCCCGGAGACTACAGAGCTGGACCTGTCCGGTCTGGGGAGTGGTCAGGTGGAGGATGCCTGCGCCAAGCTGAGCCTGATGCCCAACCTGGCTAAGGTATCTTTGAGCAGTTCTCTTTCCAAAGAGGACGTGGACAAGCTTCAGACCGCCGCTCCCCATATCGTCTTCGACTACAGCTTCTCCCTCTCCGGCAAGACCATCTCCACCGCCGATGAAGAGGTCATTTACAAAAACCAGGACATCGGCAACAGCGGTGAGCCGGAGCTTCGGGAAGCTCTGAAGATCATGGACAAGTGCAAGCGTTTCGTGCTGGACAACTGCGGTTTCAGCAATGAGACCCTGGCCAAAATCCGGGAGGATTTCCGGGGCGGCCCCAAGGTGGTCTGGCGGGTATACTTCGGTGTGGACGGCCGGTATAATACTGTCACCGATGATGACACCATCCGGGCTGTGTACAACGTTACTGACGACACCTGCGGCCCCATGAAGTATCTGGAAGATGTGAAATACATGGACATCGGCCACAATGAATTTCTGAGCGATCTGAGCTTCGTGGGGTATATGCCCAATCTGGAAGTCCTCATCGCCTCCGAAAGTGCCGTTAAAGAACTGACAGGCTTTGACAATTGCAAGAAGCTGACCTGGCTGGAGCTGGCCTACTGCTACAAGCTGGAGAATATCGATGCCCTGTCCGGCTGCGATGGGCTGAAATATCTGAACATCAGCTACAGTAAGGTCAAGAGCTTTGAGCCTCTGGATAACCTGGCGCTGGAACGGTTCGTCTACCTGAAGCCCAAGGCCTCCACCAAGGAGCAGAACACCTTCACCACCATCCATCCCAAGGGCGAATGTATCACCGTATTCTACGGCTACTCCATGCCTTACAGCTACGGCTGGCGCTACGATGACAACGGCAAGACCATGTTCTGGTACTACAAAGACGTGATCCGCAAGGTCTTCAACTACGACCAGGCCGATGCCATTTTGAAGGCCCAGGAGGATGCAAAGTAACCAGTATAAAATTGTAACGGCCGCTGTATCGATTACGGCGGCCGTTTAAGCATATGTTTATGATGATAACTTATCGTTTATCACACTGGCGCGGCAGCGCCCAATGCCTTCCCCTTCGGGGGCACCCTCCCCAAAAGGGAAGGCATTGGGGGGCTCAGATAAACTACAATTTAATGCGCACTACCCTTCCTGCTCCATCAGGGCCATGATGATCTCGGTATAGCGTTTCAGGTAACGCATCAGTTCTCTGGCCGTCTCCTTATGTCCGTTTCTGGCCCAGGTGATCTGGGTGGCCACCATGGACATGGACAAGTGGGCGATCACGAATTCCCGCTCCACCGCATCCATATTTTGAGGAAATATCTTCTCCGTATCCAGCTTCCGGAAGCTTTTCTCCGTATACTGGTACAGCAGGTCATGCCGGCCATTCTCGATCAGCGCCTGCAAAAATTCGTGATTTTCCAGGCCAAGGGAAATGGTATCCTCCATCAGCCGGGCAGTGGACTGGCTGCTTTGGGTCTCATAGCCAGCTGAGGCTTTCTCCGTCATCTGATCCAGCTGGTAGATCAGCACATCCTCCGGGGTATCAAACAAGCGGTAAAAGGTCGCCCGGCTGATGCCGGTGACCCGGTGGATGTCCGATACGGTGATGGCCTTCAGGGGCGTGGTTTTCAGGCATTCCTGCAACCCCCGGACGATCTCTGCCGCAGAAGACTGGGAACGCCTGTCAGATTTGATGTGATACATAATTTCCCTCTTTTGTACTATTTTTATAAGACATATTGTATCATATTTTTTCTTATGCTACAATACCTATGTACAATTTGCCGAGAGATTCGGTATCTTTACGCATAAAAACTATGCAATCATAATATAAGGAGCGTGCCACATGAAGAAGAACCCCGTGATCATCGACCCCAACATGAAAAACGGCTACATCCCTGCCCCTTACGTCCTGGAAGAGGGCGACAAGATCAATGATATGTACCTGGAGCCTGTCCTGTTCCACAACGAGAACGGCCCCACCATCGGCGTCACCACCTGCGGTGTCATCGTCAAGGACGGCCTGTATTTCAAGGATATGGACAACGACGGTGTCCTGTCCCCCTATGAAGACTGGCGCAACAGTCACGAGGTCCGCGCAGCCGACATGGTGGCCCACCTGCCCCTGAAGCAGCAGGCCGGTCTGGTGCTGAACACCCTGTGGAACACTCCCCTGTCCATGACTCTGGAGGGTGCCAAGGACGAAGATGGCAATATCGTTCCTTCCAAGATCTTTAAGAAGTATAACCCCGACGAGCCCGTTCCTCCCGGAATCCTGCCGGGTCTGGACAACCGTGTTGACGACGGTCAGGTCCTGGACAACAAGCTGGCTGCCGGTGTCTACCGCGGTGAGATGCGTGCCTCCGCTTCCGTGGCCGCCCTGTACCACAACCTGGGCACCCAGTACGTGGAATACGAAGCCTGCCAGGGCGGTGTGGCCATCCCCTATTCCCTGCACACCAACCCCATCAACATCGGTTACCCCGACTTTCTGGGCTTCGGTGCCGCAGTCATGGGCGACGGCAATTTCGACATCGTCTATGACATGGCCCAGACCGACCGGAAGATGATGGCTGCCTGCGGCCTGAACATCATGTATGGCCCCCAGGTGGACGTATCCACCGATCCCCGCTGGCCCCGTAACTCCGGCACCTACGGCGAGCGTCCCGAGATCACAGCCGGTATCACCCGGGAACTGGTCCGGGGCTACCAGGACGGCGAAGATGGCCTGAAGAAGGGTGCCATCGCCCTTACCGTCAAGCACTTCCCCGGCGACGGCCCTGCTGAAAACGGCTTCGAGCCCCACCTGCCCATCGGTCAGTGGAGACTTTACCCCACCGAGGGCTCCATGGCAAAGTACCACCTGCCTCCCTTCCAGGCAGCCTTCGACATGAAGGCCTCTGCCATCATGCCCGACTATTCCCGTATTGCCAATGACGGCCGTACCGTTCCCCAGTACTACCGTGGCAAGCTGACCTCTGCCGAATCCGTCCCCTCCACCTATTCCAAGGAACTGATCACCGATCTGGCCCGGGATACCATGGGCTTTACCGGCTACGTCAACTCCGACTCCGGCATCACCACCACCCAGATCTACGGTGTGGAGCATCTGTCTATGTCCGAGCGTTATGCCAAGGCCATTTCCGCCGGCACCGATGTTATCGGCGGCAACTACGATTCCGAGAACATCGTCAAGGCCGTGGAAGAAGGCAGCCTGCCCAAGGCTGACCTGGACCGCGCCAACTACCGCCGTCTGCTGAGCCTGTTCTATCAGGAGCGTGTGGACAATCCCTACCTGGATCCCGCCGAGGCTGACCGCGTCCGTGCCGAGAACTACGAGGGTGCCAAGAAGGCCGCCTATAAGGCCTGCCAGAAGGAAGTCGTCCTGGCCAAGAACCACGACGCCGTTCTGCCCATGGTCAAGGGCAAGAAGGTCTACGTTGCCGTCTTCTCCGGTGAAGACGCAGGCGCATGGCTGGCCCAGATGATGGGTGCCGGTGTTGCAGGTGAAGACGACAACGAGAAGCTGCGCAAGCAGCTGGCCGGCCTGCTGGCTGCCAAGGGTTATGAAATCGTAGACACTCCCGAGGAATGCGACTACTGCTACCTGCACGTCTGGCCCAAGCAGAACAACATCGTCTTCGTTCAGCGTTCCATGCCCGTTCTGGAACTGGTGGAAGGCTTCATGCATGAAGAGCGCGAGGTCAACAAGAGCCAGAAGAAGACCGGCAATCTGATCGAGATCAACACCCTCCGTGGCGTTGGCAAGATCCCCGCTCTGGCAGAGACCGTCCATGCCCATGGCGGCAAGGTCATCGCTACCTGCGTGGTCTGCAACCCCTGGATCCTGGAAAGATTAGAACCCTACTGCGACGGTCTGACCTTCCAGTACACCATCTCCCCCGTGGCCATGGGCAACGCCCTGGGTGCCCAGATGGATGTCCTGTCCGGCGAATTCAACCCCACCGGCAAGATGAGTCTGACCATGGTCTCCTGCCCCGAGGTCATCGCCATCACCGAGAAGGAGATCGACGGTGTTGTTCGTGAGATCTGCGCCTCCCCCAACGATGTGCCCGGCTACGACAAGGACCAGTACATCGATCCTGCCATCCTGGCCAAGGTCAAGGGCGGCAGCTACGCCTACTGCGACGAAGACGGCAACTACTACCGCTCCGGCTTCGGTCTGCACTACTAAGATTTTTCAGCAAGGAGCGCCCCATGGGGCGCTCCTTTTTCGTTTGGGGCGGTGATGCATCTACCCAAACTAGCTTCCCTCGTTTTGTTGATTTCGTCAACTTTTTATAGTAACAGCACCAATATGATTGACACTTTCACCAATTCCGTTTATACTGGTTTCATAAGCTTTCCCTAATTTCTATCAAAAAGGAGAGATATTTCCATGGATGCCAAATATGAATCCCTGTTTACCCCCTGGAAGGTGGGTAACGTGGAAATCAAGAACCGTATCGTCATGTGCCCCATGGGCGGCACATCCCTCTTCGGCTGGTTTGAACTCACCGGCTGCGGCTTTGACAAGGAAGCGGCCAAGCTGTTCCTGGAGCGGGCCAACAACAATGTTGGCCTGATCATCCCCGGCATTGCCCCTCTGCGGGATACCTTCTGGGGCAAGTGGCTGTGGCAGAATCCCAAGATGTTTGAAGAGCTGAAGGTCTTTATGGAGGAGATCCACAGGACCGGTGCCAAGCTGTTCATCCAGCTCACCGCCGGTATGGGCCGCAGCTGGGCCATCACCGAGCTGGTAGGTCCCCTGCACAAGAACAAATTCACCCGTGCTCTGCTCAAGCCCATTATCGACACCAGCCATGAGCTGGCCAGCCCCAGTGCCCAGCCTGCCCGGTGGGCTCCGGATATCATCGTCCCGGAAATGACCAGAGAACAGATCCACGAGATCATCGAAGCCTTCGCCAAAACCGCCAAGCTCTGCAAGGATGCCGGTGTTGACGGTGTGGAAGTCCACGCTGTTCACGAAGGGTATCTTCTGGACCAGTTCGCCATTGAGTTTTTCAACAAGCGTACCGACGAATACGGCGGCAGTTTTGAAAACCGCTACCGCTTCGCCGTGGAAGTGGTCAAGGCCATCAAGGAAAGCTGCGGCGAGGACTTCCCTGTTTCCCTGCGCTACAGCGTAGAGTCCAAGCTGAAGGGCTTCCAGCAGGGCATCGTCCCCGGCGAGGATGCCAGGGAAATGGGCCGTGATATGGCTGAATCTGAGCGTGCTGCCAAATATTTGCAGGATGCAGGCTACGATATGCTGAACGCCGACAACGGCACCTACGACTCCTGGTACTGGGCTCACCCGCCCATGTACATGCCCCAGAACTGCAATTTGGATGACGTTGCCCACATTAAGCAGTTCGTGGATATCCCCGTAGTCTGCGCTGGTCGAATGGAGCCGGAGGACGCAGCTCAGGCCATTGCCGAGGGCAGGATCGATGCCATGGGTGTGGCCCGTCAGTTCCTGGCCGACCCCGAATGGATCACCAAGCTCATCGAAGACCGCATTGAGGACATCCGTCCCTGCATCTGCTGCCACAGCGGCTGCTTCAACTTCTCCTCCTCCAAGGGCCATTACAACACCCAGGACCTGACCGACACCATGGGTCTGGCCCGCTGCGCCATCAATGCCGAGACCATGCAGTCCAAAAAGCATTACATCAAGCCCGCCAAGAAGGTCAAGAACATCGCCGTCATTGGCGGCGGCATCGGCGGTATGGAAGCCGCCCTGGTGCTGGCCAAGCGGGGCCATAAGGTCACCCTGTATGAAAAGTCCAATGAACTGGGCGGTGTCTTCATCGCCGCAGCTGCTCCCTCCTTCAAAGAGAAGGACCGGGACCTGATCACCTGGTACAAGCGGGAGCTGACCAAGTATCCCATTGAGGTCAAGCTGAATGCCGAGGTCACCGACATTTCTGCCACCCAGGCCGACGAGATCATCATTGCCACCGGCGCCGTGGCCAACCGCATCCCTGTCCCCGGTATTGACAAGGGCATCCAGGCTATCGACTTCCTCCGTGGCCGGAAGGAAGTGGGCGACAAGGTTGTCATCATCGGCGGTGGTTTGACCGGCTGTGAGATCGCCTACGACCTGTATCTCCAGGGCAAGCAGCCCACCATCGTAGAGATGCAGGATGATCTGATCACCACCAAAGGCGTATGTCTGGCCAACACCAGCTTCCTCCGGGACTTCTTCAACGCCAATAAGGTCCCTGTCCACCTGGAAACCAAGCTGTGCGAAGTTCTGGACGATGGTGTTATGGTGGCTGACAAGAACGGCATGCAGTATAAGATCGATGCCGACTCTGTCATCCTCTCCACCGGCTACAAGCCCGCCCCCCTGGCCCCCAAGGGCAAGCATGTCCACGTCATCGGCGATGCCTATAAGGTAGGCAACCTGCGCACCGTCATCTGGGGTGCATGGGATCTGTGCATGAAATTATAAATGATAAATGCTGAATGCTAAATTTCCTATCCCCGCAATTTAGCATTTATAATTTAGCATTCTGCATTCCAAAAAACTTTTTATGGAGGGAATATTATGATTTTAACCCCCGAACAGCAGGCCATTCTGTCCGGCTCCAAGGGCGAAGTCATGGCTAAGGTCATGAAGACTCTGGTCATGTACGGTGAGACCTTCGGTGCGGAAAAAATGGTACCTGTCACCTCTGAATATAACCACCTGGTCACCTCCTTCGGCCTGAAAATGATGGGCCCGGTCTTTGACCTGATGCAGCAGCTTATTGATGCCGGTGCCATCTCCCAGCAGAAATTCTCTGTAGACCCCCGGCCTCTGGACAAGAACGTGCCTGCCAACTTCCTGATGAACTTCATCTTCAACAACTTCATGTACTCCAAGCAGGCAGAGTACGAAAAGCAGCTGGAAAAGCTGGGTCTGATGAACGAGGATGCCTTCTCCTGTGCCTGCTACCTGGACCAGATGGGCAACAAGCCCAAGCAGGGCGATATCCTCAGCTGGGCGGAATCCTCCGCTGTGGTCTACGCCAACTCCGTCCTGGGTGCCCGGTGTAACCGTAACTCCGGCATCATGGATATCATGGGTTCCATCGCAGGCTATGTCCCCTACTTCGGCCTGCTGACCGAGGAAGGCCGTAAGGCCACCTGGATCGTGAAGGTCCAGTGCCGGAAGAAGCCCGAAGCCCAGCTTCTGGGCTCCGCCATCGGCATGAAGGTCATGGAGGACGTTCCCTACATCACCGGACTGAACCAGTGGCTGGGGACCGACCTGACCGACGAAACCTGCGCCTACCTGAAGGATTTCGGCGCTGCCACTGCCTCCAACGGTGCCGTTGGCCTTTATCATATTGAAAATCTGACTCCCGAGGCCAAAGACCAGGGTGCCGCCCTCATCGCAGAGGGTGCCAAGGTCTATGTCATCGATGATGCGGAGCTGGAGCGGGTGAAGAACAACTATCCTGTCATGTGGAAGAACGCCGATGCCGCTCCCAAGCTGTGCTTCATCGGCTGTCCCCATATGTCCATGCAGCAGCTCATTGACTGGACCGTCCGGGTGGAAGAAGGTCTGAAGGCTTCCGGCGAGAAGAAGGTCACCATTCCCACCGTCTTCACAACCGCCCCTGCCGTGAAGAAGGAATTCGAAAAAACTGAATACGCCGCCCGGCTGAAGGCCACCGGCGTCATTCTCAGCTATATCTGTCCGCTGATGTACATGAACAACCCCCTGGCTGGCAAGATGCCCGTCATCACCTGCTCCAACAAGCTGCGCACCTACACCACCGCCCGGTTCTATACCGAGGAGGAAATTCTGGTGAAGATCACGAAGGGAGGCAAATAATATGAGAGAATTTGTTGGCCGCGTCGTCGCTCCCGGCACCGTCACCGCCCTAGCTCTGGTGTCCCACGGTGGTCTGAATACCCTGGCCTCCTTCCAGAAGGCGCTGCAGTTCGGCGATAAGAAGGCCACCTGCGGTGACCAGAACAATCCTGACCTCTACGGAAAGGAAATGCTGGGCAAGGCCCTGTGCCTGCCCCAGACCATCGGCTCCACCACCGGCGGTCTGGTACTCTACTGCGCCTGTGCCATGGAGCGGCAGCCCGCCTGTATGCTCTTCTCCAAACCCATCGACTCCCTGGCGGCCGCCGGTTCCATCCTGGCCTCCGTCTGGCTGGACGGCCTGTCCATGCCCGTGGTAGACAGTCTGGGTGAGGAATTCCTGGAGTATGTGAAAGAAGGCATGACCATCACCGTGAAGGAAAATGGTGTCGTCTGCGTCGAGTAACCACCGATATCGAAGGCCGCAGCCAGATTGGCTGCGGCCGTTTGCTGCATCCTGAACATTTTTCCATTTCCCTCTTTACTTTATCTTACTAAAGTGGTATAATGAGCGAAATTTCTTTTTCTGGATACAGGAGGACATGTATGCGCATCGTCGTAAAAATCGGCACTTCCACCCTGGCCCACGCTACGGGTCATCTGAACATCCGCCGGGTGGAGGAGCTTTGCAAGACCATGAGCGACATCAAAAATGCCGGTCACGAGGTGATTCTGGTCTCTTCGGGTGCCATCGGCATGGGCGTGGGCAAACTGGGACTGCGGGAGCGTCCTAAGGATATCCCCACCAAGCAGGCGGCCGCCGCCGTAGGCCAGTGCGAACTGATGTATACTTACGATAAACTTTTCAGCGAGTACCACCACACCGTGGCCCAGCTGCTGATCACCAATGACAACATGGTCAACGAGACCCGGCATTTAAACTTCACCAACACCCTGAACCGTCTGCTGGAACTGGGCGCTCTGCCCATCATCAACGAGAACGACACCGTGGCCACCGATGAGATCGTCATCGGTGACAACGACACCCTGGCCGCCAAGGTTGCAGAAACGGTAAATGCCGACCTGCTGATTTTGCTCTCTGACATTGACGGCCTGTACACCGCCGATCCCCACAAGGATCCCAACGCTGTGTTGCTGCATAAGGTCACAAAGATCGATGACCACGTTCTGAATCTGGCCGGAGTCAGCTCCACCACCCAGGGCACCGGCGGTATGGTCACCAAGCTCCACGCTGCGGAAATCTGCCTGGGTTGTGGCTGTGATATGGTCATCGCCAACGGTAATCGGCCCACCAATCTTTACGATATCCTGGACGGTAAGGATGTGGGCACGATGTTCACCGCAAAATAACAAATTCCCCGTAGGGCGGCTTGCCCTCAAGCCGCCACTGATTGCGGACATATTTCCCAACGGACATCTCTTGGATGCCCGGCGGGCTGAGGGCAGCCCGCCCTACTTTACTCAATGGGAGGAACCTTTATGAAAACCATGCTGGAAGCTGCCAAGGCAGCAAAAACCGAGATCACACGACTGACCTCTGAACAGAAGAATGCCGCCCTGAATGCCATGGCGGATGCTCTGATGGAATACGAAGCGGATATTCTGGCCGCCAACGCCCAGGACCTGGAGGCTGCAAAGGGCACCGTTTCCGATGTGATGCTGGACCGCCTGCTGCTGACCTCCGCAAGAATTGCAGGTATGGCCCAGGGCATCCGGGAAGTGGCGGCCCTGCCCGACCCCACCGGAATGGTGCTGGAGGAGCACACCCGTGCTGACGGCCTGCTGATCCAGAAAAAAGCCGTTCCCATGGGTGTCATCGCCATCATCTACGAAAGCCGTCCCAACGTCACCTCCGATGCCGCAGCTCTGGCTCTGAAGAGCGGCAACGTCTGCATCTTAAGAGGCGGCAAGGAAGCCTTCCGCAGCGCCAACGCCATTACCAATGCCCTCCGGGCCGGTCTGAAGAAGCTGGGCATCACCGAAAATGCCGTGAATCTGGTCCAGGACACCACCCGGGCCAGCGCCACCGCTCTGATGACCGCCAACGGCTATGTGGATCTGCTGATCCCCCGGGGCGGCGCAGGCCTGATCAACACCTGCGTCCGTACCGCCACCGTCAACGTCATTGCCACCGGCACCGGCATCTGCCATGTGTATGTGGAAAAATCCGCTGACCTGGGCATGGCCCTGAATATCATCGAAAACGCCAAGACCAGCCGTCCCAGTGTCTGCAACGCCGAAGAAGTCCTGCTGGTGGATAAGGCCATCGCCAAGGAATTCCTGCCCATGCTCCATGACCGCATTGGCGCAAAAGTAGAACTGCGGCTGGATGAAATGGCCGCTTCCATCATCCCCGGAACTCCCGCAGGTGAGAACGACTTCGATACCGAGTTCCTGGATTATATTCTGGCCGTCAAGTGCGTGGAGGATGTGAACGAAGCCGTGGCCCACATCGCTGCCCATTCCACCGGACACAGCGAAGCCATCGTCACCTCCGACCCCAACGCCGAAGCCGTCTTCACCTCCGGTGTGGACAGCGCTGCAGTTTACGTCAACGCCTCCACCCGGTTCACTGATGGCGGAGAGTTCGGTCTGGGCTGCGAAATGGGCATCTCCACCCAGAAGCTCCACGCCCGTGGCCCCATGGGCCTGCGTGAGCTGACCACCTACAAGTACGTCATCCACGGCAATGGCCATATCCGTTAATCTTATCCAAATCACCGAAAACTGAATTCGCGCCAGCCTTGGCCCCCTCTTTGAGGGGGCTGGCACGGCGTATGCCGTGACTGGGGGAGTGTGTCACGTTTCAACACCCACTCCCTCCGTCAAAAATCAAAGATTTTTGACACCTCCCTCAGAGAGGGAGGCGAGAAGGAGACTATTATGAAATACGGTTTTATCGGCTGCGGCAATATGGGCGGTGCCATCGCCAGGGCTGTCAGCAAAGCTACCAAAGACATCGCCATTTCTGACCGCTCCGGCAAGGGCAAGGCCCTCGCTCAGGAGCTAGACATCACCTATTCCGACAATGCCACCATCGCCGCCACCTGCGACCGGATCTTCCTGGCTGTGAAGCCCTACTTCATGAAGGATGTGCTGGCAAAGCTTCAGCAGCCTCTGGCCGAGAACAAGCCCCTGCTGATCACCATGGCCGGCGGCGTGGAAATTCAGCAGATCGAAGACTATGTGGGGTTCCGGCTTCCCGTTATCCGGATCATGCCCAACACCCCCACCGCCATCGGCAAGGGCGTGACCCAGTACTGCTGCAACGATCTGGTAACGGAGGACGCTTTGCAGGACTGGCTCAACGACATGCGCTTCTGCGGTATGATGGATGCCCTGGAGGAGCGGCTCATCGATGCCGCCAGCGCCATCTCCGGCAGCGGCCCTGCCTATATGTACGTCTTCCTGGAAGCTCTGGCCGACGGTGCTGTCACCTGCGGCATCCCCCGGGATAAGGCTTACGAATACGCCGCTATGACCATGATCGGTTCTGCCGAGATGTACCTGGCCACCAAGAAACACCCCGGTGCCCTGAAGGACGCGGTCTGCTCCCCCATGGGCAGCACCATCTGCGGCCTGCGGGCCCTGGAAGCGCACGCCTTCCGGGCCGCCGCCATGGATTGCGTCATCGCCACCTATGAGCGGAATAAGGAAATGGGTAAATAGCATAAAAAGGGCCGGCTTTCGCCGGCCCTTTCGTTATGGAATTTACACACCGCTGTAGGCGCTGAAGCCGCCATCAATGGGCAGCACCACACCGGTGATGAAACCGGCCGCCTTGTCGTCCAGCAGGAACAGCAGGCCACCGGCCAGCTCTTCGGTCTTGCCAAAGCGGCCCATGGGGGTACCGGCCAGGATCTTGCCGGTACGGGCGGTGGGAGTGCCGTCCTCATTGAACAGCAGCTTCTCATTCTGCTTGGAAGCAAAGAAGCCGGGAGCGATGGCGTTGACACGGATATTGCACTTGCTGAAGTGGACAGCCAGCCACTGGGTGAAGTTGGAAACAGCCGCCTTGGCACCGGAGTAAGCAGGGATCTTGGTCAGAGGCAGGAAAGCATTCATGGAAGAGATGTTGATGATGTTGCCGCCGCCATTTTTCACCATGTGCTTGGCAAAGGCCTGGGTGGGAATCAGGGTGCCGTTGTAGTTCAGATCGAAGCACATGTTGACGCCTTCGTCATCCAGATCAAAGAAGGTTTTAATATCCTCACGGTCCAGATCACCGGGCTCGTAATATTCCTTGTCGGTCTGTGCCCGGGCATTGTTGCCGCCGGCACCGTTGAGCAGAATGTCGCAGGGGCCCAGATCAGCCATGACCTGATCGGCGATCCGCTCCATATCTTCCTTGCTCAGAACATTGCCCTTGTAGGCCTTGGCAACGCCGCCCTCAGCGATGATCTCTGCGGCATACTGATTGATAGCTGCATCAGAACGGTTCACCAAGGCCACCTTGGCTCCGGCCCGGGCCAGGACCTTGGCCAGATAGCTGCACAGGACACCGCCGGCACCGGTGACCACAGCGACCTTACCGCTCAGATCGGTCTGCAATACGTTTTTCTCCATTTCAAAGACTCCTTTATTCCTTAAATTAAATCGATTGATAATATTATACCGCCGATGTTTTTATTTCGCAAGGGAATCGATACAGATTCTTCCTTTTACCCAGTAACCATCTTGTTTTTTTGGCAAAAATGCTGTATACTGGTAAAAATAAGAAACTTTGGAGGTAACACTTATGGAATACCGTGTACTGGGAAAAACCGGTCTGAAGATCTCCCGACTGGGCTTCGGCGGCATCCCCATCCAGCGCATTGACGCAGAAGGCACCAAGGTGCTGATGCACCAGCTGAAGGAAGCCGGTGTAAATTTCATCGACACTGCCCGGGGCTATACCGTCAGCGAGGAATATCTGGGCTACGCCCTGGAAGGCATCCGGGAGGATTTCATTATCGCCACCAAGAGCATGGCCCGCACCAAAGAGGCCATGGCCGCAGACATTGACATCAGTCTGAAAAATCTGCGCACTGACTACATCGACCTGTATCAGGTACATAACGCCACGCCCGCACAGGTGGAGCAGGTCATGGCTCCCGGCGGCGCCCTGGAAGCCCTGCTGGAAGCCAAGGCCGCGGGAAAAATCGGCCACATTGGTCTGACCTCCCACTCTCTGGACACCTTCAAGATGGCCCTGGATTTTGACTGGGTGGAGACCTTCATGTTCCCCTATAACATCGTGGAGACTCAGGCGGAGAAGCTCATCGCCGAAGCCGCCAAGCGGAATATCGGGTTCATTGACATGAAGCCCCTGGCTGGCGGTGCCATTGAGAATGCCACCTTGGCCCTGCGCTATATCTGCGCCAACGACAATGTTACCGTTGTCATTCCCGGCATGGCTGACCCTGCGGAACTGACGCAGAACATTGCCGCCGCTTCCGACACCTCCCCCATCACCGCAGAAGAAAAGGCTGCTTTCCTGGAGATTCGAAACCAGCTGGGCACCAACTTCTGCCGCCGCTGCAACTACTGCCAGCCCTGCGCCGCGGGCATTAATATTTCCGCTGCCTTCCTGTTCGACGGCTACCTGCTGCGCTACGGCCTGGGTGAGTGGGCTAAGGGCCGCTACGCCGCCATGGATAAGCATGCCAGCGACTGCATTGGCTGCGGTGCCTGCGAAGACCGCTGCCCCTACAACCTGCCCATCCGGGAAATGCTGAAGAAAGTTGCCGAACATTTCGGCGAATAAAGTGCAGAACTCCCGCTGTCCGAAGGACGGCGGGAGTCTTTTATCAGGTTATTCTGTTTTCGGTCCGTTCCAGTAGTCCAACTGTTCCAGGCGCACTTCTTCCAACCGGGCAGGCACATTCTCTGCTTCCAGGTCGGCTGGGGTAATGCTGTGAATGCCCAGAGAGGCATTGGGGTCCTTGCCGTCTTCCACGGTCATAAACAGGTCGATCCGGGCATAGCCCACCCCGGCCGTCTCCATGGCCCTTTTTATTTCCAGCAGCCGCTGCGCGGCCACCTCCGTATTCAGGTCCTCTGCCGCCACATACAGGCTCACATCCAGATAGCCGTATTGCGTGCCCAATGCAGCAACATCGTAATCCGCATCCAGTTCCAGCTGCGCCATATCGATGCCAACAGACAGCAGCCCCGGTTCCCCGGTGTATTCATCCACCACATACAGGCCTGCCTTCCGGCCCTTGGAATCATAAACGCCCTTCAGCGCATCCGCAACCAGCGCGTCGTATTCGTCATAAAGCCGGCTCAGAGTGGACCGCCCGGAGGCCACCATCATTTCATAGCCATCCCAGTGGAGCTTTCCCAGCCGCCCATAGGCCAGTTCAAACCGGGTATCCCGGCTGGTATCGCTGACAACCCGGACATTATAGCCGCCACCGCTGTACCAGTCATGGTAAATGCTGTCCACCCGAAGGTCCCATTGGGGATAGGTCTCCTGCAAGTACCGCTGGGAATGCCATTTTACGATGCCATAGGAAATGGGATTTCCCAGAAACATGTCGCCGATATACAGGGCAACGGATAAAAATACTACCAACAGGCCTATCTTGACTGTACTCTTTCCTTTCATGGCAATTCCCTCCTTTTTTGTAACTATACCATGCCAAACGGAATGATTCCAGCTGTTTCACAGAAAGTTTACACACAAACACAATGTAGGGCGGGGACCTGTCCCCGCCGGGCAGTCGCAACATTTGCACACGCAAAACCGTTACTGCCCGGCGGAGGCAAGCCTCCGCCCTGCATTTTTCTCATTATTTAATTACACGGACCCGCAGAACACCTTCCACCTGCTTCAGGTGGTCGACCACGGCCTGGGAAGGATGCTGGTCAAAGTCCAGCATAGTGTAGGCGTATTCACCCCGGCTCTTGTTCATCAGGCCGTCGATGTTCACATTGTCGGCGGCGATGGCTGCGGTGAAGCGGCCCAGGGAGTTGGGGATGTTTCGGTGCAGGATGGTGATACGGCCCGCAGCCTGGCAGACACCCATGTCACAGTTGGGATAGTTCACGGAGTTGACGATGTTGCCGTTCTCCAGATAATCCATCATCTGCTTGACTGCCATCTTGGCGCAGTTATCCTCGGACTCCTCGGTGGATGCACCCAGGTGGGGGATCGCGATGCAGCCGGGCATGTTGGCGGTCTTCTCATTGGGGAAATCGGTCACATAACGACTAACCTTGCCGGAAGCCAGAGCCTCAGCCATGGCGTCGTCGTCCACCAGCAGGTCACGGGCAAAGTTCAGAATGATGACGCCATCCTTCATCTTGGACAGGGCCTCAGCGTTGATCATCTTCTTGGTGCTGTCCAGCAGGGGCACATGGAGGGTGATCACATCGCAGTTGGCGTAGATCTCCTCCCGGGTCTTGACGCGCTGGACGTGACGATCCAGATGCCAGGCAGCTTCCACGGAGATGTGGGGGTCACAGCCGTAAACATCCATGCCCAGCTTTCTGGCCCGGTTGGCCAGAGGGCCGCCAATGGCGCCCAGGCCGATAATACCCAGCTTCTTGCCGTAGATCTCATGACCGGCAAACTGGGACTTGCCCTTCTCCACCAGGCGGCCGATCTCAGAGCTGCCCTTGATGGACTGGACCCAGTTGATGCCGCCGACAATGTCGCGGCTGGCCAGCAGCATACCGCACAGGGTCAGCTCCATAACACTGCGGGCATTGGCACCGGGGGTATTGAAGACCACGACACCCTCTTCCGCACAGCTGGTCAGGGGGATATTGTTGACACCGGCACCGGCCCGGGCCACGGCCAGCAGGTTTTCGGGCAGATGCATGTCATGCATGCTGGCACTGCGGACCAGAATGCCGTCGGCGGCATTGATGTCATCGGTCAAAGCAAAATCCTCCGTCCACAGGGCGGTACCCTGCTCGGAGATCTTATTTAAATAGTGAATGTTATACATGGATATTCCTCTTTTCGTTAGTTTGCAGGCAATGCTATTAAAATGAAACACTGTAGGGCGGGGTCATGACCCCGCCGACCAGGTCGTAAAACCGGACCGGGTCTGATAGAAGCAAAACCTACACAATCAAAAAACAACACTTACTTGATTTGGCAGTGCGTCGGCGGGGTCATGACCCCGCCCTACACCTGAATTATCGGTTTTCCTTCTCAAACTTCTCCATGAACTGGACCAGCTTTTCCACGCCTTCCATGGGCATGGCGTTGTAGATGCTGGCCCGCATGCCGCCCACAGAGCGGTGACCCTTCAGGTTGGCGAAGCCAGCCTCGGAGGAAGCCTTGACAAACTTGGCATCCAGCTCGGCATTGCCGGTGACAAAGGGCACGTTCATCAAAGAGCGGTCCTTCTTCACCACGGTGCCCTTGAACATATCGCTTGCATCCAGGAAGTCGTACAGGATGGCCGCCTTCTTCTCGTTGTACTTGCCCATCTCTTCCAGACCGCCGTTGTTCAGCAGCCACTTGAAAACCTTGCCGCAGATATAGATACCGTAGGCAGGAGGGGTATTGTACATGGAGCCGTTGTCAGCGTGGGTCTTGTAGCGCAGCATGGTGGGGGTACCGGGGAGCACATCCTCGGTGATCAGATCATCCCGGATGACGGCGATAACCACACCGGCAGGGCCGATATTCTTCTGAACACCGCCGTAGAGCATACCATACCTGGTCACATCCACAGGCTCAGACAGGAAACAGGAGGAAACGTCCGCCACCAGGTCCTTGCCCTTGGTGTTGGGCAGTTCCTTGAACTTGGTGCCGTAGATGGTGTTGTTCTCGCAGATATAGACATAGTCCGCATTCTCGCTGATGGGAAGATCAGAGCAGTCGGGAATGTAGGAGAAGGTCTTGTCGGCGGAAGAGGCGATGGCGTTGGCCTGGCCGTACATCTGGGCCTCCTGCCAGGCCTTCTTGGCCCAGACACCGGTGATGATATAGTCGGCCACCTTGTTCTTCATCAGGTTCATGGGCACAGCCGCAAACTGCTGGCTGGCACCGCCCTGCATGAACAGGACCTTATAGTTTTCGGGAATGCCCATCAGAGTCCGCAGGTCGGCTTCGGCCTCGTCAATGATGGTCTGGTAGGGCTTGGAGCGGTGGCTCATTTCCATAACGGACATACCGGTGCCCCGGTAATCCATCATTTCCGCAGCCGCTTCCTGCAAAACACACTCCGGCAGGACAGCAGGGCCTGCGGAGAAATTATATACTCTGGACATAATGTATCCTCCATTTTTCGAAAAATCAACACATTTTATGAATGCTAAATGCTAAATTAATGAAATCATCTAGCATTTATCATTTTGCATTTAGCATTCCTTCAAAAACCGCTCCATCAGTTTATGGCCCTTGGGTTCAAAAATACCGGTGGCCTTGGCTTCGGCTTCGGTGTAATGGGCCAGGGACTTGCGCTCCCTGGTGCTGTCATAATATACATAAGGCACCGGATCGGGGCTGTGGGTCCGGATCTTCAAGGGAGTGGGATGGTCCGGCAGCACCAGCATCCGGTAGTCTTCTCCGGCAGTTTCCATGGCCCGGCGGATGGGGGCGATGATGCGGCGGTCCAGGTCTTCGATAGCCAGGATCTTATGATCCAGCTCGCCCTGGTGGCCCATCTCATCGGGGGCCTCCACATGGATATAGGCAAAATCGCAGCCATCCTTCAGCAGGGAATCGATAGCCGCCTGGGCCTTGCCCTCGTAGTTGGTGTCGATGGAGCCGGTGGCACCCTCCACCTGGCAGATCTGCATTTCTGCACCCACAGCGATACCCTTCAGCAGGTCCACGGCAGAGATCATAGCGCCCTTCAGGCCGGTCTTCTTCTCAAAGCTGCCGATATGGGGCTTGGTACCGGCACCCCAGTACCACAGGGAGTTGGCCTTCCGCTTGCCCTCAGCGGCCCGCTTCTGATTCACAGGATGATTGTTCAGAATGTCAAAGCTCTTCTCCATGAACTCCCGCAGGACGGTTTCCTCAGGAAGCCAGGGACCGGCCTTCTGGGTCAGATGGTCATGGGGCGGCTCCAGATGGGACATCCGGCCATGCTTCCAGACCATGATATGGCGGTAACTGGTTCCGGTATAGAACTGGAATTCTTCGTTATTAAACGCTTCCCGGATGGCTTCCATCAGCTGGTCAGCCTCAGAAGTCGGGATCTCACCGGAGCTGTGGTCAACGATGGTCTTCTCCGCGTAGGGTTCTTCCTCGGTCAGGGTTACAACGTTACAGCGGAAAATAATATCATCCGGTTCCATCTCCACGCCCACACTGAGAGCTTCCAGGGGAGACCGTCCGGTAAAATCCGTCAGGGGGTCATAACCCATAACAGACAGATTGGCAACTTCACTGCCGGGAGACATACCGGCGGGGACATTCTGGACCATGCCCAGCTCACCTTTGCAGGCCAGGTCGTCCATTTCGGGAGTCGCGGCCACTTCCAGGGGGGTCTTACCCTGCAGGGCCTCCACGGGCTCATCGGACATGCCGTCGCCCAAAACTACGATATATTTCATAACCTCTCTCCTTCTGTCACACCTTTGTCCGTGATAGAAAAACAAATGTATACAGTATTGCAATATAGTACCATTTTCCCGGCTGGAATACAATATGAAAAACTAACAGAAAATGTCCCTCATTTTCAAGGCCTGGTAGGCAATTTGGCTGAGAGATCATGTAAATTATCGTTTAGTGTACCATTGAAAAAGAGATGTCATTGCGAACCAGTCCTCAGACTGGTGTGGCAATCTCCCACAAGTTTCCTATATCTATCGTTTTTCGGTTCTGTGCGGACATTTGATGGGGATTGCCACACCAGCGTGCGCGCTGGTTCGCAATGACATCTATCTTTTGATGGTACGCTAAACTACATTTTTCTTCCCAATCCCAATCCAATATGCTATGATATTCCTAAAAGGAGGGACTTCCATGCGGCTTGCTTATGAATTCTACCACCGTCCCTGTCTGGAGGTAGCCCGGGATCTGGTGGGTAAGGTACTGGTCCATCAGGGACAGCGGCTGCGGATCTCAGAGACCGAAGCCTACTGCGGCGAAGCGGACACCGCCTGCCACGCCCACAAGGGCCGCACCAAACGGACGGAGGTGCTCTATGCTGACGCAGGCACCATCTATGTTTACCTGTGTTACGGTGTCCACTGGCTGCTGAACATCATCACCGGAGATGTGGACGATCCCCAGGGCGTTTTGATCCGGGCCTGCGTGGATGCGGAAGGCCCCGGAAAGCTGACCAAAAAGCTGGGAATTACCGGAGAACTGAACCGAAAAAGCGCCGTAACCTCCGAAGAACTCTGGATCGAAGACGACGGCTTCCGGTGTGAGATTGCCCTGGATAAGCGGGTAGGCATCGGCTACGCCAGCCAGGAGGACCAGGACCGGCTCTGGCGGTTCAAGATAAAAAAATGAAAGGCAGAGGGTACCAATGAAAAATTTTCTCTTTTTGATTTTCACCGGCGTGTATTTTTACCTTTTCTGCCAAGTTATTGATTTCCTTTTTCGGAACAGCGGCCTCAATATCCTCCTGGACATTCTGGTCATCGTCTGCTGGATCGCCGCCCTTGTGGCCAGCGTGGGCTTAAGCGATTACACCGTAAAGAAAATAGAAGCATACTTCCAAAAATAATTGTAGGGCGGGGGCCTGCCCCCGCCGGGCAATACCATCGACTGAGCTGTAAAAACACACCGCTCAATTTTGAAAGTGCCCGGCAGAGGCAGGCCTCTGCCCTACAGTTTTCTTATTTTTTATCCATCCGGTCCTTACCCTGAATGGTCCTTCTCAGCCCGATCTCCTCTTTTCGGATCAGCCGACCGATATTCTCCCGGTGCTTCCAGAAAATCACAAAGGAAGCAATACAGATGATGGCCGTCAGGATCAGATTGTGGGTGGTGATGCCCAGATACGCAGGCACCAGGGCAATGGTAGAGAAGGTACCGATTACGATATAATCCGTGATCAGGGTTGCCAGAAGGATCACCAAGGCCGCGATCAGGCCCAGCTTCCAGTTCAGTGCCACGGTCATGCCCCAGAAAGAGGCCAGACCCTTGCCGCCCTTGAATTTCAGATAGAAGGGGAAGATATGTCCCATGACGCTGGCCACTCCGGCCGCCGCCCCGGCGTATTCCAGTTCCGGGAACAGCAGCTTCGCCAGGATCACCGCCAGCGCCGCCTTGCCGATATCGTGCAGGGCCACGGATACACCGGCCTTCCAGCCCAGCAGGATGGTGGCATTGGAGGCCCCCAGATTTCCGGTCCCGCCGCCCCGGATATCCTTTTTCACCGCCCGGCTGATGTAATAGGCCAGATTTGAGCTTCCCAAAAGATACCCCAGCAAAATCACCACGAAGTAACCCATAACGGTCCCCTCTTTTCCTTTTTCTTTATCATACCACAGCTTCTCCGGATAGAAAAGCATTTTTTACAGTTTTTTCGTCTCTTCTACAGCACTTTTCACAAAAACATCCGGTTATCTTGACCAATAAAGTGATATATGTTATCATCATTTCAGCTATATACACCAAATAACTTAACGAAAGAGGTAATTCACATGAAAGATTGCAACTGCGGCTACTGCATGGGCGGCGAGATCCTGGCTGGCTTCGGCATCAAGATCTGCGACCTGAAGGTTTCTCAGCTGATCCTGTTCAAGGAGCAGAGCCATCCCGGCCGTGTCATCGTGGCTTACAAGGATCACGTTTCCGAGCTGGTCAACATCTCCGCTGAAGAGCGCGCCCTGTTCTTTGAGGACGTAGCCACCGCAGCAAACGCCATCCATAAGGCTTTCTCCCCCGATAAGGTCAACTACGGCGCTTACGGCGACGGCGGCTGCCACCTGCACTTCCACCTGGTTCCCAAGTACCAGGGCGAGTTCGAGTGGGGCACTCCCTTCGCCATGAACCCCGGCAAGACCTATCTGACCGAGGAAGAGTACGCCGCAATGATTGAGAAGATCAAGGCTGCTCTGTAAGCGGCGAGTCGCCGCAGACAATTCGTAACGTACCCTGGCAATAATCGTAACTCCTCCTGGGTACCGCTCGATTCGTTACATCTCGCACAAATCCCCCGGTTGCAAAGCCGGGGGATGTTTTTGTCCATACGGTAAATTGTAGTTTATCGCTCCATCCCGTGTAGGGCGGAGTGAAAGCCTCTGCCGGGCAGTTGCGATCATTGCGCGGCAAAATCGATGTAAAATGGCAGATAATTGCCAATATGGTCACACCCGGTATCATTGGTGCCCGGCGGGGGCAGGCCCCCGCCCTACAGATTATTTTGCGATAAACGATAATTTACTGGTCGCCCAGCAGCATGTCCACGCCCTGCTGCAGCATGTCCGCTGTCAGTGCGCCCTGGGCCCAGGCTGCGAAATTGCCCTCTGCATCAATAAAATAGCTCACAGGCACCGCGCTGACACCGTAAACCATAGCCGCATCCACATCGGTATCGTAATACACCGGGAATGTGTAGCCCTGGCCATTGACAAAGGAGGATGCGGATTCCACTGTCTCCTGCATACCGTCGGTCAGATTCACCAGCACGAAGTGGATGTCTTCGCCGTATTTTCATAAAAGCTCTGGAATTCCGGCATCTCGCTGACGCAAGGACCGCACCAGCTGGCCCAGAAGTTCAGGATCACGGGCTTTCCCTTAAAATCCGACAGTTTGAACGCATTCCCGTCGATATCATACACCGTAAAGTCCGGGGCAGGGCTGGGAGCCGCTTCTGTCTCCCCGGTGGGGTCCGCCGCTACCTCCGGTGTGGTGGCCAGACCACCCATGTCCACCTCTGCGCTCAGTTTGTTATACAGCACATAGGCTCCCGCAATGAGCACCGCAAACAGCAGCACCCAGATCAGCAGTTTCAAAATCTTGTAAGTCTTTTCCATAGCGTCCTCCTTAACTCAGCACCGCCAGCAGTCGTCCCAGGGTTCCGGTGGCCATGAGGATACCTACCAGCACCAGGGCACCGCCGCAGATCTTGTTGATGATGTCGTAATGGCTCTTGATCCAATTAAAGGTCCCCCGGAGCTTCTCGATCAGCACCGCACTGAGCAGGAAGGGGATGCCCATACCCAGAGAATAGCATAGCAGCATCGCCATGCCCTCCAGCACGTGCCCCTGCTGGGAAGCCAGCATCAGGGCGGAACCTAAGAAGGCCCCCACGCAGGGTGTCCAGCCCACGGAAAAGACGATACCGAACAGCATTGCGGAGAAGAATCCCATCTCCCCTGCCGTCAGGCCGCCTCTTTGGCCCCGGAACAGATTGAATTTCAGCACGCCCATATAATTCAGACCGAACAGCACCACGATGGCACCGCCAATGAGATTCACCCAGGTCTGATGCCGGGTCAGAAAGCTGCCCAATGTCCCCGCCAGAGCACCCATGGCCACGAAGACCACCGTGAAGCCCAGCACGAAACCGGATGCGTTGCGCAGGGTCTTCCCTGTAGTCCTCTCCCCGCCTCCGGCAAAATAAGAGATGTAAATGGGCAGCATCGGCAAAAGACAGGGGGAAATAAAGGTGATGATGCCCTCCAAAAAGGAAATCAGATATTGCATAAACGTTCCTCCTTTTATGCGAATCCATAGTTGAACTTCTGTAGGGTGGGGGCTTGCCCCCACCGTCAGTCTCAGATATTCGCGCGGTTTACATATTCCGCTGTGAGATTCTTTCCCAGTGGTGGGGGGCGGGCCCCACCCTACCATTTTTCATGATCCGCATTCTTTTCTAAAAGGATACCGCATTGGATCAAAAAATTCTGTGACGATGTTACAAAAAGGGGCGGCCATTGGCCGCCCCTGGATTGCTTGTTTCTTAGCTGGTATAGTTGTCGAAATAGCCCTGGATGTGGATGATGGGGGTACCCTTGTCACCGGAACCGGAGGTCAGGTCACACAGGGAGCCGATCAGGTCGGTCAGACGGCGGGGGGTAGTACCCTGAGAAGCCATGGAGCCGGCCAGGTCGCCCTTGGCACGGATGGCGCCCTCAATGGCGGCCTTCAGCTCTGCGCCGGACAGGTCAGCGTAGTCATTGTCAGCCAGGTACTTCAGCTTCAGCTCGTTGGGAGTGCCCTCCAGGCCAGCGGTGTAGGCAGGAGAAACTACGGGGTCAGCCAGCTCCCAGATCTTGCCAACGGGATCCTTGAAGGCACCGTCGCCGTAGACCATGACTTCCACCAGCTTGCCGGTCTTCTCCAGGAAGGAAGCCTGGATATTCTTCACCAGATCCTGGCAGTCCCGGGGGAACAGCTTGACCATGCCCTCAGTGGACTTGTTGGAGCCCAGCAGGCCGTACTTCTCGTTGCAGCCGCTGCCGTTCACAGGGGCGTTCAGGATGTCATCCAGACCGCAGACACGCTCGGCACCGGCACCCCACAGCAGACGCTTGGTACGGGCACGGGTGTGGATGTCGCAGGCCAGAACATTCTTGGTGTAGTCCAGGATGACCCGGGGATCGTTGGCGAAGACCACTTCCACATCAGCGCCTTCCTCACGGACCAGGTCAGAGTAGTACTGAACGTAGTCCACCAGGGTGAAGGGGTGCAGATTCTCACCGAACAGGGCGCGGTAGCGCTCCAGGGACAGCACATCAGAGAAGGGGTTGACCTTAGCCTCGTCCAGCTTGTCCAGGGACACCAGCTCGTTGCCCACCTCGTCGGAGGGGTAGCTCAGCATCAGGACCACCTTCTTGCAGCCGCGGGCAATGCCGCGCAGGCAGATGGCAAAACGGTTACGGGACAGGATGGGGAAAATGACACCGACAGTCTCGCCGCCCAGCTTGTTGCGGACATCGGTAGCAATGGCATCGACGGATGCGTAGTTGCCCTGAGCACGGGCCACGATGGACTCGGTCATGGCGACGATGTCACGGTCCCGCAGCTGGTAGCCTTCGCTCTCGGCAGCTTCCAGAACGGAGTCCACAACGATCTTCGTCAGATCATCACCCTCGCGAATGATGGGGCAACGGATGCCTCTGGAAATGGTTCCGACTTTTCTTTCCATAATTATACCTCATTTCCCCGGCCGGGCTTGGCTCGGTCGGATCAGAATCAAAAAATGACACAATAGTTATACCGCAATTTATATGATTTTTCAATCATTTTTTTGTAAAAATGCTGTGAAGTCAGAGATTTGTAAAATTTCACAAATCTTCCCCTCGCAGACACCTGTCCTTATGTCATGCCTTTTCCCGGAAGATCCGCACCAGCATCACCACTGCGGCGATGGCCAGGATCACCTCAGTCAGGAACTGGGCATAGGCCAGACCGTACAGGGGGAACAGTGCGTTCAGAATGAACAGCAGAGGAATTTCCAGCACTACCTTGCGCAGAATCGCAAAGGTAAGGCTGTACTTGCCCATGCCCAGAGAGGCGAACACGCCCACTGCCATAAAGTCGGTGCACAGGAATACCATGCCAAGGCACATACCCCGGAGGAACGCTGTACCGTAGGCCACGATATCCGGATTGTCCATGAACAGGCGGATCAGACCAGAAGCACCGAACCAGTAACCTACCGTCACCACCGTCATGATGGGAAGGATGATTCCCATGGCAAAGAGAATGGAATCCTTCATGCGCTTGCGGTTGCCGCTGGCGTAGTTGTAGCTGACCAGAGGCATGATTCCCTGGGAGAAGCCCAGGCAGACCTGCATCGGCAGCATGTTGACCTTATGGGAAACACCCATAGCGGCCACGGCAGACGCACCGTAGACCGCGGTGAAGTTGTTCAGAATAGTAGAACCGGTGACATTCAGCAGATTCTGGATGGAAGCGGGGATACCCACGCCCAGAATGCCGAAGACCACCTCCCGGCTCAGGTTCTTCAGCTTGCGGATATCCAGGCAGACGAAAGTCTTTCCCTTCTTCACCCCAGCCAGCACGAAGAAATAGCCGCAGGCCACACAGTTGGAAATAAATGTTGCCAGACCCGCACCGGCAGCACCCATGTTGAAGCCCCAGGGCAGGATGAAAATGGGGTCAAGGATAATGTTCAGAATGCAGCCTGACATAGTGCCGATGCTGGCGTGCAGCGAAGCGCCCTCCGCCCGGACCATCTGACCCTGGACCACGTTCAGGATCGCAGGCATGGCGCCGCAGCTCACGGTCCAGAACATGTAATTGGCGGTAGCCTCCCAGGTGGTGGCATCGGTGCCCAGCAGGTTCATCAGCGGTGTCTTGAACAGTGTACACAGCAGCGCGAAGGCCAGACCGCTGAACACGGCACCGTAAAAGCCAAAGGCGGAGCTGGTGCGGACCATCTCATGGTCACCCCGGCCCAAGCTGCGGCTCATCATACTGGAGGTTCCCACGCCGAAGAGGTTGTTCACCGCGTTAAAGGCCAGCATAACAGGATATACCAGCGTCACCGCCGCATTCTGCACTGGATCGTTCAGCATACCCACGAAGAAGGTATCCGCCAGATTGTAGACCACCATAACCAGGGAGGTCACCACCATAGGGATAGACAGCTCCATCACCGCTTTGGGGATGGGCATGGATTCAAACAGATACGTCTTGGAATTGGCCTGGGCCATGTTAGATTTCCCCTTTCGCACAATATTATAATATAGTATACTGTATGAAATAAGATGCTGTCAAGAATTGTCAGCGGCGGCTCGCCGCGAAACGATATTTTTCCATCCGATCATGCACGATTCTTGACATTGCCTATAAGGTGTGGTAAATTTATAGAGTATTTGTGTCACACACCAATGTGTTTGGAGGAAAGAAAAAATGAAAAAAGGCAATCCCATTGCGCTGCTGCCCATCGGCGTATTTCTGGTGATCTACTTAGGCCTCGGCCTGCTGTTTGAATACGGCATGAAGATCCCCATGGGCTTCTACAACATCCCCATCGTCATCGCCTTCCTGGTGGCCATTCTGGTGGCCTGCCTGCAGAACAAGTCCCTTAGCTTCGATAAAAAACTGGAAATTATGGGCCAGGGCGTGGGTGATAAGAATATCATCACCATGCTGCTGATCTTCCTGACTGCCGGCGCTTTCGTCGGTGTCGTGGGCCGCAGCTCCGCCCAGAGCGTGGCATACTTCATGCTGGACCTGATCCCCGCCCAGTTTGCGGTGGCTGTCCTGTTTGTGGTTGCCTGCTTCGTTTCCACCGCCATGGGCACCTCCGTCGGTACCATCACTCTGATCGCCCCCATTGCCGTGGAAGTTGCCCAGGCCTCCAACTATGAGATCGCCCTGTGCATCGGTACTGTCGTTGGCGGTGCCATGTTCGGCGACAACCTGTCCTTCATCTCCGATACCACCATCGCCGCCTGCAACGGCCAGGGCTGTGCCATGAAGGATAAGTTCAAAGGTAACTTCTGGATCGCCCTGCCCGCCGCTCTGGTAACGCTGGTGCTGATCCTGATGCTGACCATGGGCCATGAGACCGCCCCCATCCAGGAAAGCTACAACCTGGTGCAGATCATTCCCTACGTTCTGGTTCTTATCGGCGGCGTTGCCGGTATCAACGTCTTCGTGGTGCTGCTGGTGGGCATTGTTTCCGGTGCAGTGATCATGCTGGCCACCGGTCAGACTGCCGCTACCGACCTGCTCGCCAGCATGGGCAGCGGCGCTTCCGGCATGTTCGAGACCTCCATGGTCGCCATTCTGGTTGCTGCCATGTGCGGCCTGATCCGTGTTCACGGCGGCTTTGACGCTCTGCTGAGCTTCATCCAGAGCCTGTTCAAGGGCAATAAAGGCGGCCAGCTGGGCATGGGCCTGCTGGTAGGTGCCATGGACATCGCCACAGCCAACAACACCGTGGCCATCGTCATGGCCAACCCCATCGCCAAAGAAATGAGCGAGGAATATGGTATCTCCTCTCAGCGGGCCGCCTGCCTGCTGGATACCTTCTCCTGCATCTTCCAGGGCGTTATCCCCTACGGTGCCCAGATGCTGGTGGCCATCTCCGCCGTTGCCGAAATGGGCCACACCATCACCGCATTCCAGATCATGCGCTACCTGTTCTACCCCTACCTGCTGCTGGTCAGCTCCCTCATCGCCATCTTCCTGATCAAGGAAAAGAAGTAACACATCCTGCGGGTCCGCCTCAAAAGCGGACCCGCATTTTTTGTCTGATAATGGAAATCAACGAATTGACAAACCGGTTCCTTCCCGTTACAATAAATTTATTCCCAGTTGTTTTTTCAATTTGATTTTATATAAAAACGGAGGAATCCTTATGGCTATTCGCAGAATCGGCGTTCTCACCAGTGGCGGCGATGCCCCCGGCATGAATGCCTGTGTCCGCAGCGTGGTCCGTACTGCATTGCATCATGGTCTGGAGGTTTACGGTATCCGCCGGGGTTGGCACGGTCTGATCCAGGGCGATGTGGAGCGTCTGGACGAAAAGAGCGTCAGCCGCATCATCAACCGGGGCGGTACGATCCTGTACACGGCCCGCAGCAAGGAGTTTATGACCCCCGAAGGCCAGCGCAAGGCTGCCTCTACCTGTAAATTTCTGGGTCTGGACAGCATCATCGCCATTGGCGGCGACGGTACCTTCCGGGGTGCCCAGGCCCTGAGCAAGTACGGCATCAACGTCATCGGCGTCCCTGCCACCATCGACAATGACATTGGCTGCACCCATTACTGCCTGGGCTTCGATACCGCCGCCAATACCGCCATTGAATGCATCGACAAGCTCCGGGATACCATGCAGTCCCACGAGCGCTGCTCCGTGGTGGAAGTCATGGGCCGCCATGCCGGTTATCTTGCCATGTACGTGGGTCTGGCTGTGGGCGCCACGGCGGTTCTGGTTCCCGAGCATCCCATCAGTGATGAGGAGCTGATTGAGAAGATCCGTAAGGCCCGTCTCAACGGCTTTACCCATTACATGATCGTGGTGGCCGAAGGTGCGGCCTCCGCCTCTGAGGTTGCCAAAACCATCAAGGAAGCCACCGACATGGATCCCCGTGTCACCGTTCTGGGCCACATCCAACGCGGCGGTTCTCCCAATGCCCGTGACCGTGTGGCCGCTACCAAAATGGGCTACCTGGCCGTAGAACTGCTGATGGAGGGCAAGACCAACCGCATCGTCTGCACCCACGACGGCGGCTTCACCGATATCGATATGGACGAAGGTCTGGCCACCAAGAAGAACATGCAGACTATGGAAGTAGCCGTTCTGGCTGCCATGACCGGTCTGTGATTCCCGCATAAAACCTATTACAGCGCCATCCCATGATCGGGATGGCGCTGTTTGCTTTCCTGTCCATCTTTATCTGCTTGCAAGAAATCCCTCCGCCGCATGAACCGCAACAGCACCATCTGCAACAGCCGTCACAATTTGACGCAAAGGCTTGCTCCGTACATCCCCCACTGCGTAAACGCCGGGAATGTTGGTCCGGGTGTTCTCCCCCGCCAAAATATAGCCGGCAGAATCCAGGTCTATCTGGTCTGCCACCAGATCCGTGGCCGGCTTGCGGCCTACGCTGACAAAAACGCCATCGCACTCCAGCACCGATTCTTCCCCGGTCTGCAGGTCTTTCAGACGAATACCCGTCACTTTATCATCGTGAAGCAGTTCCGTGACGGCACTGTTCCAACGAAAAGAAACAGTTTCCGCCTTTTGCAGTTGATCATGATAAATTTTCTCCGCACGAAGCGTATCCCGGCGGTGGATCAGAATAACCTTCTTTGCCACCCGGCTCAGCAGCAAAGCATCCGCCACAGCAGAATTTCCGCCGCCTACCACAGCCACGGTCTTGTCCCGGTAGAACATTCCGTCACAGGCCGCACAATAGGCTACCCCCCGGCCCACCAGTTCTTTTTCACCCGGCAATCCCAGTTCCCGGGGACCTGCTCCGGTGGCAAGTACTACAGTCTTTCCATAGAATATTCCTTCACTGGTCTCCACCATCTTTGGCTGAGCCGTCAGTTCCATCCGGTAAACCTCGGCATATTCCGTCTCTGCGCCAAAGCGCTCCGCCTGACGCTGCATCTTTTCTGCCAGTTCGAAACCGTCGATTCCCTCATCGAATCCGGGGTAATTATCAATCTGATGGGTCAGAGCCATCTGACCGCCGGCGGACAGTTTTTCCAAAACCACAACATCCAGCCCTGCCCGGGCCGCATACAAAGCCGCGGTATATCCACCGGGGCCACCGCCGATAATAAGCATATCATAAATCCGACTCTGTGCCATAGTCATCCCTCCTCACTGTCCCAGCGTCTCCCGAAGAAATTCCGCAATGGCAGCTCTGGATTCTGGTGCTACGATGGAACCCAGTGCCTCCCCTTTGTGGTAAAGCACCAGCGTTGGAATAACCTCAATCTGTTCTTGCCGGGCCAGGTCACGCTCTTCGTCGATGTTCACCTTCGCCACAATGACATCACCGCCATAGTTCTCCGCGATTTTATCATATGCCGGACCAATACGGCGGCAGTACCCGCACCAGGGTGCCCAGAAATCCACCAGGAGAGGCTTCTCGTCATGGATCATCTCCCGAAAATTCTTGAAATCAATATTAATAGCAGCCATATATGCCAACTCCTTTCTTTGTTTGACCTTAGTATATCCCAAAAATGCCACACCTTCCGTGACGATATCACACATCGGCACGCTGTTTGCTGATTCCGCAGAGCATAACAAATGGCGGTCCACACTGTGTACCGCCAAGGTCTTTCCTTTTCCGCGATGACATCACCCATTGGACATAGGAAACGCCACGCTTCCTTTGCAGAAAGCGTGGCGTTCAAATTTTCTTTTATTTGTCCATGCCACAGGCAAGGGCAGCTTCAATCAATGCCCGGTCATTCATGACCGCATCGTAGAACCGGAAGCCACCGGCGACGTTATATGCTTCAAAGCCATAGCCTTCCAGGATCCGGGTTGCGATGTAGCTGCGCAGGCCACTCTGGCAGATCACATAGACAGATTTGCCCGGACTGATCTCTCCAATCCGTTCCCGCAGCTCATCTACCGGGATATTTTTGAAACCATCGATATGTCCCCGGCTGTACTCGCCCACGGTTCGGGTATCCAACAGGGTAACACTGCCATCCCGGGGCAGATTGGCAGCATCAGATAGATGCCATTGCTTCAAACCCTTGGAAATGTTGTCGATCATAAAGCCTGCCATATTTACAGGATCTTTTGCAGAGGAGTAAGGCGGCGCATACGCAAGGTCCAGATCTTTCAGATCGGTTGCATTCATTCCGGCGTGAATAGCAGTTGCCAGAACATCAATCCGCTTGTCTACGCCGTCATAACCCACGATCTGGGCCCCCAGCAGCCGATAGGTTTCCTTTTCAAAGACCACCTTCATGGTCATCAGCTTGCCGCCGGGATAATAGCCTGCATGGCTCATAGGGGAAAGGATCACGGTATCCACATCCAGACCGGATTTCTTTGCGTTAGTCTCGTTGATACCGGTGGTGGCTGCGGTCATATCAAAGACCTTGATCACGGAGCTGCCCTGAGACCCTAAATACCGGCTGTCACCGCCGCAGATATTATCCGCCGCGATCCTTCCCTGCTTGTTGGCCGGGCCAGCCAGTGCGATCAGGGCATCTTCGCCGGTGACATAGTGCTTCACCTGAACGGCATCGCCCACTGCATAAATGTCAGGGGCGGAGGTCTCCATCCGGTCATTCACCAGAATACTGCCCTTCATACCCAAAGCAAGTCCGGCCGCTTTGGCAAGACCGGATTCCGGGGTGACCCCGATGGCCAGTATTACCATATCGGCATGGAGGGGCGCATTGTCCTTCAATATCACATCTACACCGCCGTCACGCTCCGCAAATCCCTCCACGGAGTACCCCAAAGCCAGCTTAACACCGTGTTTGCGCATTTCTGCATGGATAAAGGAAGCCATATCGGCATCGAAGGGATTCATCAGCTGTTTGGGCCGCTGTACAATGGTCACATCCATACCCAGCTCCCGCAGGTTCTCTGCAACCTCCAGACCGATGAAGCCGCCGCCCACCATGACAGCGGACTTCGGCTTGTTCTGATCCACAAATTCCTTGATCCGGAAGGTATCCTCCACAGTGCGCAGCGTGAACAGCTTGCCGCTGTCCATACCGGGCAGATTGGGCCAGACAGGCTTTGCGCCGGGAGAGAGGAGAAGCTTGTCATAGCTTTCTTCAAATGCTTCTCCGGTTTTCAGGTTTTTCACGGAAACAGTTTTTTTGTCCGGGTGAATGGCGGTGACCTCATGGTGTACCTTCATATGGATACGGAACCGGGAGAAGAAACTCTCCGGGGTCTGCAAGGTCAGATCCTCGGGATCTTCGATCACACCGCCGATATAATAAGGCAGACCGCAGTTGGCGTAGGAAATGTATCCGGAACGCTCAAAAACGATAATCTCAGCTTTTTCGTCCAGTCTGCGGATCCTTGCCGCAGCTGTAGCTCCACCGGCCACGCCGCCTACGATCACAACTTTCATACAGATTCCACCTTTCCGCGATATGCGGCAATGCCGCCGATATTATGTACATTGGAATATCCCAGATGCGCCAAAAGGTTTACCGCCTGACGGCTCCGGGCACCGGAGTGGCAGTAGACATACAGGGATGTAGCTTTATTTTCTACTGTAGTAATAATTTTGTCAAGCTGTTGCAGCGGAATATTTTTGCTGCCGGGAATATGGCCTTCCCGGTATTCCTGTGGGGTACGCACATCCAGCAGAACGGCCTCCGGAGTATTGTGGTAATCGGTTACACCCTGATTAATGTCAGGCTGTTTGAAAAAATCAAAGAAGCCCATAAGCGCACCTCCTTACAGCATGGCAAGAATTGCTTTCTTGGGTCTTGCTCCCCGGGCCTGGTTGATAATTTTACCGTTTTCCATTACCACCAGGGTAGGAATGCTCATAACGCTGAACTGTCTGGCCAGCTCGGGATTTTCGTCCACATTGACTTTGCCTACCTTGATGTCAGGACGCTCCCTGGCGATTTCCTCCACCATAGGAACCACCATCCGGCAGGGGCCGCACCAGGGTGCCCAGAAGTCCAGCAGAACTTTCTTTTCGGAATCCATCACTTCGTTGTGAAAATTATTGTTATTGATATTGATAGCTGCCATAGGTTAGCCCTCCTTGTATTTCTGTTTTGTGGCTTTATTATAGCCAAAAAGAGAATGGACTTCTGTGATGATATCACCGAAAAGGAAAGGACCCGGGTTTCCGGGTCCTCAATAGTATCAGAGTGCCGTAGTTGCGATGATCTTATGATCCTGTGGGATCTGCAAGCCATCTGCTGCGGGGTCAAAGTCCCAGTGCAGCTTTCCGGCCCAGTGTTCCGCAACGGCAGTGAAGTGGAGCAGGACAATGCCCAGGCTCAGGTCACCATCGATTTTGGTGTTGTAGGCATCAGGTCTGGCTACCAGGCTGACAGCCCCATCGTGGAGCAGGAAACCGTAAGCCTGCCGGTTCAGATAGCTGGGAGCCAGTGAGGCCGCATACAGGGCTTCCCACAGCATGTCGTCAAAGAAGCCGATGTACCGGTCCAGATTATGGCTGTTGCCCCAGGTGTCCACAAAGGCCAGATCATTGACACTGCGCTTGGGTTCCATGTAACGGTACTTTGCCTTGATGTCCACATCAGACATGCTGCGGATATTCAGCCGCAGCCGCTTGACAGCCTTCTTTCCGTAGCCGAAGGCGGCAATGGCCGCAACATTCAAGGGGCTGTCAATACCCAGCACACCTTTGATCTCCTCACTGTCGGTGAAGGTCAGCCAGCAGCTGTCCAGCTCCAGCTCAGAGAGCTTCAGCAGAAGATCCTGCATCACGAAGCCTGCGTTGATATAGTCAAGATCATGGTTTTCAGACAGCAGCACCAGGTACTGGGGTGCGCCTACCAGAAACTGGTTGTAACCTGCGGCACCTTCCAGGGCGGCCCGGGCGTCGGTTCCGAAGAAATAGAGCTGGGTCTTCAGTTCCGGCAGCAGACGGCGGACGGAGTTATGGTAGTAGCTCTTAATCGCTTCCAAAGTGGAGAAGGGAACCTGCTTATCGGTGAATTCCCGGTAGGATTTTCTATTCTGGATCAATGCACTGTAATTCATAAAAGCGCCTCCTTGTTTTTGTTTTTTTATTTTATCTTGTCTATAGTATAAGAAAAAAACTTCCTGATTTCCGTGATAATGTCACGCATGGTAAAAATCCGAAAGAACGCCTCTACGGGTTTGAGCAAACAGGAAATAACGTGACAAACGAGTATATCATGCCAGCAATTTCCAGTACTCCGTCTACGTTCATTATCATTGTGTATTTCTCTTGAAACAGCAAAAACGCCTGACTTCCTCCCGGAAATCAGGCGTTTTTTACTTTACAGTGGAAGATTATTCCTGAGTCATGGACATGGCGATCTGCTCAGGGGTGATGGGCAGCTCCCGGAACCATTTGCCGGTTGCCCGGTAGATGGCATGGGCAATGGCGGGACCGGGGGTGTTGATGACGATCTCGCCGATGGACTTGGCACCGAAGGGACCGGTGGGCTCATAGCTGTGCTCGAACTCCACCTTCAACCGGCCCATGTCCAGACGGGTGGGCACCTTGTACTGCATGAAGCTGGATTCTGCGGGACGTCCGTTGCGGTCATAGGTCACATTCTCCATCAGGGTGTGGCCGATGCCCTGGACGATACCGCCTTCGGTCTGGATCCGGGCCAGGTTGGGGTTGATGGGGATGCCGCAGTCCACAACAGCCATATAATCGAGAATGTCCACCTTGCCGGTGAGCTTATCCAGCTCGATCTCCACCA
This sequence comes from Oscillospiraceae bacterium, assembly GCA_017505505.1. Next base: position 535 of record JAFVPA010000020.1, on the reverse strand, counting down.
TGCCCACCATGTAGGGGGGAGGAGAAACGGGAGAGGTGTGGGTCTGGGTGGTTTCCGCAGGAACCGTGTTGCCCACCTGAGCTTTGTAGGCAATGTCGGTAAGGCTTACGATCTGATCGGTTCCGGTCCGGCGGACGCAGGTGCTTGCAAATTCAACCGCTTCCTCTTCACAGTCCATCATGCCCGCGGCAATGGTGCAGATTTGCTTTTTCAGTTCATTGCAGGCCTTTACCACGGCCATGCCGGTGATATAGGTGGTGGAGGAAGCATAGGAACCGGAGTCGTAGGGAGATACATCGGTATCCGCACCGAAGACGGCCACATCGTCCACATCACAGTCCATCAGTTCGGCTACCATCTGGGCCAGGATCGTATCACAGCCGGTGCCCATATCAGCGGCACCGATGACCAGGTTGTAGGTGCCGTCCTCGCTGAGCTTGAGGGTGGCGGAGCCAACGTCCACATTGGAGATACAGCTGCCCTGCATACCCATGGCAACACCGGCAGTTCTGATCTTGCCGTTACCCATGTCACG